>NZ_WIBD01000009.1:101624-130169 GCF_009495975.1 Pseudomonas sp. SZ57 | reverse complement strand
CACCGTGGGCGGTTATCAGGGATGCGAAGCCCCTTTCTATTGGCGGCTATAACATAGGCATTCTCGATAAATCGGCGGCTTACTGGAAGGCACGAGGTAATGCGGTTTGGGGGGATGCGATAAGGGGGTTTAGAGGTTCGATGGTGGCGATGGGGGCGTTTGGGATAGCGGCGACTACATTAGAGCTATTTGACGTTTGGGATGATTTTTACGCAGCTAAAACTTCAGATGAAAAACACGGACTCCGTATTAAGGGAGTTGCTGTATTCCTGATGGGTTTAGGTTCTTCGGCCCAGCTATTAGCAGGCGTTTTCCCTGCTAGCGCTTTTACGATTATTGCGATGAGTTGGTGGTTCAGCGTAGCCCTGATGGCAGTTGGATTTATTTATCTCCTTGCCACGATGACCCTAAACTATTTCAAGCAAGACAGTGTGGGTTGGTGGCTACGTAAGTGCTGTTGGTCAAGAACCATGGACTATCGCTACGACGAGACTGCAAAAGGTAAGAATGAAGAAATAAGCGCGTTGATGGAAATTCAATTATCTCCGCAGGTTCATGTAAAAAGCACCGTGCGTTATGAGGATCGTTACCTTGGCAAAGGCGACTATATGAGTGTCGCTGTGCAAAATGGCGCTGGAGTACAGGTGTATTTCCCACACTTTTTACGCGGCAAATCTGTCTATTTCAACATTGTAAGTAGCAAGCGCCCGTGGGGCGTGCTACCTGTAGAAAAAATAGATACCCCAATATATGAAGCATTTTTGAACCGCGGAAAATTCAGGAAAGTCGAACAGTTCGGGATGCTCACTAACAAACCAACTGCCAAGGCTAGTGAAGACTTCACCTATCCTCTAATGCCCCCTGAAAACGAGGACCTCATCTGGGAAAGCTGGGTGCCGCTCGACAAGGAAGCAACTCTTCTGGAGCTACAACTCTGGTATCCGGCCGACCTTATAAATTCCGGCGAGGACGATAGAAGCTATCTTTTTCAGATGGAGCTTGGCACAAGAGGCGATACCTCTATTGACGGCTTGGCGGCCATGGAACTCGCGGTAAAGGCATCAAGCAGGACTGGTTCCCTTACCCTGGAAGTTGCAGAGAGCACACCTATATGACTCAGCAAGAAAAAGCTTTAGACCTACCGAAAGGCAAAGATATTTTAAACTGGAAAATCAAAACACTGTCGAGGTCACCTAAAGAGATCATGATCACACAGTTTGGATTTATCGCCTTCTATCTGACCGCCAGCTCACTTTTTATTTGGGGAGGCTGGATAATGTTTTCGGATAGCCTTTATTCTTTGGTATACACAATACTTGCACTTGTAGGGTATCTTGCCTATTTCGTAGGCCTGCTCATCCGCCAAAAAACCATCTTCAACTACACCCTGAAAACCGATGGAGCCACGGTCGAGTATTACCTCCACTACCCCGACTTCGCCTCAAGCTTCTTCAAAGGCATCGCCATTTTCGTCATGCTGGTATTCGGACTCGTCGCCATCCTGACCGGATCGTTGCTCTTTCTGGTCGGCCCGGTGGCGATGGCCTTCATCGCCGCCATCAAACTGCTGAATTGGGAAAACCCTGTCCACCATCGACAAACCGCCCCATGGCAACTGCACGAATTTGTCACGGTCGATCACAAACGCCTGATGGTCATTATCCATTGCGACGATATCACCACCGGCTTTGCCGCGCGCTTTCCCAGCAAGGCGTTGATGGACAAGTACCTCGCCTTCCTGCGCGAGGTACTTCCAGCGAACGTTGAATACATCGAAAAGGCTACTAACTGGTATCAGGGCTGATGCGACTCAGGCTTGAGCTGAAACTCACTGCAAGCCTGAGAAAGCGATCAAACCGCCATTGGCACCGTGAAGCGGAACTCGCTGCCCTCGCCCACCCGGCTTTGCGCTACCAGTTCTCCACCATGAGCCTTGACGATGCCCTGGGAGATGTAAAGGCCCAAGCCGGTGCCGGTCGGGTTGCCTTCCTTGACGGTCCAGTAGCGTTCGAAGATATGCGGCAACTGCTCGGGAGGGATACCCTCGCCGGAGTCTCGCACGGTGAACACGATTTCAGAGCCGTTGGACATGGCTGACACGTCGATTTTGCCCAGTTTCGGGGTGAATTTGATAGCGTTGCCAACCAGGTTGGACAGCACCTGAAACAGGCGCTCCGGGTCAGCATTGACCTTGATGTCCGGCTCGGCGTTGAAGGAAATTTCGACGGATTTATCCATCGCCAGCGGGGCCAGCAAGGTATAGGCCTCCTCGAATATCTGGCTGACTTCCAGCGGCTGCGGCGTAATCGTGTAACGGCCTGCTTCGATTTTCGAGGTGTCGAGCAGGTCTTCCAGCAACACATTCATGCGGCTGGCCGCTTGCTGCATGGTATCGATTGCCGTGGAGATACGTCGCGACGTATGCGGCCCATCGGAGCTGAACGATTTCTGCATCATCCCGCAGAGCATGGAAATGACCGTCATAGGGTTACGCAAATCATGGGACACAACCGCTACCAGTTCGTCGCGGGCGCGAACAGCCTGCTGCTCCCTGCGCACCTGACGGGCAAGGTCGTTTTCCAGGGCGGAGCGGCGCAGGTCATTGGCAGCGAACACGTCGCCATAGCTCCACTTCGTAGCGATCCCGGTCATCTCGACCTTCCAGATCTCAAACGAGGTGCGCGGCCGAAGACGCATGCCGCCTGCCGAGCTCTCCATATCCAGTGGTTTTTTCGGATTACCGCTCCACTGGACCGTTTCCTTGACCTCGGGACGAAACCAGATAACACCGTTGTCGACCGGTTTTGGCAGGCTCATCGCCAACACGCCGCTGGCGATTGGCTGATAAGCCTCGGCAGGCGCGTAGACACTGGATAGATGATGACTGGCATACACTGGTTCGCCACCAGCGATCATCCACGCATGCAGCGCACGTATGTCGGACGGCTCAGGGCAGATGCCGAAACAATGCGTTTGCCGGTCTTCGATGATGGCGACGCCGGTTGCGCCCACCATATCCATCAACAACTGTGGTTGCTGCGCCAGGCCATCGAAGACGTTTTCTTCGGACCCGGCCATGGCCAGATTCAATTGCTCGAGCGCCCTGACCTTCGCCTCTCGCTGACGGCTTATTTCCAGCGCTTCCATGGCGCTGATCTGCAGGGACAGCACCTGGCCGATCGCCTGACAGGCACTGCGCAGTTCGTGGGACACGTACAGCGGCGTGCGGTTGCCGCAACTGATCAATCCCCACAACTTGCCGCCTTGAATCAGCGACACGCTCATGGATGACAGCACGCCCATGTTCTTCATGTACTGGCAGTGGATCGGTGAAACACTGCGCAACGTTGAAAAACTCAGATCAAGCTGCTGCTGAGTGTCCGGGCGCAGTTGAGGCACCAGGGGCACCGGGGTGTAATCGGCATCGGGAATGATGCGCAGCCAGTTGCGGCGATAGAGTTCGCGCGCCTGCTCGGGAATGTCCGATGCCGGGAAGAACAGACCGTTGAAGAGTTCCATGCTTGGCGCCGATGCTTCGGCGATCACCTGACCATGGCCCTCCTCTTCGAAACGGTAGATCAGCACCCGGTCGTAACCGGTCATTTTCTGGATCTCGCGAACGCTGACTTCATACAGGGTCTGCAGATCACTCGCAGCGTGCAGTTGACGCAACATGCGCCCCATGTTGCCGGTGCGCTCGGAATAACTGACCGATTGCGCATCCTTGCCCTGAATTTCGAGCTCCAGAACCAGAACGCCCTGATGGCGGTGCAGCAAGGCTTCGAACTCGATGCCGTTGATCGACATCAGCAGGCGTTGCGCGTCGATGAACGAATCATGAGCACTGGCGCTTCGGATCACGTCGGCCCAGCCAGCGCCCAGCACACAGTCCAGCCCCTTGCCGAGCACCTGCTCGGGCACATGGCCCAGCACGGTCTGCACATTGGCACTGACTTGCAGGATCGTCAGCTCGGGCTCTGTCAGCGTGAACAGCAGGCCATGAGGTTGAATGGCGCCGGGAAACTGAATGGGCTCATCCGCACAATTGGCCAGGAGGACTTCAAAGGCATCTTTGTCGAGTTGGCTCATAACAGTACCTCTTGACCCTCGAGCCAGTGCTCGAAACATGCAAATGTGGAGTGCGCTGCAAAAGCGGCGGCATCAGTAAAGGCAACTTCTCGGGGTACTTCATCCAGATGATCAAGAAACGCTTTCCAGCGAGGTCCGGTGCGGGCACCGTACACATCGAGAAAGGCCGTTCCACTTTGCTCATCCAGACCCAGACGCTTGTTTATTTCGCGTCGCAACACTTGCCCGCCCAATGTCGCCCCTTCCAGCACATACATCACCCCCATACAGGCGCCGGGAGAATCAACAGCGGGTAACTGTTCGCAGCGGGGCAATTGGCCAATGTCATAATCGGACAGCCCCAACGCACGCAAATCCTCGACCAGCACAGGGGTTTTGACCCTCTCGATCGGGATAAGCTCCGCGGGGATCAAGGCACTGGCATGCAGGATCGCTTCAAGCGGTGCATAAAAACCGTAGTAAGCCTGAAGCAGGCGCAGGTAATGGGCGCGATCCAGAGCGGATGAAAAAAATGGCATGCGTTTTTCAAGCCTGACGTGCAACTGACTCGTCTCAGCACGCAGTGCATCAAGCAGTTTCGGCGGGGTAACAGATGAAAAACTTGCCGGCATCCAGGAAGGCTCTTGAGTGTGCAATGGGCAGAAAACGCATCCGAGCGAAAACAGGCCGCCAAAATACAGATTCAGAGCAAAATCTGACAGTTTTTTCCTGCGTTTGCGATGAAATACCACAATCCATAAAGAAAAAGAGTCAGGGTTACAAGACGACGGTCTACAACTCCCCGCGAAATACGCGCTCAGCTAAAGACAATAGTCGAAAACCGAGCCCTATACGCGTTTGGTGAGTGCGCGGTTCACAGGAGCAAGCACTTTAACATCATCTAATTGCGATGCCATCCTTACGCAAGCCACCGACTCGACCGGCGGCTCGCGTGTGCCCCTGAATAAAGCCGACGCGCCCCGTCAACGCACGTTCTGATACAGCATCATGCGCGAGGTTTCATGCAGGCCGCGGGTCAGGTCGCGCAGCCGCTCGAACTCTTGCGGGTTCTGTTCGGCAACGTTGTCCAGCGGCGTGGGGGAAGACAGGTCGTGGAGCGTTGGCGAACTGCCGTCGTGCTCCATTTGCAGCAGGTAGTTGCGCGTGACACCGCCGATCAGCGGGAACGTACCTTCGCGCAGTACCAGCGGCACCACACGCTCACCTTCCGGAGCCGCCTGCTGAATGTCACGGCCCATGGTGCCACTGGTGAAGTCCATACCGGCCATCCCGGCGACTGTCGGCAACAGGTCGGCGAGGCCGACCGCTTCGTCGACGACCCGTGTGCCCAGCAGGCCTGGGGCGTGAATCAACAGCGGGACGTTGTTGCTCTCCAGGCCCAGTTGCTCGAACGCCGGCGCCATGTGCGGGATCTGGCTGATGCGCGTGTTGTGATCGCCAAACAGCACGAAGATGGTGTTTTCGTAGTAACCGCCCGCCTTGGCCAGTTCCATCAACCGCCCGATATTGAAGTCCAGCAGGCGCACTGCGTTGTACTGCTCCACGCTGCGCGAACCGGCGGCCTGGACCTGCTCCACGGTCTTGTCACTGACCTGAAAACCGTCGTTGTCCTGTGGAATGGTAAACGGCCGATGATTGCCCGCGGTCTGCACGTAGGCAAAGAACGGTTTGTCGGCTGGCAACGCACGCAGGATCCGGTCGCTCTCCTTGAACAGATCAAGGTCGGAAATCCCCCAGACATCTACCTGCGGTGACTTCCAGTCGCGCTCGTCGTAGAGACGTACGTCATCGATACTGCGGCGGATCAAGGCGTTCATGTTGGCCCAGCCGGAATTGCCACCAATCATGTACAGCTTCTCGTACCCCTTGAAGTCGTTGATGATGGTGTTTTGCCGGGTGAGCAGCGGATGGCGCGTGGCGGTCTCCTGCCGGGTCACGTCGGGCACCCCGGTGATGCTCGCCCAGACCGTTTTCGCGGTGCCGGTAACCGGCACGTAAAAGTGTTTGAAGAACCAGCTTTGAGTGGCCAGATGGTCCAGGTTCGGCGTCGGGTTCAGCGGGTTGCCGTAGGCGCCGACAGCACTGGTGCCCAGCGATTCGAGCATGACGAACATGACATTCGGCGGACGCTCGCCCGGCAGCCGGTAAGGCTGCACGGTCTGGTGACGTTTGAAACTCAACCCCTGCACGTCTGGCTGGGGGACGCCCAGATAACGCGCGACCCGTTCATAGTGCTTGCGCACCTCGGGCTCATCGAAGTTCGACTGCGAGACCTTGAGCGTGTCGTACAGGAACAACGCCGGGTTGAGTCCCAGCGCCGCCACCTGACTGTTGCCGGAGAAGAACGCATCGCTCCAGCGCAGCGGTACCGGGTTTTCCAGATTGAGATTCTCGACCCGGCCCAACAGGCCGAGAAAGGTTGCACAGACCATCAGGGCCGAACCCCAGACCACGGACCCGCGTTTGATTGGCCTGGCCTCACGGTCCAGGGTGACACGCTCAAGCCTGATCAATACCCAGCCGAGCACTGCGACCGTGAGCAGCCAGCCGGCAGTGATCCACAACACTGGATAGGTCTGCCAGAGCATGTCCCGGGAAATCTGCGCATCCTCCAGATAGCGCAGCACGCTGGCGTTGAGCCTGACCCCGAGATAGGCGTAATGGCCAAAATCGACGATGTAAATCATCGTCAGGATCGCCAGCGCCACGATCAGATAGCCTCGCGCCAGCCAGCGCAAGGCACGCACGCTGATCAGGTTCCAGCCCGGCAACCAGAGCAGCAGCGCGATCGGCAGCAGTATCAGCAGCGCCAGGCGCAAGTCGAAGCGCAAACCGATGCCCAGCGTCTGTGCGACCTCGCCATGCGTGAACAGCGTGCCCGGTTCGATGCCGGAAAACCCGTAGAAGAACACACCTCTCAGCAACGCCGACAGCAGGAATACCACCATGACCGCGCCCAGCCAATAATGCAGGCGTCGCGATTGCAACCAACTCATCGTCATTCCTCTAGACATTGCCGACAGACAGAGCGGCCGGACGGCGCGTCTCCATTGCACGGCGATAAACAAAACGGACAGCCAGGATCAGCAAGGCCCCACAACAGTAAAGGCCAAGCAGCGGATCGATCAGGTAATCCCAATAATTTTCCGATGGCTTGATGCGGAAAGTGAAGGCCAGCGTCGCAGCGCTGAGCATCACGGCGGCCAGCGCATTGCGCATAAAGACCAGTCCCAATGCGATGACAGCGACAATCATGATCATCGGCCTTGGGTTGTAGCCCCAGCGATACGGATCGAAATACGTCAGACCCAGCGTAGCCGGGTACAGGGTCAGTGCCAGCGCAGCGAACACCAACAGCATCACCCCGCGCCTGGACGCTGCCATCGGCTTGAGCACGCCCAAGCGCTGCAGGGTCAGCCAGCCCAGCAGCACCAGACTGCTGATGGCCAGGTCATCGGTCAGGCTACGGGCATAGGACGCCATCGACAGCCCGTCGATCGAGATCACACTCAAAAGCGAGGCGGCGGCCAGCAGTCCGCAGCGCCACCATAACGATGCGGTCAAGGGCGCCAACAGTACAAACAGGGTCCAGGCAAACGCCAGATGAGCCAATCCCAACGCGATCATAAAAGTTGCTCCGCCAGCCAGGCCTCGTTGAAGCTGACATGCTTGATGAAGGTGTTATTCCATGAGTAGACCAGGTGATACAGGCCGTCCGGGCTACGGATGAAGTACGGGTATTCGTATTCGAAGTCGCAGCCCTGGGGCGAGCAGACGCGTTGGTCAAGATTGCTCAGAAACGCCTCTTCCATCGGTTGACGCAGTGCGCCACTGGAACTGCGGAAGCCCTCGCCGATCACCTCCTTGTACGCCTCGAGGGTAAACGGCGTGCCCAGCGGGTCGGGCGACTTGTCAAAATCCATCAAGGGCCTCCAGACGTTCATCTCTTCATCAGTGCCGTACAGGCTGAGCTTGAAGCGCCCCTCGCGCAGGTCATTGAGCGCCACCAGCAGCCCTCTGCCCGGCACACCAACCGCAGCCAGCGAAGAATTGGGGTTGCTCGGGGTCAGCGGATACGGCTCGCTCCAGCTCTGCCCGCCGTCTTCGGTGCGGCTGGCCAGCACCCGGTGGAACGTCTCGCCGGCATAGCGCAACAAGGCCACGGCGCGCTGCTCATCCAAAGGCACCACGGTGGGCTGCAGGGAGTTGTTGCCACGGCTGATGCGAAACTTGTCGATCACTTCACCGTCGGCGCTCAGGTACAGGTATTCGGCAAACTTGCCGAGAAACTCATGATAGACCGGCAGGCCGATCGAACCGTCGGCATGAAACACCGGCGCGCCGCGCACCAGCGTACTGATGTTCAGAAACGGCGTCGTCACCAATTGCCACGGCGGTGACCAGCTGGCGCCCATGTCGCTGGAGACCATGGCGTTGACTGTACTGCCCGCCCAGCCGCCGACCGAGACTGAAACGTAGAACAGCCACAGGCGATTGTCCGGAGCCAGGGCGATCACCGGATTGCCCAGTTTGCGGATGTATTTACCGGTGCCCGACTGGGTGGACTCACGGGTTGCCAGCACCTGCTCGCCGCCCCACTCGCCACTGGCCGCATCGAAGCGCGAGGTGCGTATTTCAACGTCGCCCGCGCCTTCGCGAGAGCCGGCGAACCACACCGACATCAGATCGCCGCCGGGCAACGCCGTCACGGCTGAGGAATGCACGAAGTCGTCAAGGTCGGAAGACGCGAAACGCGAAATATACGACGCCTTGGGCGCCACGCTCTCAGCGCCAACTGGCGCGGGGCTGAGCGCAAAGGGCGCAATACGGTGCTGTGGATGGCTGAGCCACGCACTGAGAAAAATCGCCACAACAATCAGGCCTGCGCTCCATGCAGTCAGGTTTCGGGAAATAACACGCATCGGGAGGCATCACTGTAAAGAGGAACAAAGGTGTGGTTTCAGCGATGGCGATCTTCGGGCAACGGACGTCGCTTGCCTGTCAGCATCGACAAGGGCAGGTTGTCACGCACTTGAAAGCTTTCGAAGATGGCGGCGGCCATGTGCAGTACCACCAGGGCGCACAAGGTGTTGGCGAGAATTTCATGGATATCCTGCGGCCAGTCGGCGCCCCACAAGGCATCGACCTCTTCCATCAGAAAACCGGTCAGGCCCATGCAGAAGATCAGCACCATCATGAGTACCATGACCAGCGCGCCGAGCGGGGAATGGCCGAGCCGATGGATCGGCCGCCGGTCGATCAGCGAGCGCATGTGCGCACGCAGGCGCTCCGGATGTGGCCAGAAATCACTCCAGCGTGCGCTGCGAGGCCCGATGAATCCCCACACCACGCGCACCGCCAGCCAGGCAACCGCGTAATAGCCCAGCCAGATATGCCAGTCGCCCCCTGCTTCATTGAAGAAATAATTGGCAACGAAGACACCCGCGATCGAGACGTGAAACAGCCTGACCAGCGGGTCCCACAGGCGCAGGGAAAAACGGCTCATTACTTGGTCTCGGTCTTCACCGCTTTACCCGTCACCGGATCGTGATAGATCTCGACCTTGCGCTTGTCCTTGTCGAAACCATAGATTTCGTAGCAGTTGCCGTCAGTCACCTTGAATTTGCTGATCTCGTAACCCTGAGCCTTGAGCTGCTCCTGGAATTTGGCCTGATCCTGCCATTGGGACTTGTCAGCCGTGGTGCATTGCGGCCCGGCAAGTGCCAGCGGGCTGGCCAGACACAGGGAAATCAGCAGGACTTTACGCATGACAGATACTCGCAAGCAGTTAAGGAGCGCCTACTGTGCGAAACGAATCTTAGGAAAAGCTTAATACGTAATAGCTCGTAACATCTTCCCGGACACACGGCACTTCGCGCTGCTGCCTGCTGACGGCATCATGGCGCCCTTCTTCCCACACTCACCGGTCAAACCCTATGCGCCTGCTTCTCGTCGAGGATGATCGAGCCATTGGTCAAGGCATCCGCGTGGCCCTGAATACCGAGGGCTATACCCTCGACTGGCTGGAGGACGGGCTGAGCGCGCTGCACGCTTTGCGCAGCGAGCCATTCGACCTGTTGCTGCTCGACCTCGGATTGCCACGCATGGATGGCCTGGACCTGCTGCGCCAGTTGCGCGCTGAAGCACTCACCCTGCCGGTGCTGATCCTGACTGCACGCGACGGGACTGCCGACCGTATTGCCGGTCTGGATGCCGGTGCGGACGACTACCTGATCAAGCCATTCGATGTCGATGAACTGAAAGCCCGGGTCCGCGCCCTGCTCAGGCGCAGCCAGGGCCGTGCGCAACCGCTGCTGGAACACGCCGGCATCAGCCTCGATCCGGCGTCGCAACAGGTCAGTTTCCAGGGCAGCGAAGTACCGATGACGCCGATGGAGTATCAGTTGCTGCATCAACTGATGATCCGCCCCGGCAAGGTGGTTACCCGCGAGCGTTTGTCCAATACCCTGTACGGCTGGCAGGACAAGGTCGAAAGCAACACGCTGGAAGTGCTGATTCACAACCTGCGCAAGAAGCTGTCCACCGAGCTGATCCGTACCGTGCGCGGCGTCGGCTACCTGCTGGAGCTCAAGGCATGACCTCGGTACGCGCGCGCATTCTGATCCCGGTACTGATGCTGTTGCTGCTCGGCGACCTGACCATCAGCCTGCTCGCCCTGCGCGACAGCCATCACGAAATCGAAGAAGTCTACGATGCACAGCTGGCCCAGAGTGCACGCCTGCTACAAGGTGTGCTGCGTCAGCGCGCAGCGGGTGAGCAGGACCTCGACAAGCTGTATCAGGCGTTCGATCAGGCCATGAGCCGGGTCGGCACCAGCGGCGTGGCCCATCCCTACGAAACCCGGCTGACCTTTCAGGTCTGGCGAACTTCGGGCGAGCTGCTGGTGCGCTCGGCCGAAGCCCCGCTGCTCAGTGCACCTCCGGCAACCGAAGGCTCCCATGATCTGGTCGAGAACGGGCACGAGTGGTGCGGCTTTCTCCTCGCCGATCCACAGCAGGGTTTTCTGATCTGGGTGGGTGAGCGCGATGACGTGCGCCAGGACCTGATTCAGCGCATTGTCAGTCACACGCTGTGGCCGACGCTGATCGGTGTGCCGCTGCTGGTAGTGGCGATCTGGCTGGCTATCGGCTGGGGCCTGCGCCCGCTGCAAGCGATGGCCAGGGTCATCCGCAAGCGCGATGCCGAAAGCCTCGAACCGCTTGATGTAACGCCCCTGCCCAAAGAACTGGAGCCCATGCAGTACGCGCTCAACCGCCTGCTGACCCAGATCGAAAGTGTGCTGGAACGCGAGCGACGCTTCATCGCCGACGCGGCCCACGAACTGCGCACGCCGCTGACCATCCTGCGCATCCACGCGCAGAACGCGCGCCAGGCCGAAACCCCGGAGCAACGCCTGGAAGCACTGGATTTCCTCGTGCATGGCGTCGATCGCGCCGCCCGCCTGGCCAGTCAGTTATTGACCATGGCACGCCTGGAACCGCGCCTTGAAGTCAGCCAGTTACAGACCTTCGAGCTGAACACGCTGGTACGCGAGGAGATGGCCGAACTCACGCCGCTGGCCCTGGAGAAGCGCGTCGATCTGGTGTTCGAGGAAGGCGAGGATTGCGTGATCCGCAGCGACCCGGCAGCCATCACCATTGCCCTGCAGAACCTGCTGACCAATGCGCTGAATTTCGCCCCGACCGCCAGCGAGATACGCGTCGCCCTGCACACCCAGGAAGATGGCAGCGCGCACCTTTCAGTCGAAGACGCAGGGCCGGGTATCGACGAACAGCAGAAGGCGCGCCTGTTCGAACGTTTCTACAGTCAGGGTCACAGCAATGGCGCAGGGCTGGGGCTGGCGATCGTCGACATGATCGTGCGCAAACTGGAAAGCAGCCTGCACCTGCGCAACTCGGCGCAGGGCGGACTGTGTGCAGAGCTGCGCATCAAGAGCAGGACGAGCTGAACCCGCTCGGTTCAAAGCACCACGCGCAGGCATTGTCCGGCGTGATACAGGGTGAAACCCGTGTCGTAGGCCAGGCTGCGCAGCGAACTGCCCAAGACCTTTTTGCCGCTTGAGAAACTCATCGGCAGTGCAGTCGCATCGTTAGTCAGCAGGTAATCGGCAAAGCATTTGCCCACCAGTGTTCCGGTGGTCACCCCCCGGCCGTTGAAACCGGTCGCCGCCAGCAAGCCTGGCGCAGGTTCGAAGAGACGCAACAAGTGGTCCGGCGTGAAGCCGATGCGCCCGGTCCAGGTGCTCTGCCACTCGACCCGGCCCAGTTGCGGGAAGTAATGCTGCTGGACGCGATCCGCCCACTGACGAATGAACCACAGCGGATAATTGCCGGCGTTACCCAGGCTGCCCAGCAGCAGACGCCCATGGGCATCACGACGAATGTTGCTGAGCACCGTGCGCGTATCCCACGAACCCTGCCCGCCGCGCAGAATCTGCGCCTGCTCGGCACCGCTGAGTGGCTGCGAAGCGACCTGATAGTAGTAACCCGTGAAAATGTGATCCTTGATATCGGTCCACTCGCCTTCGGTGTAGGCATTGGACGCGATGATCACTTTCTCGGCGCTCACACTGCCCGCAGCAGTAGAGACCTTCCAGCCGTCAGCGGTGCGTTGCAAGCCGTTGACAGGAGAATCACCGAACACTTGCCCACCCTGCGCCACCACGTTGAGCGCCATGCCCGAGACATAGGCCATCGGGTTCACCGTGCCGGCGCGGTGATCGAGTAACGCACCGCTGACCTTGTCGGTGCCACAGGCGTCTTCGCAGGGTTTGCCGGTCAGTAATTCGACGTTGGCACCGCGCCGCTGCCACTGTGCGGCACGGCTGCGCAAGTCAGCCAGGCCCTTGGCGTTATGCGCCATGTGCAGGTTGCCGGTGCGCGTGTCCTGACAATCGATGCGGTACTGGTCGATGGTCGCGAACACCAGAGCCGGTGCCGCGCCCAATGCGCTATTCAGTCGGCTGGCCTCGACGCTGCCCAGTACCTTGTCCAACTGATCGGGCGCCACCCAGGTCCCGGCATTCACCAGACCGACGTTGCGTCCGGAACCGCCATGCCCGACCTGGTGCGCTTCGACCACACACACCGACTTGCCGCCTTCCAGCAAGCGCAACGCCGCCGACAGACCGGTAAACCCGGCGCCGATGATGCACACGTCGGCGCTCCGCTCGCCGCTCAGGGCCGGGCTGACCGGACGTTGCGGAGTCAATTGTTCCCACAGACAGCCTTCAGCAAACTGCACCATCGAAAAACTCCAGCAATGTCGGTAATAAGCGCCCGGTTCACATCAGTCGAACACGATGCCCTGAGCCAGCGGCAACTCGCGGGAATAGTTGACGGTGTTGGTCTGCCGGCGCATGTAGGCGCGCCACGAATCGGAGCCGGACTCGCGACCGCCACCGGTTTCCTTCTCGCCACCAAATGCCCCGCCGATTTCCGCACCGCTGGTGCCGATATTGACGTTGGCAATACCGCAATCGCTGCCCGCGGCGCTCTGAAAAGCCTCGGCCTCGCGCAGGTCGGTAGTGAAAATGCACGACGACAGGCCTTGCGGCACTTCGTTGTTCAGGCGCAGGGCCTCTTCGAAGTCGTCGTAGGCCAGCACGTAGAGAATCGGCGCGAAGGTTTCGTGACGCACGACGTCGCTCTGGCCAGGCATTTCGGCAATGGCCGGCGTGACGTAGTAGCCGTTCGGGTATTTGTCCTGCAACTGACGCTCGCCACCGAACACCTGCCCGCCTTCGTCGCGGGCCTTGGTCAGCGCGTTCTGCATGGCCGAAAACGCTTGCTGGTCGATCAGCGGACCGATCAGATTGCCTTCGCGCGGATCACCGACGCGCACCTTGGCGTAGGCTGCCTTGACGCGGGCGACCACTTCATCCTTGATCGAACGGTGCACAATCAGGCGGCGCAACGTAGTGCAACGCTGACCGGCGGTGCCTACCGCACTGAACAGAATGCCACGCACGGCCAGGTCCAGATCGGCGCTCGGGGCCAGAATCATCGCGTTGTTGCCACCCAGCTCCAGAATGCTGCGCCCGAAACGGGCGGCGACACGCGGACCGACTTCACGGCCCATGCGGGTGCTGCCGGTGGCGCTGATCAGTGGCACGCGCGGGTCATCGACCAGCGCTTCGCCGGCGTCACGATCACCGATCACCAATTGCGCCAGTGCTGCGGGCGCATCACCGAAAATCTTCAGCGCCTTGTCGAACAGCGCCTGACAGGCCAGTGCCGTCAGCGGGGTCTTTTCCGAAGGTTTCCAGATCACCGGGTTGCCGCAGACCAGCGCCAGCGTGGTGTTCCAGGCCCAGACCGCAACCGGGAAGTTGAACGCGCTGATCACGCCGACCACACCCAGCGGGTGCCAGGTTTCGCGCATGTGATGACCGGGACGCTCGGAGGCGATGGTCAGACCGTACAGCTGACGCGACAGACCAACGGCAAAGTCGCAGATGTCGATCATTTCCTGCACTTCACCCAGACCTTCCTGAGTGATCTTGCCGGCCTCGACCGACACCAGTTCGCCCAGATCAGCCTTGTGCTCACGCAGCACTTCACCAAAGATCCGCACCAGCTCGCCACGCCGTGGGGCCGGCACTGTGCGCCACTTCAGAAACGCGCTGTGGGCGCTGTCGATTCGCGCCACCACCTGTGCCTTGCCTTCAAGCGTGACCGAGGCAATCCGGCTGCCATCAATCGGGGTGTAAACCGGATAGTCCCCTTGTGTGTGGGCACTGCTCGCCACGCCCAGACGTGCTAGTAACTCGGCAACCATGTTGATTCTCCTGTCATGAAACCACGGTGGAAATCATCGATGACCTCAGTATCAAGCCACTAAGGGTCGGGCTACAAACGACGTTTTTGAAAAACATGATTCCTTTTAGGAATGAACTTCTGATCATTAGCAGCCAGAAAAGCCATTACATCGGGAATTATTGGAATGACCCGGTGATTTTATTTCGTTTGCGAGCGCTGCCCGATGTTTGTTTGGATAAGGCCATCATGATCACCCGGAGTCGGGGCCAGACCGATGAGCGAACACATCAGCGAATCCATTTCGTTTGTCCACAACATCACGCTGTCCCACGGCCGCAACGCTGAAGTCTGGGACACCGCCGGCAAACGCTACATCGACTTCGTCGGCGGCATCGGCGTGCTCAATCTGGGGCATTGCAACCCGCAGGTGGTCACGGCCATTCAGGATCAGGCAGCAAAGCTCACCCACTATTGCTTCAACGCCACGCCTCACGACCCGTACATCCGCTTCATGCAGCAGCTCACGCAGTTCGTGCCGGTCAGTTATCCCCTCAGCGGCATGCTCACCAACAGCGGTGCGGAAGCGGCCGAAAATGCGCTGAAGATTGTGCGTGGCGCCACCGGCCGCACGGCGGTCATCGCCTTCGACGGTGGCTTTCATGGCCGAACGCTGGCGACCCTGAACCTCAATGGCAAGGTAGCGCCCTATAAACAGAAAGTCGGCGTACTGCCCGGCCCGGTCTTTCACGTTCCGTTCCCCAGCAAGGACAATGGCGTGTCCACCGAGCAGGCACTCAAGGCCATGGACCGGCTGTTCAGCGTCGAGATCGACGTCAACGACGTGGGCTGCATCATCTTCGAACCGGTGCAGGGCGAAGGCGGTTTTCTGGCCATGCAGCCGGACTTTGCCCAGGCATTGCGAGCGTTCTGCGATAAGCACGGCATCGTGCTGATCGCCGATGAAATCCAGTCCGGCTTCGGCCGTACCGGGCAGCGTTTTGCGTTCAGTCGTCTGGGCATCGAGCCCGATCTGATTCTGCTGGGCAAAAGCATTGCGGGCGGCATCCCGCTGGGCGCCGTGGTAGGCCGCAAGCCGTTGCTGGACAACCTGCCCAAAGGCGGCCTGGGCGGCACCTATTCCGGCAACCCGATTGGCTGCGCAGCGGGCCTCGCGTCACTGGCGCAGATGACCGATGCCAACCTGTCCAGTTGGGGCGAGCAGCAGGAACACGCCATCGTTTCACGCTATGAAGCTTGGCAGGCGAGCAAACTGTCGCCGTATCTGGGCAGGCTGACCGGTGTTGGCTGCATGCGCGGTGTCGAATTGATCACGGCGGAGGGCGAACCCGGCACCCGACAGCTCGCCGAGCTGCTGAGCTCGGCCAGGGACGCCGGGCTGCTGCTGATGCCCAGCGGCAAGTCACGGCACATTATCCGCCTGCTGATACCGCTGACCATTGAGCCCGATGTGCTGCACGAAGGGCTGGATATTTTCGAGCGCTGCCTGGCAGCGCTGGCTTGAACCCGTACGGAGAAAACACCCTGATGAGCACAGCACGCTTTGCCGACCCGGATCAGATCCGCGCGGGTTTTTCTCGCGCCATGTCGCAGATGTACAAGCACGAAGTGCCGCTGTACGGCACGCTGATGGCGCTGGTGAGTGAAGTCAACGAACAGGTCATGAGCCATGACAGCAGTGTGCTGGACAGCCTGCGCCAGACCGGTGAAATCCAGCGCCTGGACATGGAACGGCACGGTGCGATCCGCGTCGGCACGGCACAGGAACTGGCCACCCTCGCCCGCCTGTTCGCGGTCATGGGCATGCAGCCGGTGGGTTACTACGACCTGAGCGCGGCCGGCGTGCCGGTTCACTCCACCGCCTTTCGCGCCGTGCATGAGCAGGCGCTGCAGGTCAGTCCGTTTCGCGTGTTCACCTCGTTGCTGCGTCTGGAGCTGATCGAAAGCGACGGCCTGCGTGAGTTCGCCAGTCAGGTGCTGGGCAAGCGCAGCATCTTCACGCCTGGCGCCCTGGCGTTGATCGACAAGCATGAGGCAGACGGCGGCTTGAGCGAAGCCGATGCGGCCGAGTTCATTCAGCAGGCGCTGGAAACCTTTCGCTGGCACAACACGGCGACCGTTTCGCTGGACGATTACCAGAAGCTGAACACTCAGCATCGCCTGATTGCTGATGTGGTGGCGTTTCGAGGTCCGCATATCAACCACCTGACGCCACGCACGCTGGACATCGATGCGGTTCAGGCCGGCATGCCTGGCAAGGGCATCACACCCAAGGCAGTGGTCGAAGGACCGCCGCGTCGTCATTGCCCGATTCTGCTGCGCCAGACCAGCTTCAAGGCGCTGGAAGAACCGATTGCCTTCATCGGCCAGGGTGGCAGGCAGTCGGGCAGCCACTCGGCACGCTTCGGCGAGATCGAACAGCGTGGCGCTGCCCTGACGCCCAAAGGCCGCGAGCTGTATGACCGGCTGCTGAACGAGGCCCGCGATACGCTGGGCGAGTTCCCCAATGAGGCGAATGCCGCGCGTTATGCCGGGCTGCTGGAAGAGACGTTCAAGGCGTTCCCGGACAGCCACGCTGAAATGCGCAGGCAGGGTCTGGCCTACTTCCGCTATTTCCCGACCGAGTCAGGCATTGCCGCGCGCGCATCCGGCAGTCTGGAGCAGCTTGTCGAAGCAGGTCATGTGCGCTTCGAGCCACTGGTGTACGAAGACTTTTTGCCGGTCAGTGCGGCGGGCATCTTCCAGTCCAATCTGGGCGATAACGCACAGGCGCATTACGCGACGAATTCGAATCAGCAGGATTTCGAACGGGCGCTGGGACGCGGGACGCTCAACGAACTGGACGTGTACGCCGACACCCAGCGGCGCTCACTGGAGGAATGCGCCAGGGCGCTGGAGCTGAGCAGTCCCGCCTACTAATTGGTGGGAGCTTGCTCGCGAAGACGATGTTTCAGGCGATGCTTTTTTGGCGCCCATACCGAATCTTTCGCGAACAAGTTCGCTCCTACGGCCTTCGGCCAGCATCAAACGCGCATTTGTGTATAACGATGAGCGCGCTGCGTCACATTCCCGGTTCGCTACCCCTTGGGCAAAAGGCCGTTTTGATTCTGCCCAACGGGCGTAGGAGCGGACTTGTCCGCGAAGGGGCCGCAAGCCTTCACGAGAATGTATCGCCTGAAACATCGTCTTCGCGAACAAGTTCGCTCCTACGGCCTTCGGCCAGAATCAAAAGCGGACTTGTGTATAACGATGAGCGCGCTGCGTCACATTCACGGGGCGTTCTGTGTTCTGTTTAAAGCAACGATAAATAAAATTCGCAATATTGGTGTGCAACCTCACGCTATGCATACTGCGATGGCGTGTGGACAGCAAAGTGCCGTATTCAAAGGCTCATCCCTTCAAATAGCGCACCCTGCGATCCCCGTGCAAAGGCTCGAAGCAGCCTGGGTCTGGATTACATTCAGACCTCATAAAAATACTTGGCCGGATAACGGTCTCCATGACTTCATGGAATTTTCAACGCTGCCCTGGCGCTTCACCGCGCCGACCTGAAAAACAGAATAACGATTGATAAGGCCTGAAAAAGGCCATTCAGCAGGCAAGGGGATCATCATGCAAAACTCACACGCTGCAGTGTCGGGTGACAATCAGGCCGTTTCATCGACGGTGAAACTGTATGTCTGGGCCGCCATTATCCTCATCATTGCCGAGATGATCGGTGCCATCAGTATCCCGCTGGGCCCCGGCAAGGTGGTGTTGTTGCCGATGGTGTGGGCGCTGCTGCTGGGCGCGATGATCGGCCTTGCCAGCCGCCGTATGCCAGGCACCATTGGCATCGATCACGGCACGCAATTGCGTTCGGCTTCCATCCTGCAACCTGCCCTGCTGCTGTTCATCGCCAAGCTCGGCCTGGTGGTCGGTGGCTCGCTGCCGGTGGTGTTCGCTTCCGGATGGGCGCTGATGTTTCAGGAGTTCGGCCACTTCGTCGGCACCGTGATGCTCGGTCTGCCGGTCGCACTGATGCTCGGTATCAAGCGCGAAGCCATCGGTGCGACCTTCTCGGTCGGCCGTGAGCCGAGCCTGGCAATCATCGGCGAGCGCTATGGCATGGACTCTCCTGAAGGTCGCGGCGTATTGGCCGAGTACCTGACGGGCACCCTGTTCGGCGCGCTGTTCATCGCCATTGTCGCCGGGTTTATCGCCAGCCTGGGGATCTTCCATCCCAACTCGCTGGCGATGGGCTCAGGCATCGGCTCGGGCAGCATGATGGCTGCCGCTGCCGGGGCGATTGCCGCGCAACAGACACCGGAAGTCGCCAAGGAAGTCATGACCCTGGCGGCAGCCTCGAACCTGATCACCACCACCATCGGCACCTACTTCACCCTGTTCATCTCCCTGCCACTGGCGGTCTGGGGCTATCGTGTGCTCGAGCCGCTGATCGGCCGCACCACCAAGGCGTCCATGAGCGAGGAAGGTCTGCGCCACAGCGACGTGTCGCTGGAGGTGCCGGAACTGGGCTGGTCGGGCAAGGTCAGTGCCTGGCTGGCGGCGGGTGCACTGGCGCTGATTGCCAACTATGTCGGCTACAAGACACTGTCAGGCGATGCCTTCACCGGCATGGGCATCATGATTTTCTGCGCCTTCGCGGGAGAGGTGCTGTGCAACCTGCTTCGCCGCAAGATCCCCGCAGTGTGCATGGTGTCACTGGTCGCGATGTTCCTGACCTCGCCAGCCTGCCCATGGGCCGCCGAAATTGCGCGGATCACCAGCTCGATCAACCTGCTGGCGGTCATTACCCCGATGCTGACCTTCGCCGGTCTGTCGATTGCCAAGGACCTCCCGGCCTTCCGCCGCCTGGGCTGGCGGATTGTGCTGGTGTCGTTCCTCGCCAACTTCGGTACGTTCATTGGCGCGGTATTGATCGCCGAGCTGTTCCATTGATCCGCACTGCCTGATTCGGCGCGAGTCAGCCCAGCGCCTCGTTCACCAGCCAGTCATGCACTGCGCGACGTGACGGGGTGCTGAGCGCCCCTTCGCGATAGGCCAGCACGTATTTCTTTCTGGCCTTGATCGGATGACCGAACGGCACGATCAGCAAGCCCTGCTCCAGTTCGTCGGTGATCAGCGCCTTGCGCGCAATGGCCACGCCCATGCCCATGCGCGCGGCGTCGATGGTCAGATGATTACGGTTGAACGTGTGGCCGCGACGCACGTCGATGCCATCGGCACCGATGGCCGTCAGGTAGAACTCCCACTCCGCGTATTCATAGCTGCCGCGCCAGGCGGTGATGTCGTGCAGCAACGGGAAGTGCACCAGCTGACTCGGCGTATCCAGCGGCGGCTTGCCCACCAGCAGGTCAGGCGAGCAGACCGCAAACAGCTCTTCCTCCAGCAAGGGCGTAGTCGACAACCCCGGATAGCTGCCGTCGTTCAGGTCGATGGCCAGATCGAAATCGTCATCACGCAACGACCCGCTGCTGTCCTCGGCAATGATCCGCAACTGGATGTCCGGAAACGCTGCCTGCAAGCGTGGCAGGCGCGGCATCAACCATTTGCTCAGGAATGATGGAATGCAGCGCAGCTTGAACACCCCGCCGATACGCCCGGAATACAGCAGGCGCAGTTCTTCGCTGATACGGCTTTGCACTTCGTTGGCGACCACCGCCAGACGCTGACCTTCAGCGGTCAGCTCAAGTCCGCGCCCGACCCGGTGAAACAGCGCAAAGCCCAGGCGCTCCTCAAGCTGGCGCATCTGCTGACTGATCGCGCCGGGGGTGACGTGCAATTCTTCCGCGCAGCGGGTGAAGGACAGGTGACGGGCCGCGCAGGCGAACACCTGGAGCCAGGCGTGCATCTGTGCGTTGAAGATTCTGCTCATTGAAGAGTTCCGCTAAAGCGTTGCATAGCAACAATCGTTTGTCGTTTCGACAGCCGAAGCCAAAGATGAGTAACAGAAAAAGGGGAATACCAAATTCCCGTGCATCATCTCACCTGAAGGACCTTCGTGATGGCTATCAGCGTCTTCGACATGTTCAAAATCGGCATCGGGCCGTCCAGTTCCCACACCGTCGGCCCTATGCGCGCCGGTGCGCTGTTCGTGACCGAGCTGCGCAATCACAACCGGTTGCACAGCGTAGAACGGATCGAGGTGCGATTGTACGGTTCTCTGTCGGCCACCGGCATCGGTCACGGCAGCGATCGCGCAACGGTCATGGGCCTGATGGGTGAGTGGCCTGACCAGATCGACCCTAGCCAGGTCAACCAGCGCATTGATGCGCTGCGTGCCGATAACCAGCTGATGCTGGCGGGCGAACAGGCCATCACCTTCGTCTGGGAGCGGGACATGTGCCTGCTCGATGAAAGCCTCCCCTACCACCCCAACGGCATGACCCTGTGTGCCTACGGCAAGAACGGCGAACTCCACGAGCAGACCTATTATTCGGTGGGCGGCGGTTTTGTGATCGACGCTGAACAGGCCGCCAGCGGCGTGCTGGACAACGACACAACCGTCCTGCCCTATGATTTTTTCAGTGGCGCGCAGTTGCTCAAGCTGTGCAAGACCCACGGCATGAGCATTTCCGAACTGATGATGGCCAACGAAAAGGTCTGGCGCAGCGAGGAAGAAATCCGCGAGAAAATCATGGTGATCTGGGCCGCGATGCGCGCCTGTGTCGACAAGGGTCTGGTGGAAACCGGCATCCTGCCCGGTGGCCTGAACGTGCGGCGACGTGCCTACCGCCTGCATCAGAATCTGCAGAACCTGGACAACCCCAACGTGATCGGCTCGACCCTGAGCGCCATGGAATGGGTCAACCTGTTCGCCCTCGCGGTCAACGAAGAAAACGCCGCAGGCGGGCGCATGGTGACGGCGCCCACCAACGGCGCGGCTGGCATCGTGCCCGCCGTGCTGCACTACTTCATGAAATTCAAACCCACGGCCAATGACGATGACGTGGTGCGCTTTTTCCTGAGCGCCGCTGCAGTCGGCATTCTGTGCAAGAAAAACGCTTCGATTTCCGGTGCCGAAGTCGGTTGTCAGGGTGAGGTAGGATCGGCCTGCGCGATGGCCGCCGCGGGCCTGGCAGAGATCCTCGGCGCGACGCCCGAGCAGGTAGAGAACGCTGCGGAGATTGGCCTGGAACATAATCTGGGGCTGACCTGCGACCCGGTCGGCGGGCTGGTGCAGATCCCCTGCATCGAGCGCAATGCGATTGCTGCCGTGAAAGCCATCAATGCCGCCCAGATGGCCCTGCGCGGCGACGGCGAGCACCACATCTCGCTGGACCACGCCATCCGCACCATGCGCGACACCGGCGCCGACATGCACGACAAATACAAGGAAACCTCACGCGGCGGCCTGGCGGTCAACCTGATCGAGTGCTGACAGGCACTCATCGGCGTCGCGACGTATTCGAGAGCGTCAGGGACGGTACATTTCCTGCGGATGTACCGTCCTTTTCGCGAACCGGTTAGCTCTATGGCCTACGGCCAGAATCAAAGGCTGGCGTGAGCGCGCGAGCCATTCAAGCCACCGGCAAACACTGCTCCACCAGCGAGGTCCACACCGCGACACCGGGTTCGATGACCTGGTCGTTGAAGTCGTAGTACGGGTTGTGCAACGCCGCCGACGGCTTCTCGCCGTCGACGCCCATCCAGATGTAGGCTCCCGGACAGGCGTGCAGCATGAAGGCGAAGTCTTCGGAGGCCATCGACGGGTTGCAGCCCCACTGCACGTTGGCCTCGCCCACTGCGGCGACTGCTGCACGACGGATCGTGGCTGCTGCTTCGACGTGGTTTTCGGTCACCGGGTAGCCGACGTTGTAGACCAGCTCACCGCGCACGCCGAAGGCCGTCGGCAAACGCTCGACGAACTCGCCGATCAGGCGCTGAACCTTTTCCCGCACAGGGGTTTGCAGGCAACGCACGGTGCCGCGCAGCGTGGCGGTTTCCGGGATCACGTTGATCGCCTCGCCGGCATTGAACTGAGTGATGCTGACCACCGCCGAATCGAGTGGCGACAGGCGCCGGGAGACGATGGTTTGCAGCCCCAGGACCAGTTCGGCCGCGGCCACGATCGGATCGTTGCCCTTGTCCGGCATGGCTGCGTGGCTGCCCTTGCCGGTCAGGATGATTTCAAAAGTGTCGAGCGACGCCATCATCGGCCCCGGATTGATCACCACCTTCCCCGCAGGCACACCCGGCCAGTTGTGCAGGCCGTAGATGGCTTCCATCGGAAAGCGCTCGAACAGCCCGTCTTCGATCATTCGCTGTGCGCCGCCGAGGTTCTCCTCGGCAGGCTGGAAGACGAAATGCACCGTGCCGCGAAAGCGTCGAGTCTCGGCCAGATGCCTGGCGGTGGCCAGCAGGATCGCGGTATGGCCATCGTGACCGCAGGCGTGCATGCAGCCCTTGTGGGTCGACTTGTGAACGCTGTCGCCCAACTCCTGAATCGGCAAGGCATCCATGTCGGCACGCAGGCCGATGGTCGGGCCGTCGCCGTTACGCAGGGTGCCGACCACGCCAGTGCCGCCCAGACCACGGTGAATCTCGATGCCGAAACTGCTCAGCAGCTCTGCCACCTTGTCGGAGGTTTTCAGCTCCTGGAACCCCAGTTCCGGCGCGGCATGAAGGGTGCGGCGCCACACGGTTGCTTCGTCAATCAACGTCTTTGAAATGGACATGTGCTTACTCCAGACTCGCGCCGTAGCCAAAGCTGGCGGCTGGCTTGGCGGCGGTTTCGACCCAGACGCTTTTCACTTCACTGTACTCGCGCAGGGCATCCAGACCGGAAGACCGGCCATAACCACTCTCACCATAGCCGCCGAACGGCGAACTGACGTGAATAGTCTTGTAACCGTTGACCCAGAAGGTCCCGGCACGCACTTGTCTGGCAACGCGGTGAGCGCGGCCGACATCGCGGGTCCAGACACCACCGGCCAGGCCGAAACGGCTGTCGTTGGCGATGCGGATCGCATCTTCTTCGTCCTTGAATGGAATCGCCACCACCACCGGGCCGAAGATTTCTTCCTGCGCGCAATAGAGCTCGTTTGAGCCTGCCAGAACGGTCGGGTTGATGTAGTAACCGGGCTTTTCCGGGATCGGATCAGCATGCTCGCCCACCAGCTTCGCGCCGTCTTTGAGCGCCTGCTCGACCATGTTTTTCACATGGCTGTATTGCTTGGCGTTGTTGATCGGGCCGATCTGGGTTTCAGGGTCGCTCGGATCACCAACCTTGAACTGCGTCGCAGCCACCGCCAGAGCATTGGTGAACTTCTCGAAGATCGACTCCTGCACCAGCAGCCGCGAACCGGAAACACAGCTCTGCCCGGCACCGGAGAAGATTGCAGCCTGGGCACCGCGCAAGGCGACTTCCAGATCGGCGTCGTCGAACACAATGTTGGCCGACTTGCCGCCCAGTTCCAGCACCGCAGGAATGCAACGCTGCGCTGCCGCCACGGCGATGTGCCGGCCAGTGGCTGGCGAGCCGACGAACACCACCTTGCGAATGTCAGCCTTGGCAATGAACGCCTGGCCGATGGAATGACCGAAACCGGCAATCACGTTGACCAGCCCTTTCGGCACGCCGGCACGTTCGATCAGCACGCCGACCATCAGCGAGCTGAGCGGGGTCAGTTCCGACGGCTTGAGAATGACCGCGTTGCCCGCTGCAATCGCCGGGGCGATCTGCCAGCCACAGGTGAAGATCGGCGCATTCCAGGGCGTAATCTGCAACACCGTGCCCAGTGGTTCGTAGGTCACGTAGTTCAGGTGCGTGGTCGGCACCGGGATGATTTCGCCGTGCAGCTTGTCCGCCCAGCCTGCGTAATACTCGAACATCTCGGCCACTTTGAGCACTTCGACACGGGCATCGCGGATCGGCTTGTTGGCGGTCAGGGATTCGATCTGCGCGAGGTTTTCCAGCTCGTCACGAATCAGATTGCCCACCTGATACATGGCGCGGCCACGTGCCTGAGCGGTCAGTGCCCACCATTGTTGTTGCGCAGCTTTTGCGGCCTTGTCGGCCACTTCGACCAACGACTCGTCGGCGTCCGGGAAACTCAGCAGCAGGCTGTCGTCATGGGCATTGCGCACTTCGACGGGCGCGCCGTGGCCTTCGATGAACTGGCCGCCGACGTAGCTGGCGATGACACTGCGATCGCCCCAGTAAGGACGCATCAGTTCGAGGATTCTTGCAGTGCTCATCGCTTATTCTCCATGACCGTAAAGTTTGCCATCGGTGCGTTGCACGATGGCGCAGAAGTCTTCGTTGTCCGCCAGGGTTTCACTGCTGGCCTGCCACAATTGTGCGACGACGCGCGACAGCGGCAGGTCCATGTCCAGGCTGTCCGCCAGATCGCTGGCCAGGCCGACGTCCTTGCGCATCAGGCCCATGGTGAAACCGGAGTCATACGCCTTGTTGAGTACCCAGGTCGGGAACATCACTTGCGTGGCACCGCTGCGTCCGGAACCGGCATTCAGGCCCTGTAGAAGTTTTTCCGGATCGACCCCTGCGCGCGCGGCCATCGCCACGGCTTCGGCAGTGCTGATCAGGTGACAGGCGGCGAGCATGTTGTTGGCGATCTTGGCGACGTTGCCTGCGCCACATTGCCCGACGTGTACGCGTGTCCCGCTCATGCCTTCCAGGACCGGCATGGCGCGCGCCAGGTCAGCGTCCTCGGCACCGATCACCATCGACATGGTGCCGGTAGCAGCGCCTTTCGGGCCGCCAGACACCGGCGCATCGATGAATGCGATGCCGTTCCTCGCCAGTTCGGCGGCGACCTTGCGGCTCATTTCCGGCGTCGACGTCGTGGTATCGACGACAATAAGGCCCTTGCGCCCCACCTCGTTGATGCCGCCCGCGCCGAGGCACACCGATTCCACGTGCTCGGCCTTGGGCAGCGAGAGGATCAGAATGTCCACGCCCTGAATCAGTTGCGTGCGGTCGGCAACCGGCTTGACGCCCTTGCTTTCGGCCTGGGCCAGCGCGGCCTGCGACAGGTCGAAGCCGCTGACATCAAAGCCCTTGCCCGCCAGCGTGGCAGCCATACCGCCGCCCATGTTGCCCAATCCGATCACACCTGCTTTCAAAGTCATGTCTGCATCCCGATCAAAGATTTTGTACGAATTAGAGGATGACGCTACGAGCCCTATCGGCCTGCAATGCGCTGATGATTCGAGTATGGACAGCGCTCTCCCCTCTCAGCAATAATCCAAAAATCGAATTTATGTTGCCTTTAGCGCAACACTGGAAGCCCATGAGCCTCGTTCAAGATCGACGCATCCTGTATTTTTTCGAAGCCGTACGATTGGGCAGCGTCCGGGCTGCCGCCGACTTCCTCAACGTTGCGCCTTCGGCGGTGAGCCGCCAGATCGCACAACTGGAACAGGAGCTGGGCTCTCCCCTGCTGGAGCGTCATCGACGTGGCGTCAAACCGACCGAGGCGGGCGACAAGGTGCTGGCCTACTACCGCCAGCGATTGACGCAGCAGGAGGTTTTGCTGGATTCGATTCAGGCCCTGAAAGGCCTGCACAGCGGCTCGGTGACGCTGGTCTCCGGGGAGGGTTTTCTGGAAAGTCTCGCGCAGCCGCTGGCCCGGTTTTCCGAGCTGTACCCCAGGATCGAACTGATCGTGAACGTCTGTGGCAGCAACGAAGTGATTCGCCAGGTGGTCGAGGATGAAGCGCACATCGGTCTGGTCTTCAACCCGGCTGCCGATCCGAAAATCCGCTCGCATGCGCATCAGCGTCAACCGGTCTGTGTGATCACCGCGCCAGATCATCCACTGGCCGAAGAACCTGGCCCGATACAGCTGCGGGCACTTGAAGACTACCGTGTCGCCCTGCCTGCCGTGTCTTACGGTATCCGCCAGATCCTGCTGCAAGCCGAGCACCAGTTGGGCATCACCGTGCAGCCGACGCTGACCTGCAGCACCTTCGCGATGCTCAAGCATTTCGCCATGCAGGGTGGCGTGACGTTGCTGCCGACCTTTGTCGTGGAGGAAGAAATAAAGGCCGGAAGATTGCGTGCCCTGCCCTTGCAGCATGAGGTGTTCAGCAGCCCGCAGACTCACCTGATCAGCCGATTGGGCCGTCAACTGAGTGTCGGCGCCAATCGCCTGATGGGCATGCTGTTGCAGGATATGACAGCATTCCGCAACTGACCTACCGTTAGTCCCCACGTCAAGCAATCGCGCTGAACCAACAAAAACCTCATGGTTCATCTTCAGTAACGGATCGGAATTTTCTGCTGCCACTGAGGATTAACCATGAGAGCTTTGACTTACCACGGCGCGAACAGTGTGAAGGTCGATACAGTGCCGGACCCTGTCATCGAGCATGCAGATGACATCATTCTGCGCGTCACGGCGACCGCTATCTGCGGTTCCGACCTGCACTTGTATCGCGGCAAAATCCCTACGGTTGAACACGGCGACATTTTTGGTCACGAGTTCATGGGCGTCGTGGAAGAAACCGGCTCGGCGGTCACGGCTGTGGCCAAAGGTGATCGCGTGGTGATCCCGTTTGTCATCGCCTGCGGCAGCTGCTTTTTCTGCAACCTCGACCAGTTCGCGGCCTGCGAAACCACCAATACCGGACGTGGCGCGATCCTCAACAAAAAGTCGATTCCACCAGGAGCGGCGCTGTTCGGCTTCAGCCATCTGTACGGCGGCGTCCCGGGCGGTCAGGCTGAATACGTGCGAGTGCCCAAGGCCAACGTCGGCCCGTTCAAGGTGCCGGGCACGCTGGCTGACGAGAAGGTTCTGTTCCTCTCCGATATTCTTCCCACCGCCTGGCAGGCTGTACTCAACGCCGGGATTGGCCAGGGCTCGACGGTTGCCATTTATGGGGCTGGCCCGGTCGGCCTGATGAGCGCAGCGTGCGCAAAAATGCTCGGCGCGGAGAAGATCTTCATGGTCGATCACCACCCGTATCGTCTGGCTTATGCGCAGAAAACCTACGGCGTGATCCCGATCAATTTCGATGAAGACGATGACCCGGCCGACACGATCATTCGCCAGACTGCCGGCAAGCGCGGTGTGGATGGGGTAGTGGACGCGGTGGGTTTCGAGGCCAAGGGCAGCACCACTGAAACCATTCTGGCCACGCTGAAACTGGAAGGCAGCAGTGGCAAGGCGTTGCGTCAGTGCATCGCGGCGGTAAGACGCGGTGGCGTAGTCAGTGTGCCGGGGGTTTATGCCGGGTTCATCCACGGCTTCATGTTCGGCGATGCGTTCGACAAGGGCCTGACCTTCAAAATGGGCCAGACCCACGTGCATCGCTTCATGCCTGAATTGCTGGAGCATATCGAGGCCGGCCGCCTGGAACCCGAAGCCATCATCACGCACCGGATGTCACTGGAAGATGCGGCGAAGGGCTACAAGCTGTTCGACAAGAAGGAAGAGGATTGCCGCAAGGTCATCCTGACGCCTGGCAACAACACCATTGTGGTGCCGCACGACGCAACTGAAGCCCTGGTCGGGGGTGGCGTGCCGGCTATGTAAGGTACGGGTTCGCCTTTGATTCTGGCCTAAGGCCGCAGGAGCGAACGTGTTCGGGAACGGTATTGCAGACGATGTATGTTCATCGTTCATACCGCCCCCTTCGCGAACAAGTTCGCGAACGGTATTGCAGACGATGTATGTTCATCGTTCAT
>NZ_WIBD01000009.1:0-101532 GCF_009495975.1 Pseudomonas sp. SZ57 | reverse complement strand
CATGCCGCCCCTTTCGCGAACACGTTCGCTCCTGCGCCCTGCGGGCAAACGCCATCACCGGCTCAGATAAGCAAACCGGCCTTTGAACGGTTTGCCGATGGGGTCGGCCAGGTCGCCGTGTTTGCTGGTGGTCAGGCCCAGGTCCACCAGCGATTCGGCCAGTTTCACCGCCGCAGCCACGCCGTCGATGACCGGCAGGCCGATCGCCTCGCTCAGTTGCCTGCCCAGATCCGCCATCCCGCCGCAACCCAACACAATCGCTCCGGCCCCTTCTTCGTCACGGGCGCGACGGGCCTGTTCGGCCATGCATTCGATGAGCTCCGGCCCGCTTTCCTCCAGCGCCAGCACCGGCAGATCGATACAACGCACCGATGTGCACAACTCACTGAAGCCATAACGCTGCAACAGATGCTCGGCAATGATCCGCGTGCGGGTCAGCGTGGTGACCACGGCGAAACGGGTGGAAATCAGGCTGGCCATATGAAAGGCCGCTTCGGCGATGCCGATCACCGGGGCGCTGGCGTACTCGCGTGCCGCCAGCAGGCCGGGGTCGCCGAAACAGGCGATGATGTGCGCGTCGACCTGTTGCTCGCGTCCCTTGCGCACTTCTTCCAGCACGCCCAGCGTCGCTATCGCCTCATCGAAATGGCCTTCGATGGACACCGGGCCATCCGCCGGACTGCAGGCGATGATCTGCGTGCCGGGGCGCGCTATGGCTTGCGCGGCCAGGCCGATCTTGTGGGTCATGGCTTCGCTGGTATTGGGGTTGATCACTTGAATACGCACCGGAACTCCTTCAGCGCCGTTTGAAAATGCTATGAAAATCTACTGTCTCGCTGAGCGGCGTATCTACATTCAGGCTGGCGCGAATGCGGCGCAAATGCTCGGCCATCCACTCGCGTGCCTGTTCGCCTTGCCCGCTTTCGAGCAAGGCCAGCAAGTCGACATGCTGGCCACAATCACAGCCGACACTGCGTCGCGAGCCGTACACCGCCACAATCAACGACGACCGCGTGGTGAGCTGCGCGACCTGTTCGGTCAACACCTGATTGCCCGCCAGCGCGCTCAACTGCACATGAAAGCGCGCCGACAGTTGAATCGCTTCGCTGTGGCGCCCCGCATGTTGCGCCTCATGCTCCTGAGCGCAGAGCGCACGCAGGGCTTGCAGACGCTGACCACCGACTCGGGTGGCGATATCGGCCATCAGCGCGGGCTCGATCAGTTGCCTGGCACCCAATACATCCTGTGCCTCCTGAGCCGACGGTTGCGCGACCTCAGCGCCACGCTTGGGGCGCAAGGTCACCAGTCGTTCCAGCGCCAGGCGCTGCAAAACCTTGCGAATGCCGGTGCGGCTGATCTCGAACACTTCGGCCAGGGCGTCCTCGGGCAAGCGCGTTCCCGGAGCGAGCCGGTGTTCGACGATGGCTTCCAGGACATGCTGGTAAATCTGTTCGTCACGGCCCTTTTCATCAGCGGCAGGCGTGAGAAACAACGGGGCACTGTCAGGTCGGATCATGGCTTCACATCACATTGGCATTACAGATCGTATACAAGAATAGTGCCTGATGCGGAACATGATGAGTAGCGCGATTTGAATAAAACGCCAGCTAGCCACTCAACTGAAAACGCATGAGTCGCACCGTAAATGAGCAAAAGCGCCCTGTTTACGTGCACTTCAAGCACCTGCTCGGACTTTCCCGATTTACCCGCCCGCCTGAGTGGAAACGCCCTAAAACAAGACTCGCAGCCATTCCCTATCAACGAGAAATCGCATGGCACATGTTTTGCGTACACGATCGTATACAAAAAAATCATCGATCGTACTCCGATCCCGTTACGACACACCGAGGGAGTCACGCAATGACAGATCAACGCCCAGCCGGGTACAGCCCGCGCCTGCACAACCACGATCTGGGGCCGGTGCCGCAGAAGTGGACTTGGTACAACATTCTGGCGTTCTGGATGAGCGACGTGCACAGCGTCGGCGGCTACGTTTTCGCCGCCAGTCTGTTCGCCCTGGGCCTGGCCAGCTGGCAGGTGCTGATCGCCCTGCTGGTGGGGATCTGCATCATTCAGGTGATTGCCAATCTGGTCGCCAAACCCAGTCAGCAAGCCGCCGTGCCCTACCCGGTCATCTGCCGCCTGGCTTTCGGCGTGTTCGGTGCCAACATTCCCGCCATCATTCGCGGGCTCATCGCCGTGGCGTGGTACGGCATTCAAACTTACCTGGCGTCCAGCGCACTGGTGATCGTGGTGCTGCGTTTCTTCCCGGAACTGGCCGCGTATCAAAGCGTGACGTTTCTCGGTCTGTCCTGGCTCGGCTGGTTCGGCTTTCTCGCGTTGTGGGTGGTGCAAGCCGCGGTGTTCTGGACAGGTATGGAATCGATCAGGCGCTTCATCGACTGGGCCGGCCCGGCCGTGTACGCGGTGATGTTCGCCCTGGCAGGCTGGATTGTCTGGCGCGCTGGCTGGGACAACATCAGTTTTACCCTGGCTGAAAAGGAGTTGTCCGGCTGGGCGGCGTTCGGCCAGGTGGTCATGGCCATTGCGCTGGTAGTCTCGTATTTCTCCGGGCCGACGCTAAACTTCGGTGATTTCAGCCGCTATTGCCGCAGCATGGCCGACGTGCGCCGCGGCAATTTCTGGGGTTTGCCGGTGAATTTTCTGGCGTTCTCACTGGTAACGGTGGTGATTGTTTCAGGCACATTGCCGATTTTCGGCGAGATGATCCACGACCCGATCGCGACCGTCGCGCGCATCGACAACACCACCGCCGTGCTGCTCGGTGCCTTTACTTTCGTGACCGCTACGGTCGGCATCAACATCGTCGCCAACTTCGTTTCCCCCGCCTTCGACTTCGCCAACGTGGCGCCCAGCCGCATCAGCTGGCGTGCAGGCGGCATGATCGCTGCGGTGGCGTCGATCTTCATCACACCCTGGAACCTGTTCAACAACCCTGAAGTGATTCACTACACCCTGGACGTGCTGGCGGCCTGCATCGGCCCGCTGTTCGGCATCCTGCTGGTGGATTACTACCTGATCAAGAAGCAGCAAATCGATGTCGACGCCCTGTTCAATGACACGCCGAGCGGGCGCTACTGGTACACCAATGGCGTGAACTGGATCGCGGTCAAGGCCTTGCTGCTCACCGCACTGGTCGGTCTGTGCTTCACCTTTGTCGAGTGGTTCAAGCCGATTGCCAACTTCGCCTGGTTTACCGGATGCATCCTGGGCGGCGCAGTGTTTTATGCGCTGACCCGCTGGTCGCCGGTGCAGGCTGCCAACCTGCCTGCGCCTGTCGGACAGCATTGAGAGGTTGGCAAGACGTTAAATATTTGAATGAAACCAGCGCTTTCAGGTGATTCGCCAGCCCCGGCATGACCTGAAAGCGCCGCCCTGCCTGCTCCGCTGAAAATAGCGCGCACCTCAGATGATATTAATTTAATATCACTCCCTGCATGATCATGAAATGATCGAGTGTCACTCATCGCTTTGTCGGGCATCAGGCACAAAATAGAATAAATTTTGTACAACTTTCAGGCCGCTGCGCTGCCCTATGACTGAGTCTTTGTGAACCAGGCGTTCAAGTGGGTCGATAGTGATGAGCAATGATGTTTATGGCGGCAGGCCATTCGCCCCCCAGCCACCCCTTCCCGCGGCGCAGGAAGCGGCCGAGCGGCTGCAACTTACCCTCGATTCGGGGGCAGTTGTCGGCACTTGGGTGTGGGACATCATTGCCGATCATTTGACCGGCGATGAGCGTTTTGCCCGGACCTTCGGCTTGTGCCCGAAGCTGTGCGCCAAAGGCTTGCCACTGGAACTGGTGATTGCCTCTATTCATCCTGACGATTCGGCCAGAGTCGACAAGTCGATCGAGGAAGCGCTGCAGAGCAGCGAAACCTATCGATGCGAATACCGGGTTCTGCATGAAGACGGCATTTATCGCTGGATCGAAGCCAGCGGAAGAATCGAGCGCGACAGTCGCGGCAAACCTGTTCGCAGTCCGGGCGTGTTGCTCGATATAGACAGCCGTCGCACTGCCGAAGACGAGCGCGACCGGCTCAACGAGTTGTTGAGAATATTCACCGCTGCCGTTCCCGGCGTTGTCTACGCCAAGGATCTTGAGGGCCGCATGCTCGTTGCCAATCGTGGCACCGCTGACCTGATCGGCAAGCCGCCCGAGTTTTTCATTGGCAAGACGGACCTCGATTTCCTGGATGACCAGCAACAGGCGCGAATCCTCATGGAAACCGACCGCCGGATCATGCAGAACAACGTCAGCGAACAGATCGAAGAACAGGTCAACCTGGCTGATGGCTCTGCAGCGATATGGCTCTCGACCAAAGCGCCCCTGCTCGATGAAAACGGCGAGGTGATCGGCCTGATCGGCTCATCCATCGATGTCACCGCCAGAAAAAAAGCCGAAGAGGCGGTCAGAGAGCTCAACCAGACACTTGAACAGCGCATCGAACAGGCGGTTTTCGAACGCGAGCAAATCGAAGATGCCCTGCGCCACTCGCAGAAGATGGATGCCGTCGGGCAACTGACGGGGGGCATTGCCCATGACTTCAACAATTTGCTGGCCGGCATTTCCGGCAGCCTGGAACTGATCACCAAACGCTTGGCCCAGGGCCGCGTCGGTGACGTAGACCGTTACGTGTCGGTCGCCCAGGGCGCGGTACGCCGCGCGGCGTCGCTGACTCACCGCCTGCTGGCGTTCTCTCGACGCCAGACACTGTCGCCGAGAGTCACCGACGTCAACGGCTTGATTCATGACATGGAAGAGCTGATCGCCCGTACCGTCGGCCCGGAGATAGACATAAAGGTGGTTGCGCAGAATGACCTGTGGCCTGCGTTGATCGATCACGCCCAGCTGGAAAGCTCGCTGCTGAACCTGTGCCTGAACGCCCGTGACGCGATGCCCAACGGCGGGCGCATTATCATCGAGACCGCCAATGCGTCCCTTGAAGAGTGCACCGACCCGGACCACGGTATTCCCGCCGGCGAGCACCTGAGCATCCGCGTGACCGACACGGGCATCGGCATGAGCCCGGACATCGCCGCCAAAGCCTTTGAACCGTTCTTCACCACCAAGGCCATAGGTGCCGGCACCGGTCTCGGGCTGTCGATGGTGTATGGCTTTGTGCGCCAGTCCGGCGGGCAGATTCGCGTCGAGTCGATCGAAGGCCAGGGCACCAGCGTGGTCATGCACCTGCCCCGCCACACCGCTGAAAACGCTCCCCGCCCCGTCGAGCCGGAAGTCATCGAAGAACCGCCGCATCACACCGGCGAAACCGTTCTGATCGTGGACGACGAACCCTCGGTGAGGATGCTCGTCGCCGAAGTCATCAGCGGTCTGGGCTACAACTGCCTGGAAGCGGCAGACGCACAGTCAGGTTTGCAGATCCTGCAGTCGGACACACGCATCGACCTGCTGATCAGTGACATAGGCTTGCCAGGCGGCATGAATGGCCGGGAAATGGCCGATGCGGCCGGTGACTGTCGACCAGGCCTGCCGACCCTGTTCATCACCGGTTACGCCAAGACGTCGGTGCTCGACGATTGCCACCTGCGACCCTGCACGCAAGTGCTGACCAAGCCGTTCGGGCTGGACGCACTGGCCGGACGGGTGACAGGCCTGATCGGCGCTGACGCGGTCGCCCGCGGATATTCGTAGGGTGAATCCGACCACGCCAGATGGTCGGTATTTTGTGGTCAAGGGGCAACTCTGGCGATGCTCCAATCCCTCTTTGAGCGACGACGTCCGCCAGCATCTGGTGGATGAGCTGATGGCTGCGCGTCGTGCAGTCAAAGCCGCCAAGGCATCCGAAGACCCCGCAGCCCTGAAGGCGGCTCGTGCCAGTGTCGACAAGGCCAAAGTTGCACTGGGCGAGCGTGGTGAAGTGTGGTGGACCGATGGCGCCGAGGATTTCAATCGGCGCAAGGTGAAAAACACGCCTTATGCACAGTGGTATGCAGAGCATGAGGCGTCGGAAAAACAGACAAGCATTGAGTAAGCACGTTCATGCCACAAAACTTGATGATCGACACGATTGTGCTGCTCGCTCACTTGTTTATTTGACACGCCTTTTCTCCGCAGAGGGGCGGTAGCCGAAGTAGGAGCTGTAACACTTGCTGAAATGGCTCGGCGATACAAATCCGCACGCCACCAGCACTTCGGTTTGAGACAACTCGGTGTGCTGTAGCAACCGCCGAGCTTCGGTGATGCGAAGTTCCAGATAATAGCGCTGCGGTGTAGTGCCTAATTGCTCTTTGAACAATCGCTCAAGCTGACGTCGCGAACGCCCCCCATAAACGGCCAGCTCCTCCATTTCCAGAGGCTCCTCCAGATTCGACTCCATGAGCCGGATCACTTCGCGCAAAGGGGCGCTCACAGACAGTAACGGCGAGGTTTTGATACGCCGGTATCTGGACTCTTCGAATGAAAGAATGTCTTCAATACCCTCTACCAGCGCCTTGCCATGCAGACCTTTGATCCACTCCAAGGCCATATGATAGGCGCCTGTCGGACTTGATGCGGTCAGTCGGTCCCGGTCTGCGACATGCGCTTCACTGGTGACTTGGCCCACGCTGGCAATTTCCGCGAGAGCGGGTCGATGCTCCGGGTGAATCGCGCATCGGTAGCCATCCAGCAAGCCGGCCCGCCCCAGGAACCAGGCACCATTCCATAATCCTGCCAGGGTTACCCCCTGAGAGGCAGCGTCGCGCAACAAGCGGATCAGGTGATCGCTTGCCTTCAACTCGGTGCGATAGCCTCCGCAGATGACCAGCAGGTCCAGTCCTGCAAGGCTGTCACGCCCAAACAGATCGTCCGGGCGAATCACCAGCCCAAGATCGCTGACCACCTCGCCTTCGCCAAGACCCAGCGTGATGGTCGAAAACAGATCTCGTCGCAGCAGATTGGCCGTGACAATGGCGTCCAGCACCTGGGTGAAAGCAGGCAGCGAAAAGTGCTCCAGAAGAAGAAAACCGGCACGCGTTTGCCGTGTGGACTCAGGCTGTTCCTCTTTCAGAAAGCGAAGGTTTTTTCCTTGCATTGCGTCGCTGAATTTACGCCTGGCGATCACTTGAAACCTCGCTTGATTCACGCCAATTGAACACCACTCTTGCCGATGTACCTGTGCCGCCTGGTGAACGGTCCATGTCTTTTATCCCCATAAAAACCGCAGAGCTCAGGAAGCGTGAGACGTTGCAGAAAGGTATACATTGAAACCACGCGCTGAATGCGTTCCATGCACTTCATTTTTGTTTTCGTGACGTTATCAAAACATCATGAAAAACGCTGCGTCGCTTTCCGAAATGAATCCTGTCGTTTTGTGCACCGTCTATTTATATGACGGTCGGCATTCATTAATCAGCCTGCCAGCCGATAACACGCCGTTGCGTGCGCAGTACATCATTTCCGAGTAATACCTAAAGGCTCATACCGGCATGAGAAAATCGTTAAAATTCAGTCATAAAATCCTCTTGGCGGCATCCCTTGTGGTGATCGCCGCCTTCACCCTGTTCACCTTCTATAACGATTATCTGCAGCGCAATGCGTTGCGCGTTCAGCTCAAGGAGAACCTTAACCAGACGGGCGAAAGCACCGCCGGCAATATCCGTAACTGGCTTTCAGGGCGAATTCTTCTGGTAGAGAACCTGGCGGAAAACGCCTCTTCGCCTCAGTCCCCGGAAGAGCAGAATCGGGTGCTCGGCCGACCCACGCTGATCGCCACCTTCATGAGCATTTACCAGGGCAGAAGTGATGGCTCCTTCGTCACCCAGCCGCCTGATGACATGCCGGCCGATTACGACCCCAGAACCCGGCCGTGGTATGTCGATGCCGTTCGCGCCGGCAAAACCATCCTCACCGAGCCGTATCTGGACGCCGTGACCAAGGGTTTGATCGTGACCCTTGCCACACCGATCAAGGGTGAGTCTGGCGTGGCCGGTGTGATTGGCGGCGACCTGAGCCTGGAAATCCTGGTGAAGATGATCAGTTCGCTGCGGCTGCATGGCGACGGATACGCGTTTCTGGTCGACGCGAATGGCCGCATCCTGGTTCATCCGGACACCTCACTGGTGATGAAGACGCTGGCCGAAGTCTACCCGGCGAACACGCCCAGGCTGTCGCAAGACCTGAGTGAAAGCGAGCATGCCGGCAAGACTCAGATCCTGACCTTCGCTCACGTGGACGGCCTGCCCTCGGTCAACTGGTACGTCGGTGTAGCGATGGATAAAGACATCGCCTACGCGGCACTGGGCGAGTTCAGAAACTCAGCCATCGTGGCTACTGTGATTGCGGTGGTGCTGATCATCCTGCTGCTGGGCATGCTCCTGAGTGTCCTGCTGCGCCCACTGAACCTGATGGGTCGCGCCATGCACGATATCGCTGCCGGCGAAGGTGATCTGACCAAGCGTCTGATCATCGAGAGCCAGGACGAGTTCGGGCATCTGGGCAATGGTTTCAACCTCTTTGTAGAACGAATCCATGACTCGATGCGTGAAGTCGCCTCCTCCACCGTGCAGCTCAATGAAGTTGCCCAGCGGGTACTGAATGCGTCCAACTCGTCGATGCTCAACTCCGATCAACAGTCCCACCGCACCAACAGCGTCGCCGCAGCCATCAATGAACTGGGCGCAGCAACGCAGGAGATCGCCCAGAATGCCGCGCGCGCATCGGGTCACTCCAGCGATGCACGGACACTGGCGTCGGACGGGCAGGATGTGGTCGGGCAGAACATCTCGGCCATGAGCCGTCTTTCCAAGCGCATCAGCAGCGCAAGCGAGCAGATCGAAACGCTGAATACCAAAACAGCCAACATCGGCCAGATCCTGGACGTGATTACCGGCATCTCGCAACAGACCAATCTATTGGCCCTCAATGCGGCCATCGAGGCCGCGCGTGCGGGTGAAGCTGGCAGAGGTTTTGCCGTGGTCGCCGATGAAGTCCGCAGCCTGGCGCACCGAACCCAGGAATCAGCGAGTCAGGTGCAAGAGATGATCGAGCAACTGCAATCCGGTGCTCGTGAAGCAGTGTCGATCATGAACGACAGCCAGCGCGAAAGCGTTGAAACGGTCGAGATTGCCAACAAGGCCGTGACAAGTCTGGAGAACGTCACCGAGCGTATCGGCGAAATCGACGGCATGAACCAGTCGGTGGCGACTGCCACCGAAGAGCAGACAGCCGTCGTTGAAGCGATTAACGTGGACATCACCGAGATCAATACGCTGAACCAGCAAGGCGTAGAGAACCTGAACGCGACCCTGCGTGCGTGCACTGACCTTGAACAGCAGTCCACCCGGCTGACGCAACTGGTGGGCAGTTTCCGAATCTGAGGTGCCAAGGCCGCTGCCGGGAACTCTTCGCCAGCGGCCTGCCTTGCATAGATGTCGGGGAATAGCGCCAATCTCTCGTTTTGGCGGTATGGTTGTGCTTTCTTATGAGGGTGATCCATGGCCGTCCAAAACCCCAACAGTTCTCAAAAGCACCTGGCGGTGCTGATCGATGCCGACAATGCGCCAGCAGCGATCGTAGAAGGCCTTTTCGAAGAGATCGCCAAATATGGCGTGGCCAGCGTCAAACGCATCTATGGTGACTGGACCGGCCCGCAACTCGGCGGCTGGAAGAAAGTTCTGCTCGACTACTCCATCCAGCCCATCCAGCAGTTCGCCTACACCAAAGGCAAGAATGCCACTGACAGCTCATTGATAATCGACGCTATGGACTTGCTCTACACGCGTCGTTTCGACGGGTTCTGCCTGGTGTCCAGCGACAGTGACTTCACACGCCTGGCCTCGCGCTTGCGTGAGGAAGGTCTGACCGTTTATGGCTTTGGCGAAGAAAAGACACCCAAACCCTTCGTGGCGGCCTGCGACAAGTTCATCTACATCGAATTGCTTCGTGAAGAGATCACCACACCGGCCACCGGAGACTCTACGCCGGATGCAGCTGCAACACCGAACAACGTCAAATCAGTGGTAACCGAGCCGAGCAAGAAACCCAAAGCCCCTGTGGGCTTCATTGCAAAGATAATGGACGATATTGCTGATGAAGACGGCTGGGCACCCTTGGGCGCCATTGGCACGAACATCACCAAACTGCGGCCTGAGTTCGATCCTCGTACCCATGGCTACAAGAAACTGAGCGATTTGATCAAAGGCTATCCACAAACGTTCGAGCTACAGGCCCGTCCGGCCTCGGGCGGAACGGCAGTGCTCTATGCGCGGCATAAGCTGCAGGGCAAGTGAGGTTCGTCAGTCCGGGACTGACGGTTGCGACTGTCGGTTCTTTCCTGACGCTGTAGCTGGAACGGCACCGTCGATCACATGTAAAAAAGGTCAGCCTGAAAACTCCGGTCTTCCAGTACGGCCGCACCTGTTTCGGTAACACCAAGAACAATGTGCTGGACATAGGGAAACGAGATATCGTGCTCCAGCACAGCGGCTGAAACCAGCAGCCCCTCTTTGACCAGCTCATCAATCATGGCCATGAAATCCCCGGCCGCCGGCACTTCTGATTGAAGACGTATCAGCGCGAGATAAATTTGACCGGACGTCAACTTTCCAGGGCGAACGAAGTTCGCGCTGCGGACGATTTCAAGCACCGCCAATTCATCGGAAAAATTATTAAAACCCATAGCGGCCTCCAACTTCTGAAGACACTGACTCGCCTGTCCGGCTACATCAGGACTTTTAAAAGAAGCTCAGCTCGTGATGAGCGGAAACGCATCTGGCTTCCGTTATTCATCTTGCAATTAAACGAGCCAGATCCAGCTGGCACATACGGATTTCATGAAGCTGCGTGTAGACGCTTTAGAGTGGAAGCGTTGGAAAGGCCATCCGTTGCGGATGCCGTTAACGATGATCCGGTTTCAGAAATTTCATCGCTTCCGTAATCACCAAAGGATGATCAATCAGCCGATTGTGGCCAAGCCCTTCAGTGGTAAACAGACGCGCCCCCGGCCATAGTTCTGCAAAACGAGCGCCCTTTTCCCACGGTGTTTCACGGTCACGGCGGTCATGAATGACCAGGGCGGGACGATCAAGCAGCGGCAGTCGCGAACTGGCGTCGTAGTCTGCAAAGCGGCGACCGGTCAGCGAATGCAGGACGCCCTCGAAAGGTTTGAATACTGTGTGGGCAACACCGACTGAATCGAACAGTTGAAGTACGCTGTCCGTAGGTGCCAGAAACGGCGCAATCAGGATAAAACGATCAGGGCACCACGACTGCTCCTGAGCGAAAACAATCGATGAAGCACCCAGTGAATGCGCTATCACCGCCGCAGGCTTTCCGAAATGGCGCCCCACGTGCTGCTGCACAGCCACGAACTGGGTCATATGACTGATGCTGCCTGCGCTCAACCCGTGCGCGGGCTGATCGAACCCCACCACCGCGTAGCCCATCGAGCGCAGTAACGGCACCCATCCGATAAAACGCATCGCGTAACTTGACCAGCCGTGGGCCAGCAACACATACGGCTGGCTGGAGGGATCGCCCCAGACATAAGTGGCAATTCTGATGCCGTCCAGTTCAAGGCTACCGGTTTGCACATCCGTCGCTGTACTCAGAATTTCAGCAGCCTTGGCACGTCCGGACGCCTGCGGAGTCACAAAACGTCGAGCGAGATATCTTCCGGTGATGCCCGGTAGAATACGGCTGATCAGCGTGAACGTGCCGCGCAGCGTCAATAGTCGAAGCCTGTTGATGATGTCGCTCATCGGTATTCCCCACGCCCGTCAGATGATCTGGCGCCATTAGAACAGCCTATCTTGTCACTGACAAGATAGGCTGAACCGATGGGAATATAACTTTTGTTTCATGATAGGGAGCCTTACATGTCGACTTCAGACGCCCCACGGACCTACCACCACGGCAATCTGCCCGCCGTCCTGCGTCAGGCCGCCTGGGATATTGTGGGGGAAGCGGGAGTCCGCGGGATGTCACTGCGCGAGTGCGCCAGACGGGCGAATGTCTCTCATGCCGCCCCCGCCCACCATTTCGGCTCTCTGGAAAATCTGCTGGCAGAGGTGGTGGCCGATGGGTATGAGCGCATGGCCGACGTCATCATTGGCGTGCAACAGGAACTTGATGACACCCTCCTGGGTTGCGGCATTGGTTATGTAAGTTTCGCCAGAAGTTACCCCGAGCACTTCCGGTTGATGTTTGGCGCGGGTGTAAACCGCACGTTGCCCAGGCTTCTAAAATCGGGTGAACGTGCGCTGCAAGTGCTCCGCCAGTCGATACGCAATGCCTGGATAGCGAAATACGGTAGCGAGCCCGAGCCGGAACTGCTTGAACAGCGCACCTTCCTCGCCTGGAGCACCGCGCACGGCTACGCTTCCCTGACCATCGACAGAAAGACGAATACCCCCCCTATTCCCTCTGCCGAGTCTGTACTGCAATTGATGACATGCGCCGTGCTTATGCCGTCAGGCTGAAAACAGGCGCACTGCCGCCACCCGATTGATAAACAAACTCCGTCGTGACTGCGCTTGCACAGAAGCGGTTTCGACGGTGTGCATGCCATTTGCCCGCACGTCTTGCGACGATGTTCCCCACGTCCCCTTCCGAAAACCGGGCAAGATTGGCATCGAGCATTTTTGATGTCGATCAACATCAATACGTTGACATTTTAGATTTGGATCGTAATCATAAGTGCGACTTCCTCAACGCACATTACGAGTACCTCCTCCATGACAACGCCATCCACTGTTCTCATTACCGGTGCTTCCAGCGGCATCGGCGCGGTATATGCCGAACGCTTTGCCCGTCGCGGTCACAATCTCGTGATGGTCGCTCGTGACAAGGCACGTCTTGATGCCCTGGCAACACGCCTTCGTGAAGAAAACGGCGTTGCCGTTGAAGTCATCCAGGCGGATTTGACTCAATCTGCCGATCTCACAGCTCTGGAAACCCGTCTGCGTGAGGACGCCAGCATCGATGTGCTGATCAACAACGCGGGCATTGCCCAATCCGGAGGGTTCGTTCAACAGAACGCCGAGTCCATCGACAAGCTTGTCGCACTCAATATCGTCGCCCTGACACGCCTTGCGGCCGCCGTGGCCCCGCGTTTCGCGCAGTCCGGCTCGGGCTCGATCGTCAACCTCGGATCGGTGGTGGGTTTTGCGCCAGAGTTCGGCATGTCGGTCTACGGTGCGACCAAGGCCTACGTACTGTTCCTTTCCCAAGGAATGAACGTGGAATTGGCGCCCAAGGGCGTATACGTCCAGGCGGTGCTTCCGGCAGCCACGCGCACAGAAATCTGGGAGCGTGCGGGGATCGATCTGAACACTATTGCAGAGGTGATGGACGTCGAAGAGCTGGTTGATGCAGCACTGGTGGGTTTCGACCGCCGCGAACAGGTGACCATTCCACCGCTGCATGTGGCGGGGCGTTGGGACTCGCTGGATGAGGCGCGACTAGGGCTGATGTCGGACATTCGACAGGCTCAGGCGGCCGAGCGCTATCGCCCGCAAGCCTGAAGCGGATCAAGCCGCGGCAGATGCACATCCTTGTTCGACGACACTGGAATCAGAGCGTCATGAAAGCACTGACATTTGAGAATTACGGCAAGTCGCCTGAGCTTGCGATTACCCACGTCCCCATACCTGCCATCAAACCTGACGAACTGTTGGTGGAAGTTCACGCGGCCGGGTTGAACCCGATCGACAACATCATCACTACGGGTGTCTTCAAGTCGGTGGTGAAGTTGCAACTACCGGCCACCATGGGCAGCGATCTGGCGGGCGTGGTCATTCAAGTGGGCAGCGCAGTCACTCGATTCAAGGCAGGCGACGCGGTTTTCGCCAGCCTGTTCGAACTGGGTAGGGGCGCCATCGCCGAGTTCGCCGCCGTACCGGAACACGCTGCCGCATTGAAGCCCGCCAACCTGAACTTTGTTCAGGCAGCCTCCATCCCGATGGTCGGGCTTACGTCGTGGCAGGCGTTCAAAGATCGCGCCCCTCTTCAAGCGGGCCAGAAGGTGTTCATACCGGCCGGGGCTGGAGGTATCGGCACCTTCGCCATCCAGCTGGCCAAACACCTGGGCGCCACAGTGGCCACGACCACCAGCACAGGAAATATGGCGCTGGTTCGTAGCCTGGGCGCAGATGAAGTGGTGAATTACAAAGAGCAGGCATTCGAACAGGTGCTACACGACGTTGACCTGGTGCTTGGCACCACCCGGGGAGACGACCTTGAAAGAGCTGTCGACATCCTCAAGCCCGGTGGCAGGATCGTATCCCTGGTCGGCCCGCTGGATAAGGCATTCGCCAAGGCTCGGCGGATGAATGCCTTCTTCACCTTCGTATTCGGGTTGATGAGCCGCAGGATCACGCGCCTGGCCAAGAAGAAAAGTGTGTCGTACTCGTTTCTGTTTGTCCGCGCGGATGGCGCTCAACTTGGCGACATTGCCAGGTTGCTCGAAAGTGGCCAGATAAAACCGGTGATTGACAGCGTCTTTGCGTTTGAACAGGCCCGCGAAGGGCTTGAATACCTGGGTCAGGGCCGCGCCAAGGGCAAGGTCGTCGTGAAGATCAAGTAAGCGCTTATTCAACGCCCCGCCCAGCCACCATCAAGGCCCGCGCCTGTCGAGCATTGGAGTATCAAATGGACACCTCTTCCGAAAGAACCGCCATCGTCACGGGTGCCTCATCGGGCATCGGTCGCGCCACCGCCGAGGCCTTGGCGCGCTCGGGGTACACCGTGTTTGGCACCAGCCGCAAAGCCGGTAACAGTTCAGCACAGGTCTCCATGCTGAGCTGCGATGTCACGGATGACGATTCTGTCCGCGCGCTCGTCGCCACCGTCCTCGCGCAGACCGGGCGTATCGACCTGCTGGTCAACAATGCCGGCATCGGTATGCTGGGCGGCGCCGAGGAGTTCTCGATCCCGCAAGTGCAGGCACTGTTCGACGTCAATCTGTTTGGCGTCATGCGCATGACCAACGCAGTACTGCCATCAATGCGCCAACGAGGTCAGGGGCGCATTATCAATATCGGGTCGGTCCTGGGACTGATACCGGCGCCCTACTCGGCTCATTATTCGGCGGTCAAGCATGCCCTTGAAGGCTATTCAGAATCGCTCGATCATGAAATTCGTGCCTTCAACGTCAGGGTCTCGGTCATTGAGCCGGCCTACGTACGCACCGTCTTCGATCAAAATGGCATCGAGCCTGACTCGCAGTTGCAGGCGTACGATCAGGCACGAGCCGGTGTCCGTGCACTGCTCGCCGATGTCATGCCGACAGCCGACCTGCCCGAGGTTGTGGCAGCGGTGGTGCTGAAAGCGGCGAGCGATGTTCGTCCCCGGCATCGATACACCGCCGGCAAGACCGCCCGACAAATCAGCCTGCTACGGCGCTTCGCACCTGCCGGGGCGTTCGATAAGAGCTTGCGCAAGCAGTTTCGCTTGCCGGAGTGAATGGCGTGGGTAGGGTTGGCAGCTTCTCGAATTCGAGTGTCAGCGCCGTTCCACACTCACTTGGTTCGGCAGCGGCCCACAGGCACGATAGGTGTCGATCAACGTGTCAAAAAGGGAAATGTCCGACCTGCTTCTGGCAACCAGTTGAGCGCCCGCCACAGCAGAAAAAATGGCCTGCGCCCGCACCTCGCTGTCCGAGGGCGTGCAAATGTTCGCGGCCACCAGAAGCTTGCTCAGCCAGGCAATGTTGACCTGGGCAAACAGCTGCATTTCCTCAGTCATCTGCGGCGGCAGGTTGTCGGTTTCAGCGCCGACGAAAGTGCCCAGGCAAAGGCGGTTTTCAACCTCCAGCGAACGCCGGAAAATTTCCGGGAAACGCTGTAACGCTTCGCCGGGATCGGGGGTTTCTGCGGAGATCGTCTCGAGTGCAGCGGCACCGTCCTGCCAGTATCGCCTGGCAACAGCGACACCCAGGTCAGCCTTGCTGGGGAAGTGGTAGTAAATACTGGCCGGCTTGATTCCGACCTGTGCGGCCAGGTCGCGAAAGTTCAGGCCGTTGTAGCCCTGGGACTGGGCGATGTTTCTGGCAGCAAGCAGAATCGCCTCACGGGCGTTGATGGTCATCGTAGTGCCTTGTACTTCGGACGCGTTTCTGGAAACCGACACATGCTAATTCAAAAACCTGCCTTTTGTTAGGTAGAAAGACGGTGTAGCGCATGGCTGCTGAACGGCCATCGTCGGTTTCTCCCAAGCTGCAACGGCTATCGCCGGGAACATCCTGCTTGACGTTCCCGGCGATAAGGTGCGCGTACAACAGCTCAATCATTCGGCCGGCGAGTCCAGCTCAGGAATACCGCTGCTGCGATCAGCATAAGCCGCCTGGAAAGCCGGACGCTTCTGCCAGCGCTGCCAGTACAGGTCCAGGAACTCGAAACGCTCATCCAGTGGCGTGGCGTTGACCGGGAACTTGGAGAAGGCAATGGCAGTTGCAAGCGTGATGTCCGCGAACGTTGGCGCATCGCCGCCCAGCAGCCACTCGCGACCATCGGACAAATGACGATTGACCAATGCCGCATGGCTCAGCGCCTCTTTGCGGCAGTGCTCGCCCCATGCTTCGTTCTTGGTCAGTTCAAGCTTGAAACCGAGGCCGGTGTGCAGCACGTGAAAGGCCGTAACGATCCGATAGAGGATATGCACCCAGATGCGGTTATCCCACATGTTGTCGAGGCCCTGCTCCAGAGCGCCCTCGCCCATGATCTTGCGGCCTGGATAAGCCTGATCCAGATAGCGAGCGATAGCGGCTGTCTCGGAAATGAAGCTGCCGTCTGCCAGTTCCAGGGTCGGTGTTTCACCCCACGGGTTCATGTTCAGGTGACGCCAGCCACGCTGCTCTCCACCGGGCGTCATGTCATAAATGGTTTCTTCGAACTGATCGGCAATGCCTTTTTCGTGGATGAACAAACGCAGGCGTTGAGGATTCGGAAAAGCCGAAGGAGAGGTGAAAAGTCGCAATTTAGAGGTCATGGTCGGGCCTGTGAGGTAGGGTAGAAAACCTACCTAACTATCGTTAGGTAGCCATAACGTAGCGGTACTCCCTCGCCAAGTCAACGCCTACCTAACATTTGTTAGGTAAAAGTATTTGGCTCGGCTGATCAGCAAGCCTGGCAACCGGGCAGGATTCTGCTGAAAATGCAGCCTTCAGGCATGGGTTGGCCCGCATTGACAGCGCTCAAACGTGAGCGCCTTGATATCCTGTGCGCCGATCTCGGGCGGCCAGTGAATGCTGCTCAAAAACGTACAAGACCCAGGCTCGAACCACAGGCCTTGCCAGGCCGCATCGCGCAGAGAAAGAAGGAAAAAGAATGCAGCACGCTTCGCTGAACCGTTTTCGTACCGGGTTGCTCGCCTTGCTCTTGCTGTGCGTGACCTTGCCGGCCCTGGCCCAGAATGCCCCCGCGCCCCAGGCCGATAGTGCCAGCAGCGCAGCGCCTGCCGTGGTTGTCCCAAGCCTGGATGATCTGAACCAACAGCTCGATCAGATCCGTCAGAAAGTGACGGTCAGCGCCAACGACGACCTGCTTTCAAGCCTGCGCCAGGCGGCTTTGCAGGTTCAGAAACAAGCCGACAATCTGGTTGCGCAGCAAGCTGTCGACATCGAACACCTGAATGATCAGCTCAACATTCTCGGGCCGGTGCAACCAGACGAAGCGCAAAGCCTGACCAGTCAGCGCAAGACGTTGACGGCGCAGAAAAACGCGCTGGTCAATGATGAACGGCAGACCAATGAGCTAAGCCAGTCAGCCCGGGATCTGGCTACGCAGATATTCAACCTGCGCCGCAGCCTCTTCGATTCACAGATCAGCACGCGCACGGCGAGCCCGCTCAGTTCGGCATTCTGGTCCACGCTGATTCGCCCGACCGATGACGACCTGGGACGCCTGAACAGGCTTCTGGTGGATGTGCGCCAGGTGCTCAACAACGCGATGGCACCGGACAACCGTGTGCAATTCATCAGCGTGGTGCTGGGCGCGTTGTTCATCTGGGTGGTTGTCCGGCGGCTGCTGGAGCGCCTGCTGATCTGGGCGATGATTCGCTGGCTGCCCGAAGGCCGCCTGCGCCGCAGTGCGCTGGCCCTGGCTGTCGGGCTGTCGACCATTCTCACCATCACCATTGCCACTTCCTTGCTGCGCTGGGGAATCGTCCACAACGCGGTGCTCAGCAATGACGTAGTCAATCTGCTCGATCAGGTGCAGACGCTGATTACCTTCTGCGCCTTCATCGTCGGTCTGGGCCGCGCGCTGTTGATGCTGGCACATGCCTCGTGGCGCCTGCCGCAAATTCCTGACCAGATCGCCACCGCACTGGGCCGCTTCCCCCCTGCCCTGGCGCTGGCACTGATGGTCATCGGCACGCAGGAGCGAATCAACAGTGTGATTGCCAGCAGCCTAGCACTGACCGTTGCGGTCAATGGCCTGACGGCACTGGCGGTTTCGCTGGTGTTCTTCTACGCCCTGTTGCGCTACCGCCGTACCCGCCGCCGCTTTGAACTGGAGCGCCCAGCGGGCTTCGCCGGGCTGATTCCGTTTATCGTTGCGGTGTGGGTCGGCCTGAGTTTGCTGGCGTTGTTGAGCGGCTACCTGACGCTGGCTTACTTTCTGGCAGTGAAACTGCTCTGGGTCAGCGTAGTGGCGTCCACTGCGTATCTGCTGATCGCCTGCTTCGGTGACATCTGCGAAACCCTCCTGTCGCCCAAACAACCTGGCGGCCTGGCGCTGGGCTCAGCGCTGGGCTTGTCCACTCGCCATCAGGCGCAGGCAAGTACCGTACTGGCCGGAATAGGCCGCACCTTACTGCTGCTAACCGCTGTCCTGCTGGCGTTCCTGCCCTCAGGATCGAGCCCGGGCGACCTGCTCGCCAGCTTTACTCAGCTGGATGTCACGTCCAAATCCATGGGCAACCTGAACATTGTCCCCAGCGACATTCTGGTGGCATTGGTCTGCCTGGTCGTCGGCCTGCTGAGTGTGCGTGTACTCAAGGAATGGTTTGGAGAACGCCTGCTGCCCGAAACCAACATGGACGCGGGCATGCAGGCTTCGCTGGTGACCCTGATCGGATACATCGGCTTTGTGCTGGTGGTGGCCGTGGTGATGTCCACACTCAACATCAGCCTCACCAATCTGACCTGGGTGGTCAGTGCGCTGTCGGTGGGGATAGGTTTCGGCCTGCAAGCCATTGTGCAGAACTTCATCTCCGGCCTGATTCTGCTGACCGAGCGTCCGGTCAAAGTCGGCGACTGGGTGAGCCTGGCGGGGGTCGAAGGCGATATTCGCCGGATCAACGTCCGCGCGACCGAAATCCAGATGGGCGACCGCTCGACAGTGATCGTGCCGAACTCGCAGTTCATCACGCAGAACGTGCGTAACGTCACCATGGGCAATGCGCTGGGCGTGGTCGGAATCACCCTTACGCTGCCCCTGGAAACAGACGTCCTGCAAATACGCGAACTGCTGTTGCAGGCCTTCACCGAGCATGAAGCCATACTCGATGCGCCAGCGCCTTCAGTCACCTTCAAGGACCTGACCAATACCGGTTTGATCATCAGCGCCAGCGGCTACGTGAACAGCCCACGCTCGGTGGGTGGCGCACGGAGTGATCTGTTGTTTACCGTTCTGGGACGTCTGAGGGAATTGGGTGTTGCGCTGTCTGCGCCGCAAAGCATGGTGTTGATTAATGAGGGGGCTGGGAAGGATGCGGCGGCGGAGGAGAGTCAGTGATGCTTGTTTGTGTGGTGTCACAGGCGGGGTTCGAACCATTATCTGTGGTCACTAGCTTAGAATCGATCGAATTAGCCACTTATAATATCGATTCCTATGGATTTTTTAACAGATACCAATAGCGCACCCCAAGTGCGCTACTAAAGGATACGCAAGTATCCCTCCCCGTGCCGATTTGCACCTCAATGCTTGAGGGAAATAAGACCCGAGCCGACATCGCAAGGTTGAAACTGAGAGTTCAGGAACTTTTATTGCTGAGGCAGAGTTGATCATACTACCGACTTGGCGCTGCCGAATAAGCATTCAGCCTGAATTCAGACCTACTAACAATTTACGAAGTAGAAATTCGGGTCAACAAAATTTCGGCAGCTGGGCCAATGCTATATTAGCGACAGTATACTAGTCACGTCCGGCGCAAACGAATGGTCAAGGCGAATGCAAATAGGTGGTCAAGTCCAAGCAATTACTCAAGTGGTAGCAAGCAACGTTCTTGCCCTTTCTGCTTAGCAGCATTAGTGCCTTATTATAATCCTTTGTTCTTGCACCATAGCTACCGATCAGACATTCAAGAATTCGTCGATAGCTTTAATAGCTGCCAGATAAGCATCAGTGCCTATCCCCGCCGAATCAGCAAACTAGTAGGTCGGTGTTGTTTAGTTATCTACGCAGCCGCTGCGTTCGATCTATAATCCGAAGGCATTAACTCACAACTTTAAACCAATCAACTATAGAGATAATTCAATAAAAGGATGAATTTATGTTAGATTTCGAGAAAAACAATGGCAGCAACCTCATAAAAATTGGCCAAAGCAAGATTTTAAACCATAGAGGACTATCTATCTAGCGCAAATGAGCAAAACCATCTACTTAAAATAGCGACCCACACCATATGCTGATAACGCAAACCATGCGACAAACATTGTCACAACTCGGTTTTATGTGACGTTATTAATTCACCTAAACTCCCAACAGCAGCACCGCAAGTTATTGAAACCCAATAATATAACTCATTAAAAAAGCAAAAGAAGATGGTGCTATGTTGAACCACGTATTGCTGACGTTGAAATCTTACAAACGCTAACAGCTCTTGGAAGCTAGCTCCTAGAGCTGAGAAATCTTGAGAATATCTAAATTTAAAAAGTTTTGCTCATTAAGGTGTGTGGTAAAACCATGAGTCCTCGGAACGTATCACGTTAGCTCGCCCTATGTGATCAAGGTTCTGAAGACGTATAGTTTGAGTTAATTGATAATTGAAGCCATTCTTCAGATTAACATAAACCTCCAATGTAAATATCGAGCCTAGTTTAGGAAAGCTTTTTACTGCTCGGAAACCGAGCGCTGATAGCAATTCTGGCGCCGACGCTCCGAAGTCAATAGTTCCCGGCCCAGCCCATACAGTTATGTATGGTGAAATTTTTTTAAAAACCCTACCATCTAGATCTGCATAAAGCTGAAATTCTGCTGTGGATAAAAAAATATTTGACTGTGCTCGACGCTTCTTGAGCAACTCAACTATTTCCGTGGCGCGATTGTTATTAACATTAGACCTCACTAACAGCCTATTTATATAAGATAAGTTTCCGTAATTTACATCAAGCTTACCTCTTTCGCTACGTGCAATGACTTTAAGTTGAGCCTCGCCTACGCTCAAAGACAGAGGAAAATAACTTCCTCTTGCCTTAGCTTCTGAACTCAAAAGATTAAGGGTAAAGATGACTCCGCCGCGAGCCGCAGCATAAGCAGTGCTGCGATCAATGGCTAGCTGTGCTTGTCTAGACTCGACAATCACAATGGATATGGCCCAAAGCATGATAGAACTGCATATAGCTACAACAAGTAAACAGAGAATGAGGGCTGACCCTTTAGTTGTTGAATGCATTACTGCTCTCTACTTCAATTTCTATATCTGGAAACCTTAACGAGCCTTGAACATCCAGCTTTATCATAATAACGCGTGGAAGTTTCCCGATTTTATTCCAAGAATCGCTGCACTGTTTGATCTGAGCGGAGTCTGAAATGGTGCAATAACGAATACTCAAGCTTTTAACGCTAGAAAGAACTTCTTGATTAGGAGACACTTCCTGTCCATTTTTAGGGTTTAGCAATGAAACTAAAATTCGCTTCTTGTTTTCGTCAAAAACCCAGATTTGGCAATAAGTGTTCCGATGACCAGCAATATCTATAGGGCCGACGAAAGCAATCCTGCTATGTCCCCCAACAAAATAACTATGATTAAAACAAGCAGAACTAAAAGGAATAGCTCGGCTTAAGCTTTTTCTAAAAAGCTCATCAGTAATTCTCATTGCTTGCAAGTACCGGGAGTAAACTTCTATATTGCTTGACACACTTTTGCAAAATACGACAAAAGTAAACATGAGTAGCAAGAAAATCACAGCCAACGTAATGAAGGAAAGTGTCTCTATCAAACTAAAGCCTTTCGACTTATACATCATAACTCCTTGAATGAGCCCTGACTTTCAGGGCTCATTTTATTTAATCAGACACTTTTAACTGTGCTGATAAATTTTTTCCACTCATGTGCCTGATCGCCCTTGCATTCGCTAAGCCAGTTTTTGGCGAACTCTTCGAACTGAGTCAGCTTGCCTGACTTTAATAAAATCAAGGCATAGAGTTCAGGGTTGCCACCATGCTGACCAATCAAGGGAAATACTTTATTTTCCAGAGCCTGAAAGTTGGCTAGGCGCTCTACAAATGGTTTGGCGTCAAGAACTAGCACTCGCGCCAGCCTATCTACTTCATCTGTTAGGTTGTTCTCGTTAGAGACGATATAGTCATGCTGACCTGTAGTAATCGAGCTTAAGTTTTCTCTATAAGTTGCAGATTTTCCTTTTCGGTATTTGATTCCTAGGCCACGGGCGAAGGCTTCCATCACTGGTATACAGTGAATTCCGACGCTCACGTTCAAGCGAATGAAATCTGGGTGATTACCAATGTTAAAGCCTATCCAACCTAAGAATTCTTCATCAATTTCATAGACTGCTGTACCGCCTGAAAAGGCGAAATCCATTGTTTTTAGCGTTTCAGAGAGTTTTTGTTCCACGCTTTTTCTTGATACTGTTTTCATTGGGTTCCTCGGCCAGTGACAATGCGATCAACAGAAAATGATTCAATTTTGACAGGTACTCCTACCTGAAACCCAGCCGCCTCAGCATTTTTACCGACAGGCACCACCGTCTGACCATTTTCTACTGCCTGCTGAAATGCTTTCTGACCTTTGCTCAGTACGGCTGAGCCAGACTTAGTTTCGACGACGCTGACTTTTCCGTCTTTTCTAGCAACAAAATCGATTCTTGTGCGGTTTTTACCCCCATTGACGAGAAATGTCACCTGCTCGGTAACCTCTTGCCCTTGCGCGGCCAACTTAGTCCGTGTAGCCGCCTCAGCTTCGTGCCCCGCAATTTTGTTAGCCTCTAAGGTCTTGGCGGCTTTACTAGCGCCAGAGGCGGCTTCAGCACCTCGTTCCACGCCTCTAGCTGCTTTCAGAGCTTGTCCCGCAAATGGTACCGGACTGATCACACCAACAGCACTGATAGCAACATCCGCTCCCGCCGCGGCTATGCCGCTACCTGACGCAACGGCCATTGCCAGTTTGCCAAGATCGAAGATTAAGAACGCTACATCAAGCGGGCTATGGCCATCTGGGTCCACGTACTTGTAAGGGTTGTTATTTGCGTATGCATAGCGGTTGAAACTGTGAATATTTTCGATGACAACGTCTTCGGGATCTACCGATACAAACCGACCCACAATAGGGTTATAGTATCTAGCACCAATATAAGATAGGCCGGTTGAGTCATCGAATGGCTTGCCATGAAACCCTATTTTATTAATCTGGGCCGTACCTGTATTACTCGTTTCCGAAGGATAGTCCGGATCTCCCCCAAGTAGCTTCTCACCATAAGGTTGGTAGCTTTCTCGCCACCTTAACGTTCCGCTTGCGTCGCTTGCGACGATGGGCGAACCAGATATGTCGTTGTGGAAGTACGTAACCGTTTCCGCGCTAGCAATCGTCACAATATTACACAACAAAGATACGCTGATTATGAAAGCTCTTTTCAGATTATTCATAGTCATACTCCTAAGTGAACACTTCATTAGTTATTCACCTTTTGAGCAATACGCTTGTCGCCTAAATAGACGTATTCGGTAGTTACCGCCGGCTTACCCTTAATTGAAGACACTAACAAGCGACCTAAAGAATCATACATCTCATAGGTCTGTTCGCCCGAGCGAACGCTAAGTCGTCTGTAGTTGAGGCCATCATACCTGTATTTGACGGCCAGAGCGGAATCGCAATTAATACATGCTAAGTTTGGTGTTGCATTATAATTATAAGTGTTATTCCCATCTGACACCAAGTTGCCCATCGAGTCGTATTTGAGTAGCAGAGTGCTTGATCCGCTCAAACGAGAAAGTCTATTTTTAATATCATAAGTATAGCTAAGTGTCTGGCTACCATATGTCTGGCTTAGGATATTGCCTGTACCGTCGTATTGTATAGAGCCACCCTGGGCGTAGCCGCCTATCTCAACCAGCCGATTAATACTATCATAAGTCATGACACGATTTAATGTTTCGTCTATTGCATCACTTATATTGATCAGGTTCCCCGTGACGTCGTAGGTGTAGGTTGAGTCAAGCATGACTTCAGCTTTTGAGGGGTTCTCAACTTTAAATGAACTAGGCCAAAGTCGTGAGTTTTGACTATAACTTGACTGCACTCCATTAGCATAAATTATGTCTTTTGGAAGGCCCGATGGCCAGTAGCTCACGGAATTTAAGAAGCCGGTGATCGATACTGGGCGACCTAACGAGTCAAGACTGTAGTTAACTATAGTTCCGGTGATAGGATATTTTATACTTGTCAATTGGTCGTTGTTGTTATATGTATAATCAGCCCTCATCGTTAAGCCGCTTGTTACGAGCGTTTCGCTATTTAAGTTTCCGTTTAAGTCGTAGCTCATGTAACGATCGCCATCTTTTTTAATCGCAGAAATAAGCCGGCTTGTCTTATCATAAACATAGCTTACGGCTTCTTCACCGCTAGAGTAAGCGACGGACGTTACACGACTCAAGCCATCGTAAGTAAAAGTACTGGTAATATTACCAAATTTCTTTGATGTCAAATTGCCTTCAAGGTCCCTTATGTAGCTGATCAACCCGGTTTCGGGCCCTTCCGTTGAAGCTAGGTAAAAATTTGGAGTGTATGAATAGCGACGAGTAAAGTCACCTTGGTTTATCGCAGTGACTAAATCCATGGCATTACGGGTAATCGTTGTGATTGAGGCCGCAAGGGGAGGTACAACTCTTGTAAGGTACTGCTCCGAAGGGTCGCCATATGAGTAATATTCGTAAGCGGTTACATTTCCGCGCCCGTCGGTAATATTTTTTACATTCCCAGCGTATCCATACAACTCTGTACTGGAATCTGCAAAGCTTTTTTGAGCAAGGCGTCCTGCTGCATCATATGCGTAGGTAGTGCCGGACTCACTTCCCGGATCAGATTCAAATACTTTTCGTCCATACCCATCATATCGGTAAGAAGTTTGTATACCGCCAAGCGTAATAGCAGCTGTCTGGCCGAACGGACTGTAGTCAACTGCCTCTACTAAGTCCCCTCGCTGAGCAATCCGACCGTTAGGAGAATATGCGACAGTTCTTACGTTACCTATAGGTTTAGTTTCTGAAGTGATCCGTCCCATAAGATCATATGTATAGACCGTGGTTTCGCCATTCCCATTAGTTTCTGATGTTATATTTCCTGCATCATCTACTGCGCGAGAAATCTGAACTCCCTCAGGTTGAGTCTCACTGCGAGCAATCCCCAGTTTATAGTCACTGTAGGAATATATAAACTCTCTTGGCGTTGTTTTAGTGGCAAGGTTTCCTCCAGCGTCATAAGTAAACTTTATAATAACACCATCGGTGTTTAAACTCGAAATTGCTCCTTTTCCATCATATTCTGTTAGTACTTGATGCTCGCCGGTTTGCTGCTGGATTTCTTTACCCAGTACCCATGTTTGCTGGTCGTTCAAGAATGAATAGTTCGTTTCTCGCGTTAAGCCAGTCGGACCCTGCTCGACCTTTTTAGCTGCATTGCCAAATTGGTCATAGCCAGTATAAGTTGTCAGATGTGTTAAACCATTAAAAACTATTCTTTTTTCGGCTAAATCAGCCGCCCAGACTTGTGAGTCCATCGCGTAGCCGAGCCCGACTGCAAAGTCTCTACCGGCAGTTAGAACCCTTGGTGTCCAACTATAGATTTCATTGTTTCCCAAGGGATCTGTTTTTTCCATAAGGAGCCCTTTCATCCATACAGTTTCATTGTAGCCCCCGGGGAGTTCTGTTGTAAGATTATAAGAATTCCCTATGTATTTATAAGTTGTTGTGCCTTCTGGTCCTTCGATGGATGTGATGTCATAGTTAGTGCCTGTCCCCCTAGTATAAGAATAGCGCCAGCTTTCTCCGGTAGAAAGAGTTCGTGAAGCCACTTTTTCTGACGACTCAAAAAGAGGCCATGATAATTTATCTAAATTTACTCTAGCGCTGTCGGCTTGGTAAGTGAAAGTGTAGTTTACGGTTCCCCCAGTTGGATACGTAAGACCTACAAGTTTTCGTGCTGTTATATTTTCATCTGTGAGAGGAATAAGATTTTCGGCATCGAGATACTGCCCAGGTGCATATCTATATTCCCAAGTCTCACCCGTGTTATACGCTACCTTCGAGAGGTTCCTGGTGTTTGATATGTCGTGAGGCAGATAGGCATAATCTATACTGCGTCCGCTGTTAGCGGTTGCTTTCAAAAGCTTGCCTGTGGAAGGATCCCTTGAAAACTCCACAAACCGACCATCATTCGAACTGATACGCTGTAGTAGAGTGACACTTTTTTCTAGGTCGTAAAAACCTTCATCGTACTGTCCTACAGTTGGTCCAAATATTACACCTGGCCCTGTCGAATTTCCTGGCATAGGCCATAATGCTATGGGAGTTCCAAATGTTTGATAACTGAATGTTAGTAAATTTCCATATAAGTCAGTAGCTGATGTGGCGAGCATATAAGTCTCGCTTTGAGTTGGAGGCGCCTCTTCAGTTACTTCATTATAACTATCAGGATAATTATTATAGGTTACACCAATCTTCCGTGACGCTATATTTCCGTAGGCATAAACCACGCCTTTAGGAGAAGTAACTTTTACTTCGTCGCTGATGCATTCAAGCTTCCAGTTGCTCTTAGTAAGTGCTTTATGGTTACCGAAGCTGTAGAAAGATTCCCTGCCGCCTTCAGGCAACTCTAAGACTACAAGAGAGTTGCCTGATCTATGCTTAACATTAGTCGATAGTTCATCGTGCGTTGCGACACCCGAGCACAATTCAAGAAGATTGTTTCTTGAGTAGGAGTAATAACCTCCACCATTGACACCCGCGACTGTTGAATACTGGTTTTTTACAGTTATTTTCGGAGCAGCGTCCAAGCTCCAACCAGCGCCCAGATCAGCCCATCGATAGGAGCCATTTTGAGTTGCTCCTAGCGCTGCCGAGCTACTTAACATATTATAAGTACGCCACACTTCGATTTCCATACCTTGGCCTGGTATCGAGAAATCTTTTTGTGTGATTATAAGATTGCCTGTTTTGGGGTCAACGCTATCGACCCAAGAAGGCTTTTCGACATTATTCACTGTTTCTGGTAAATCTAAAGATATGTCAGCATTGTTCCCTGGCGCTCTACTTCCAAAGGCGTGAGTTATATTAACGCTACTCACGATCGAAAGTGATAAGGCTAGCAATATTGCGACTTTCTTCGTGTGGGGTCTTTTTAAATAACCTTTTAGAGTGGCAGTTCTTTCTTTCATATTACCTCCATGGATTGCTTTTTTGATTTACTAATCTGTGTACGTTATTACGACGTGCTCCACACTGCCGCTTTTGAGAAATAGTGTGAGCTTGCAGATGTGGTTTTTCCCACCAAAGTTGCCACATTTTTTTTCACTGTGCCACGCTACGCCGCCTTCTTCTCCTCGGCTGCTTAGTTTTTTAGATTTTTCCGACTTTTCTAGAATAGACACGGATACCAATGCTATTTTGGTATTTGAGGCACTGATTGCAAATCGCTTCAAAAGCATAGACATCGATCCTGCGATTATAGTTACACTAAGTGCAGTTATAAATATCGCAGCGATTACATCTAGCAGCATGAACCCGCGCTGATGACTTTTCATGACTTGGTAAAAGTTATCTGGCCTGTCAACCAGCTAATGGTTATTTTTGTTCTACTCGAGCCGTCACCAACTACAATCTCTCCTCCAGTTGAAGAACCATTTTCGTAGAAAATTATCTGTTGCTCATTATTCAGCTCGCCGGTTGTACTCGTCACCTTCCAAGGTATGTCATTAGGCAAGCAATTTATATTACCAGCTGCCGTTTTGTAGCATCGATCTATTACATAAAACTCTATACCCGTAGGCAGTCCGGTGCTTCTCGCTTTTTGTTTGGCAAGATAAAGAGCTTTTACAACCTCTTCACTGGTGTTATTTTTTTCGCGATAAGCCTTTAGCCTTGGAATCGCTGAAACTAGCGTAATTGATAATATTGCAAACAAGCTAATACTTACTAGCAACTCGAAAATAGTGAAACCACTCGCTTTTTTCATAACTGCTTTCACTTATAGAGTTACGTTGCTTTTTTAAAGTCTGTTCGCGCTGAATTTCAGAGTGAATCGCATTAATTTTTAGCATAATGAAATTTCAAAAAAAAGATTACGTAATAGATAATTGATTGCACTATTTTGAAATACTTCCTCGAATCAGACCGAAGTTTAGGATTCGGCGCAGTGCGCAGTCTTGCCTTCAAGCGGTTATTGCTTTAAGAGCTTATTACATATAATCGAACTTTATATGACGCTACGTTCAAGATATGTAGACAGACGGCATTGCAGTCAAATTTATCGATCTCATATTTTTCTAGACAACCCGCTTAATTGATTTAGCTATTCTATTGCAGATGGCTCTAGCCTCATCGCGACCATCATCGTACAGATAGTCATGGACTGTAACTTGAATTGCTTCGTCTAGCTGGCTTACAACTATAGATACAACAAAATATTTTTTGTCTGGGTCGCAAAGCTCTAGAGTTGAGATAAATTGCTCCCCCTGTGCGACTGCTTTTTTTGATATATTCCATCTATAGCCAGACAATTCTAAGAAACTACTAGCATGAGTTGCTTGAATATTCTCGGCATTTTCTTTGGATGTGCTAGGTGAAACCGTTTTTATTGATTTTAAAAAAACTTCGATTCGACCATCTTCTCTCTCGAAATGGTTATCTACTTCCTTCTCGCTGAGTTGGAACTCTTCTGGGAGGCTGAGTAACCAGTTCGCTATGCGTAGATCTTTCATCTAAAAATTCATCCCTTGAAATCAAATATCTGAAACTGGCTAGTTTACTCATTCTTATTAACTCGGGCACCCGAATTGCTAAGATACGTCAGAAGCTCATGCGATTTTTATTTGTCAGCAAACCACTGAAAATCTTCTAGCGGCGCTTAGACCCATCGAGGTGCCGATTGGTTCCGCATAATTCTCTAATGAAGGATTTTCTTTTTTTGTGCAGCGTCAGGTCGGCACCTCTTCTGTCAGCCAAAGCGTTCGAGTTCATAGCCGATACAGCGTGTTGCCTTTGGCTATATTCGCGAATCGTTGGACGATCTGGTGGATCCGCTACTCAGAATCCATCTATGGACGGCCGAGATTCAATGCGCTGGAGAGGCGGAAAGCGAGTCGATTCATTGCACAGTGCAATGTAGCTACCTTCTCTTGGCGGTCAATTCTGGGCGTTAACACTGAGCGGAAGCGACCCACATCGTTTCCAGAACCAATCGCAATGCGCGCTGCGCATCGGATGCTCTTACTGAGGCGTTGGACCGCGCCACCGGCATGCCCAGGAAGCTTTCAAAACTCACCAGCCAGTCGAGCATATTTTTGAATGCCCCAAGGATAACTCGGGCGTATTTCGGGCATGAAATCAGTAGCTGTCGGCACTGATACGATTTTGACCCAGATTGCTGATTTTGACTGACCTATATGCAGCACCTGAGATTCCGCGCAAAGACTTCATTCGCGGAGTGTCTGGGTAGGTCAATGAATTCCGGCGGACTGGGGCAAAATCGCTTCATAGACAACAGCAAAGGAGCCCTGAAAGGCCCGCTGCTGCACCCGCCATGCACCCATGGGCTTGGATGGGGCAACTCAGATTCAGCTGAAGAGCCCATAAATATGGTGTCCCAGGGCAGGTTCGAACTGCCAACCTTCCCCTTAGGAGGGGGATGCTCTATCCAATTGAGCTACTGAGACACTGCGTGCCGACACACCGATCGGTGCCAGCGAGGACGGCGTGCATCTTAGCGGCATGTGGCGCTTTTGTCATGTCGTCATTGCCCTTCGACCCTGTAGCCGATGTCGCCTGGAAACACGGTCACATAAACCGATCATGCAATTTGCAATACCCCAAAAAGCCATCATTGCAAAACGCACTGTAGAGCACTTTTTTTATTTTAATAAGCCATTGATTTATAAGGGATTTTTGTCATTTTCTGATTGGCATGCAGACTGCATTATTGATATCTGTGGAACACATCTCATCCCAAACGGTCGGGCACAGGTACTGGAAAATGAACAAGACTCTCTCAGCGTTGAACGCGGCAGCTCTGGTGGCTCTGGTTGCATTTCATTTCCAGGATTCTGGTATCAAGGATGCTCAGGCCATCACGCCTGCTCCTGTCCACCACCAGATCAGTCAGGCGCCAAAGCTGGCAATCATGACTGAACGCGTTGCAAGCGCAGCGATGCTGGCCAATGACGATGATGAGTCACTTCAGTTTCCACGCGCCGAACAGCGCTGGGTTTTCTGATAACGCCCGCAACGACCCTTTCAAGAGAGAGTAGCCATGTCAAAATCCGCGTTGTCATTTCTGGTCCTGGCGATCATGGCTGTCGTCGCCGACCTTTTGCTTCCTGTTAATGCACAAGCCATGAGTATCGCTGCAAATATCGCCGCCGGTGTGTTCGCCAGTCTCTTCGTGGTTGCGTTGTTCGTCGGTCGTCGCTTCAAGTTCGACCCGGTGCTTCGCTGACAGCGAAGCTACCTGCATCAATTTGCCCGGTCGTCTGACCGTTCGCATCCAGAATCTCCCCTCCTCCGAAAGAACCTTCCTGCACCGCAGCCAACCCTTTGTCGGCTAACCTCGGTCACGCTGAATTTAGACGCATACTCAGAGTCAAATGGCCATGACAGCTAAAAAGGCCAGTGGCGTGCCCTTTTATCCGGGGACAAATGCGATGACTTTGCAAATTCGCTCGCATTTCTGATAATTGGTGCTGGCAATACGCCGCTACCTGAGTCAATATTTGTCACAGAATTGACGCCAAGGATTCGACGTAATACGGCATGATGTCGGCCCCTTGGAACCCCGGTTGAACATTTGGCCAAAATGATTGTCTGACTGTGACAATCTTGCGGCCACTTGCTAGAACCGCTTCCCCTGAACTAACCGGTTAAATATATGAGCCCTATGAAACAGGCTACTTATTCCAGCCGCACGGCTGACAAGTTCGTCGTTCGCCTACCAGACGGCATGCGTAATCGCGTGCAAGAGGTAGCCAAGAATCATCACCGCAGCATGAACTCGGAAATCATCGCTCGTCTCGAACAAAGCCTGATTCAGGAAGGCGCTCTTGGTGATGAACCAAGCCTGCGCCTCGATAGTCCTGAGCTGTCCTTGCACGAACGCGAGCTGCTGCAGCGCTTTCGTCAGCTTTCACATCGTCAACAGAACGCCCTTGTTTCGCTGATTGCTCATGACACGGAACTCGCTTCCGAAGAGTCCTGAGACTTGACGTAACAGACAAAGGCCAGCGAAAGCTGGCCTTTTTCGTTGTAGCCTTTTTGTAGTCTTTTTCTTTATTAGTCGTCGGCTTATTGCGTTACGCAGCGACATGAAGACTTGGCCGAAGCATAAAAAAACCGCCTGATCATGGCGGTTTCTTTATTTCAAACGACTGTAGCAGTCGCGAGGCTTAGAGCAGAAAGATCGTCGCCAGTCCGAGAAAGATGAAGAAGCCGCCGCTGTCGGTCATCGCCGTAATCATGACGCTTGCCCCCATCGCGGGATCTCTTCCCAGACGGGAAAGCGCCATGGGAATGGAAACGCCCATCAGCGCTGCCAGCAACAGGTTGAGCGTCATGGCTGCGGTCATGACCACACCCAGCGACCAGCTGTCATACAGCAAGTAGGCGACCACGCCGATCACCCCCCCCCATATCAGGCCGTTGATCAGGCCAACAGCCAGCTCCTTGCGCAGCAATCGCGCCGTATTACCGGTATTGACCTGGTCCAGCGCCATCGCGCGCACGATCATGGTGATGGTCTGATTACCGGAGTTGCCACCGATACCGGCCACGATAGGCATCAGCGCAGCGAGCGCCACCAGCTTCTCGATGGAGCCTTCGAACAGGCCGATTACACGCGAGGCCAGAAACGCGGTTACCAGGTTGACTGCCAGCCAGGCCCAGCGGTTGCGTAGAGAACGCCATACTGACGCGAAGATGTCTTCTTCTTCACGCAGACCCGCCATGTTGAGGACTTCGCTTTCGCTTTCCTCACGGATCAGGTCGACCATTTCATCGATCGTCAGACGGCCGATGAGCTTGCCGTTCTTGTCCACGACCGGCGTGGAGATAAGGTCGTAACGCTCGAACGCCTGTGCCGCATCGTAGGCATCGTCTTCCGGGTGAAAGCTGACCGGATCGTTGGCCATGACTTCGCCAACCTGCTTCTCCGGATCATTGACCAGCAGACGCTTGATCGGCAGCACGCCCTTGAGCACGCCCTCGGAATCGACTACGAACAGTTTGTCGGTGTGACCGGGCAGCTCCTTGAGCCTGCGCAGGTAGCGCAGCACGACTTCAAGGCTGACATCCTCACGGATCGTCACCATCTCGAAGTCCATCAGCGCACCGACCTGATCCTCGTCATAAGACAGGGCCGACCGCACGCGCTCACGCTGCTGTGAATCCAGTGTTTCCATGAGCTCGTGAACGACGTCGCGGGGCAACTCGGGAGCAAGGTCGGCCAGTTCGTCGGCGTCCATGTCCCGTGCCGCCGCGAGCAACTCATGATCGTCCATGTCGGCGATCAGGGTTTCACGAACGGAATCGGATACTTCGAGAAGAATATCGCCATCGCGATCGGCCTTGACCAGCTGCCAGACGGTCAGACGGTCTTCCAGGGGCAAGGCTTCAAGGATATAAGCGACGTCGGCAGAGTGAAGGTCTTCGAGCTTGCGTTGCAACTCGACGAGGTTCTGCCGGTGAACCAGGTTTTCTACGCGGTCCTGATGTTGACCTTCCTGACGGTGGGTCAGGTCTTCAACAATACGCTGGCGCTGCAGCAGATCGACGACCTGAGCCAGGCGATCCTGCAAGCTTTCCTGCGTTTTTTTTACTTCTCTTTCGGTCATAGGCGAACTCCACTCCCAGCAGCGGAGCACGCCGGGAGATCAATCAGTTAATTCATGATTGTTGAAAAACATTATCGAGTAACGACTGGGTATGTCCATGGAGGTGTTCCACAAGCCCCGGCGGGGCTGACGGGCGCAATGATACACCGCTTTGAGCGAAGCGCACGCGAGAAAATTCAGCTCAGAACAACCGTTTGCAGCGCAAACCTGCACAACTCCGTAAGCCAGCCAGAGTTCGACGTCACATTCAGCCAACAAAACACGCTCGCCCCGCCCAAAGACGGCAGTTAGCCTTTGCTGACACCCGTCACGGAGGACCTTGAGCATGCGACCTGCCAATCATCTGCTGCTGTGGAGCGCCCTGCTCTGCCTTCCTGCCGCTGCAACCGCCAGCAACGTTCATCGCTGCGAGGATGCATCCGGAAAGATTACGTTTACCACCCTGGGCTGCCCGGATGGGCACAGTACCCGTCTGCAGAGAGCCTTCAATGCACCACCGGGAACCCGTATCGACGTGCTGCCGCCCGCCAGTACTGCACAAACCGCGCGCGGAAAACCGGCAGAACAGACAGTTGTCGTGGTGGGCACACGCGATGATGGCTGCGGCAACCGCTTGAGCGCCGAACAGCGCCGGGCTGCGATCATCAACCAGCGCACTCCTCCCGGCATGACGCAGCGTGATGTGGAGAGCCTGCTGGGGCGCCCCGACAAGATCACCAACCGCAACGGCGAATTGCATTATGTGTACAACCAGAAAAAAGGCCGCAGCAATAAGGTGACGTTCGACGAGCACGGATGCGTTAAAGGAAAACGCTAGAAAGCAAAAAGCCCACATCTTTCGATGTGGGCTTTTCGTTTGTATGGTGCACTCGACAGGATTCGAACCTGTGACCGCTCGGTTCGTAGCCGAGTACTCTATCCAGCTGAGCTACGAGTGCATTGGTGTTTTTAGACCAGATCACCTCTGGTTGGAGCCAGTTATCGGAAACCTTGTAATTGCTTACAACACTTCAAACAACTTTAAATGGTGCACTCGACAGGATTCGAACCTGTGACCGCTCGGTTCGTAGCCGAGTACTCTATCCAGCTGAGCTACGAGTGCATGTGTTGGTGCCGCGCATTATAGGTCGTAAAACTGTTTAGTCAAGCACTTTTTCTAGTAAATTCAACAACTTACAGATCAAGCCCAGTTTTACGCACTACATAAATAATGGCGGAGAACGGGGGATTCGAACCCCCGACACCCTTTTGAGGTGTACTCCCTTAGCAGGGGAGCGCCTTCGGCCACTCGGCCAGCTCTCCGCAACACGGGGCGTATAATAACCACCCTTTTCCCCGTTTGCAAACCAAAAATTCAATAAAAATTAATGGCTTGGTTCTTCGTCCTTCTCTTTCTTGATACGCAGGTAAATCTCTTCACGGTGGACAGCGACTTCCTTGGGCGCATTGACACCAATACGCACCTGATTACCCTTCACTCCGAGCACGGTGACAGTGATTTCACCATCCCCAATGATCAGGCTTTCCGCGCACCGACGAGTCAGAATCAGCATACTTTTCTCCTTACGCCTTTATTCAGGGACAACAGTCTGCAACCTATAGGCAGTGACACTAGCAAAACGCCATGACCACTACCTGTATATCGACTAACGCAAAGAAAACAAAAGCCCTTCTGCGCAGCACCCGAAAGACGCGGTCACGCCGCGCCCTTCGATGACAGGGTCATTCACCCTGCCGCGGAGCATCCAGCTCAAAGGCCGTGTGCAGTGCGCGCACAGCCAACTCCAGGTATTTCTCTTCGATGACCACGGAAACCTTGATTTCCGATGTGGAGATCATCTGGATATTGATGCTCTCCTTGGCCAGCGCTTCGAACATGCGACTGGCAACGCCGGCATGCGAGCGCATGCCGACGCCGACGATGGACACCTTGGCGATCTTGGTATCGCCGGAGACTTCACGCGCGCTGATTTCACGTGCGGTAGCTTCAAGCACCTGCAAGGCCGCCTGATAGTCGTTGCGATGGATCGTGAAGGTGAAATCGGTGGTGTTATCGTGCGAGACGTTCTGCACGATCATGTCCACTTCGATATTGGCCGCGCTGATCGGGCCGAGAATCTTGAACGCCACGCCGGGGGTGTCTGGCACGCCACGGATGGTCAGCTTGGCTTCATCGCGGTTGAAGGCGATGCCGGAAATGATCGGCTGTTCCATGGATTCCTCTTCATCGATTGTAATAAGGGTGCCCGGCCCCTCTTTGAAGCTGTGCAGAACGCGCAGCGGGACATTGTATTTGCCGGCGAATTCGACCGCACGGATCTGCAGCACCTTGGAACCGAGGCTGGCCATTTCCAGCATCTCTTCGAAGGTGATCTTGTCGAGGCGCTGGGCCTGCGACACGACGCGCGGATCAGTGGTGTAGACGCCATCGACGTCGGTGTAGATCTGGCACTCGTCCGCTTTCAGCGCCGCCGCCAGGGCAACACCGGTTGTGTCCGAGCCACCACGCCCGAGGGTCGTGATGTTGCCGTGCTCATCGACACCCTGGAAGCCGGCGACCACCACCACGCGACCCGCTTTCAGGTCGGAGCGGATCTTCTGGTCGTCGATCTGCAGGATGCGCGCCTTGTTGTGCGCGCTGTCGGTGAGAATACGCACCTGATTGCCGGTGTAGGACACCGCAGGAACGCCACGTTTCATCAAGGCCATCGCCAGCAGCGCGATGGTGACCTGCTCGCCCGTTGAGACAATGACATCCAGTTCACGGGGAACCGGCTGATCACTGATCTGCCTGGCCAGCTCGATCAGACGATTGGTTTCACCGCTCATGGCCGACAGTACGACCACCAGGTCGTCACCCGCCTCACGGAATTTCTTGACCTTGTCGGCCACCTGCTCGATGCGCTCTACAGAGCCCACGGAGGTGCCGCCAAATTTCTGTACGATTAAAGCCATCTCAAAGCCGCCTCAAATCCCGTTAAGAGCACCCATTAACATTCGAGTTCAAGTACGGCCTGCCGGTGTGCGGCAGGCCCGCTGACCCGACTCAGATACCCTGCTCTACAAAAGGAACGGCCAGTGCCAGCGCTGAATCCAGCGCACCGGCATCGACACCACCGCCTTGAGCCATGTCAGGACGGCCACCACCTTTACCACCTACGGCGGCAGCTGCCTGCTTCATCAAATCACCGGCTTTGAGTTGGCCAGTCAGGTCCTTGGTCACGCCTGCGACCAAGACAACCTTGTCCTCATGAACACTGCCGAGCAGGATCACTGCGCGGCCGAGCTTGTTCTTCAACTGATCGACAAGCGCCAACAGCGCCTTGCCGTCCTGACCATCCAGGCGCGTGGCCAGAACCTTGACCCCTTTGACATCCAGCGCAGCTGACGACAGGTCGTCACCGGCGGCACTGGCTGCCTTGGCCTGCAGTTGTTCCAGTTGTTTTTCCAGCAGACGGTTGCGTTCAATCACCGCCGTCAGCTTGTCCAGCAGGTTGTCGCGATTGCCTTTGACCAGCGTCGCGGCTTCCTTGAGTTGATCTTCGGCCGAATTCAGCCAGGCCAGGGCCGCAGCGCCGGTGACGGCCTCGATACGACGCACGCCTGCTGCAACACCGCCCTCACTGACGATCTTGAACAGCGCGATGTCACCGGTGCGGCTGGCGTGAATGCCACCACACAGCTCGACGGAAAACTCGCCGCCCATGCTCAGTACGCGAACGCTGTCGCCGTACTTCTCGCCGAACAGCGCCATGGCACCCTTCTTCTTCGCCGTGTCGATATCGGTTTCTTCGGTCATTACCTCGGTATTCTTGCGAATCTCGGCGTTGACGATATCTTCCAGCGCGCGCAGTTGCTCGGGCTTGATCGCTTCGAAATGGCTGAAGTCGAAGCGCAGACGCTGACTGTCGACCAGCGAGCCTTTCTGCTGAACGTGCTCACCCAGCACCTGACGCAATGCGGCGTGCAGCAAGTGAGTGGCCGAATGGTTCAATTTGGTTGCATCGCGAACTTCATCAGCCACTTGTGTTTCAACCTGCGCGCCAACGCTCAGGCTGCCGGACGCCACAACGCCGTGGTGCAGGAACGCACCACCGGTCTTGGTGGTATCACTGACGTCAAAGCGCGCGTCACCGGCCAGCAGGAAACCGCTGTCACCGATCTGACCGCCCGACTCGGCGTAGAACGGGGTGATGTCGAGAATCACCACGCCCTCTTCGCCTTCATTCAGGTGAGAAACCGACTGGCCTTCCTTATAGAGGGCCACGACGCTGGCGCTGCCAGTGGTCGCCGAGTAACCGGTGAACTGCGTGGCCACATCGACCTTGACCAGGCTGTTGTAATCCATGCCGAACGAACTGGCCGAACGGGCGCGCACGCGCTGGGCGTCCATTTCACGCTCGAAGCCTGCTTCGTCCAGGGTCAGGTTGCGCTCGCGGGCGATGTCGCCGGTCAGGTCCATCGGGAAACCGTAGGTGTCGTACAGCTTGAACACCACTTCGCCCGGAACCACGGTGCCTTTGAGGTCGGCCAGATCCTGCTCGAGAATTTTCAGACCTTGCTCGAGGGTCTTGGCGAACTGCTCTTCTTCGCCTTTCAGTACGCGTTCGATGTGCGACTGCTGCTGCACCAGCTCAGGGAACGCAGACCCCATCTCGGCAACCAGCGCGGCAACGATCTGGTAGAAGAAGCTGCCCTTGGCACCCAGCTTGTTGCCGTGACGGCAGGCGCGACGAATGATGCGGCGCAGCACATAACCACGCCCTTCGTTGGAGGGCAGCACGCCGTCGGCGATCAGGAAGCCGCACGAGCGAATGTGGTCAGCCACGACTTTCAGCGAAGCCTGGTTGTCATTGCTGCAACCGATGGCCTTGGCCGACGCAGCCAGCAGGCTCTGGAACAGGTCGATTTCATAGTTGGAATGCACGTGCTGCAGGACCGCACTGACGCGCTCCAGGCCCATGCCGGTATCGACCGATGGCGCTGGCAGCGGGTGCAGCACGCCATCTGCAGTCCGGTTGAACTGCATGAATACGTTGTTCCAGATCTCGATGTAACGGTCGCCGTCTTCTTCCGGCGAGCCTGGCGGGCCGCCCCAGATTTCCGGGCCGTGATCGAAGAAAATCTCGCTGCAAGGACCGCACGGGCCGGTGTCGCCCATGGTCCAGAAGTTATCGGAGGCGTACGGTGCGCCTTTGTTGTCGCCAATACGGACCATGCGCTCGGCAGGTACGCCGATCTCCTTGGTCCAGATGTCGTAGGCTTCGTCGTCAGTGGCGTATACCGTGACCCAGAGTTTTTCCTTGGGCAGGTTGAGCCATTTTTCGGAGGTCAGGAAGGTCCAGGCGTAGGTGATGGCATCACGCTTGAAATAGTCACCGAAGCTGAAGTTGCCCAGCATTTCGAAAAAAGTATGGTGACGAGCGGTATAGCCGACGTTTTCCAGGTCGTTGTGCTTGCCACCGGCACGCACGCATTTCTGACTGGTAACGGCGCGGGTGTAGGCGCGCTTTTCCTGGCCCAGGAAGCAATCCTTGAACTGGTTCATGCCTGCGTTGGTGAACAGCAGGGTTGGGTCATTGCCCGGAATCAAGGAGCTTGAAGCGACACGGGTGTGGCCTTGCTCTTCGAAGAAGCCAAGGAAGGCTTCACGGATTTCTGCGCTTTTCATAGGTTCTTCCACGGAGACTGCGGCCAGAGGCAAGTGCAAAACGTCAAATGACGTAGCGACGGCAAAGGGCCGCATTATATAGGCGTTGCGCCCTCGGTACAGTGTGTTTGTGCGATAGAAACAAGTAACTGGATTATCGGCATGTCATGGGTGTTCAAAGGCTGCGAATGCGGCGATGACCTGTTCGATCTGAGCGCGCGACACGTTCAGGTGGGTCACCATGCGCAGCCGCGACGCGGCCGTGAGTACGATGCCATGCTCGGCGCAGAACGCTTTGAGCGATGCCGCGCGCTCGCCGATCTGCACATAGACCATATTGGTCTGCACCGGCTCGACAGCGTAGCCGAGCCCGCTCAGGCCTTCAGCCAGAAACGCCGCGTTGGCATGGTCGTCCGCCAACCGCTCGACCTGATGATCCAGCGCGTAGAGCCCTGCCGCCGCCAGCCCTCCAGCCTGACGCATGCCACCGCCGAGCATCTTGCGCAAGCGGCGGGCCTTGGCGATCAATGGCTGCGAACCGCACAGCACCGAGCCGATCGGCGCGCCCAGCCCCTTGGAGAGACAGACCGAAACCGAATCGAAGTGCCGGGTGATCTCGCGGACATCGACACCCAGCCTGACCGAGGCGTTGTACAGCCGTGCGCCGTCAAGATGGAGAGCGAGCCCCTTTTCCAGGGTCAGGGTACGCGCGGCAGCTAGGTAGTCCAGGGGCAGCACTTTGCCCTGCATGGTGTTTTCCAGGGCCAGCAGGCGCGTGCGGGCGAAGTGAAAGTCATCGGGCTTGATGGCGTCGAGCACCTGCTGCAGGTCCAGAGAACCGTCGGCCTGTACCTCCAGCGGCTGTGGCTGAATGGAGCCCAGCACTGCCGCACCGCCACCTTCGTATTTATAGGTGTGGGCCTGCTGACCGACGATGTACTCATCGCCACGTTCACAGTGCGCCATCAGTGCCAGCAGATTGCTCATGGTGCCCGACGGCACGAACAGCGCGGCATCAAACCCGAGGCGTCCGGCAAGCGTTGCTTCGAGCAGGTTGACGGTAGGGTCCTCGCCGTAGACGTCATCGCCAACGGGCGCACGTGCCATGGCATCAAGCATGCCGGCCGTGGGCAGAGTCACTGTGTCGCTGCGCAGATCGATGACAGTCACGAAAAAGCTCCCTGAAGTTGAAGATCGATAATGCATGCAACCTTTGGCTTGCAACAAGGCATTACTGACGACGCGGTACATGATAATCAAGCGCCGCCGCTCTCGATACTCCGACCCCTTATAAGAAAAAGGCAGGTATACCGTACGAAAGTGTCCATGCATGATCCAGCGAACTATGATAAAAATCTCGCGCCGGCCACGTAAAGTGACGGCAACGTTCTCAGGGCGGGGTGTAATTCCCCACCGGCGGTAATGACGCGCAATGCGTCTAGCCCGCGAGCGCTTGGGGGTCGTGGCGTTGGCCGCGATCTGTAAGGTCAGCAGACCCGGTGTGATTCCGGGGCCGACGGTCATAGTCCGGATGAAGAGAGAGCGGGATTGGCGTCAACAAGAACGTCTGTAAAACCTATCCATGAACGACATCGTTCAGGAGGCTTTCCTACGCAGCTTGAATCCCTTTCGATCCAAACGCCCTGTTTTTTCCATAAACAGGAGTCAGAACACGTGCAACCAACTGCAATCGACAGCAAAAGCAAAAGCCACGCAAACGAGCGTGTCGCGTTCATCCAGGCCTGCTGGCACAAGGATATCGTCGACCAGAGCCGTAAAGGTTTCATCGCCGAGATGGCCCATCAGGGCTACGCCGAAAGCGATATCGACATCTTTGAAGTGGGCGGCGCCTTTGAAATCCCGCTGCATGCAAAACTGCTGGCCAATACCGGCCGCTACGCCGGCATCGTCGGCGCCGCACTGGTAGTGGACGGCGGCATCTATCGTCACGAATTCGTCGCGCAGTCAGTGGTCAGCGCGCTGATGCAGGTCCAGCTGGAAACCGAAGTACCGGTGTTCTCCGTGGTCCTGACACCGCATCACTTCCATGCCGGCGAAGAGCATCAGAAGTTCTTCTTCGATCACTTCGTGCATAAGGGCGAAGAAGCAGCCAAGACCTGCGCCGACACCCTGAACAAGGTACGCAGCCTGCGCCGTCTGGATGCACAGCAGAAAGCGGCCTGCTGAGACGCAGCATCGGTAGGTGTTCTCCCGGACACCTATCGTTCTGGACGCTCTGCGTCAGGTCCTGAGGGTGCCGAGCGATCAGCCGAGGCTGTCCGCATCAGTGGGTACGATCAGAATCCCCGCCCGCAGGCCGTTTTTGACCTTGGGGTTGGGGAAGATGATCCTCGCGCCCTCTTCCTCCACTACCCAGCGTGAACCACCCGCGTCTTCGGCCAGCACGTAGCCCTTTTCCAGCGGGGAGAAGTTCTCGACGTCATCGGCCAGGTTGAAGGTGAACGCATCGGTGCGCTTGATCACTTCCCGCGCCACGTTGAACAGTTGCAACCCTTCAAGATCGTCATCACGCTCGGGTTCGGTGCCCTCGATGAGCTGCTCAAGACACAAGCGCAGCGGCCCAAGATTGACCTGCTGGTTCTGCCCGAACGGCCGCGCCTTGCCCAGTTCCAGAGTGAAAGCCTCGGCCCCCAATTGATCGTGGGTGTAGGCGCTGAACACAATGGACGGCTTGTTCTGCAGCAACACCGCACTCATGCCCGCCGCTCGTAGCCTGGCAAGCTCGAGCCGGGAATGCTGACGTCCTTCCCTCCACGGGTACAGCGCGAACTGCTCGATGGCCGAACCACGGATGGCGGTGTGCAGATCGTAATGCAGCCGATAACGCTCCGGCAGGCTGAAAAAGCTGGCAGCCAGTCGTTCCAGCTCGCAGGCCCGCAACGCCTCGGCGCCACCGCTTTGCAGATGACGGCCGTTGAACAGCCGATTGACATCCTGCTCGACAAAACGCGCCCCGCGTCGCATGGCGTCGGGATTGCCGAACAAGAACAGAATACGTGCGCGCGGTTTCAGGTCGCCGCGCGCAATACTGCGGATCAATTCATCCAGCAGCTCGATGGGTGCAGTCTCGTTGCCGTGGATACCGGCAGACAGCAGCAGGTCAGTGCCATTGTCACGAGCCTCTGGCGGGCGGACTTCCAGTGCGCCCTCGCCCATCCAGCGCATGCGCACGCCTTCGACGGTCAGTTGAGTCTTCTCCGCCGGCTCACGTCCAGCCAGGGTCAGTTCAAGCAGTTTGCCGAGGGCGAGCATGCCGCGCTTCCTTAGTGGTTGCAGTCAGGGCCGTGAACGTGACCGTCTTCCTCGACGCCCATGTCGGCCGGCTCCATTTCCAGTTGCAGGCTGACCAGGTTGGTCGCCAGCGGACGCAGCAGCAGGTTGGCGTATTCGGCATCATCTTCTTCGACGTCAACGCCGATCAGCAACTGGCCGCGGCCATCCTGCTGAATCCACAATTCCTTGCCCTGCCAGATGACGGCAACGCGGGTGCAGGACGTTTCCAGCTGGGTGCCATCAGCGTCTTCAAGGATCAGTTGCAGGGCGTCGCTCATATAAAAATGCTCTCTATAAAGGAAATAGTGCGCCGGACAGTGGCCCGACGCGCAGGATGCTTCAATTCAGTTGAAACGGATAAACCGCGCCCAGTTTAAGGATTTGCGTCAGTTCATCCAATGCCGTGCGGCATTCGTTGAGCAATCGGGGGTCGGCCAGATCGCTTTCACTCATGCGGTCCCGGTAGTGCCTGTCGACCCACTGCGTCAACGTTTCGTACAACGGCGCCGTCATGATCACCCCCGAATTCACCGCCGCCAGCTCGGTGTCGTTGAGCGCCACCCGCAAGCGCAGGCAGGCTGGACCACCGCCGTTCTGCATGCTTTGCTTGAGGTCGAACACCTTGACCTCGGCAACCGGGCTGTCATCGGCGATCAGTCGTTGCAGATAAGCCCAGACATTCGCGTTAGCCTGGCACTCCTGCGGCACGATCAACAACATCGAGCCATCGTGCCGCGACAACAGCTGGCTATTGAACAGGTAGGAGCGCACGGCATCCTGAACCGAGACCTCGGCACGCGGTACGCAAATCGCCCGCAACTGCCCGCCGACACGACTGAGTTTGTCGCGCAGCTCATCGAGCATCGGCTCGGTATTGAGAAATGCGTCCTGGTGATAGAACAAGACCTCACCGTTGCCGACCGCAATCACATCGTTATGGAACACACCCTGATCAATGACCGCCGGGTTCTGCTGACTATAGACCACGCCGGCCTCACTCAGACCGTGCAGCCGCGCAACGGCGCGTGACGCCTCAAGGGTCTGACGCGCCGGATACTTCTGCGGCGCCGGGTAGCGCGTGTCGAAGGCACTGCGGCCAAACACGAAGAACTCGACACCGGCCTCGCCGTAATCACGACAGAAACGGGTGTGGTTGGCAGCGCCTTCATCGCCAAACTGCGCGACAGCCGGCAACGCAGGGTGATGAGCGAAATGCTTTGCATCCGCGAACATCGCGCCGAGCACGCGGGTGGTGGTCGGATGCTCGATGCTGCGGTGGTATTTGCAGTTGAGGTTGGCGGCCGTGAAATGCACGCGCCCATCGGCAGTGTCGGCACTGGGGCTGACCGTGGCCGCGTTGGCCACCCACATGCTGGATGCCGAGCAACTGGCGACCAGCAACGGCATGTCCTGACGGGCCGCTTTTTCAATCACCTGCTCATCGCTGCCGGTGAAGCCCAGACGGCGCAGGCCGGACACATCAGGACGTTCCTGCGGTGCCAGTACGCCTTGGGTAAAACCCAGGTCCATCAGCGCTTTCATTTTCGCCAGGCCTTGCAGCGCCGCCTCACGCGGGTTGGCGCTTTGCTGGCTGTTACTCTGGGAGGCAACGTTACCGTAGGACAACCCGCCGTAGTTGTGGGTTGGCCCGACCAGACCGTCAAAATTCACTTCACAGGACTTCATCGGCAAGGCTCCGTGGATCTGTTTTTATAAGCAATCGTGCGCACTGTCAGCTCAGCCTGATACCGGGGGTCAGTGTCGCAGGCAGCGTCAGGCTGCCGGCTTCCAGCGAAGCCACCGGATAGGCGCAGTAATCGGCCGCATAATAGGCGCTGGCGCGGTGGTTGCCCGAGGCACCTACCCCGCCGAACGGCGCGCTGCTGGCGGCTCCGGTCAACGGCTTGTTCCAGTTGACGATCCCGGCACGGCTGTGCAGCCAGAACTGCTGATAGCGCGCTTCGGAGTCAGAGAGCAGACCTGCCGCCAGGCCATAACGGGTGGCGTTGGCTTCGGCGATGGCGGCGTCGAAACCGGAGTAGCGGATGACCTGCAGCAGCGGGCCAAACAGCTCTTCGTCGGGTCGATCGGGCACCGCGCTGACATCGATAATGCCCGGCGTCAGCAGCGCCGAACCGGGCTGCGGCTGACGCATTTCCAGCAGGGTCAGCGCGCCGTTGGCGAGCAGATTGCGCTGCGCGTCGAGCAAGGCGCGTGCAGCCTCCAGCGAAATCACCGAGCCCATGAACGGCGCAGGCTGTTGATCGAACGCGCCGGCTTCGATAGTTGCGCTGACGCCCACCAGTCGTGCCAGCAAGGCATCACCCCAGTCGCCTTCGGGCACCAGCAGACGACGCGCACAGGTGCAGCGCTGGCCGGCAGAAATGAAAGCGGACTGAATGATGGTGTACACCGCTGCATCGATGTCCTGAACCTGATCGACGATCAACGGGTTGTTACCGCCCATTTCCAGCGCAAGGATCTTGTCCGGCCGACCGGCGAACTGCTGATGCAGCGCATTGCCGGTCCGGCTCGAGCCGGTGAAGAACAGGCCGTCGATACCCGGATTGGCTGCCAGCGCGATACCGGTTTCACGACCGCCCTGCAGCAGGTTCAGGACCCCGGCAGGCAGCCCGGCTTCGATCCAGCACTTGACGGTCAGCTCAGCGACTTTCGGTGTCAGTTCGCTGGGTTTGAACAGCACCACGTTGCCCGCCAGCAAGGCCGGGACGATATGGCCGTTGGGCAGATGCCCGGGAAAGTTGTACGGGCCGAACACGGCGACCACGCCGTGCGGCTTGTGGCGCAGTACCGCAGTGGCGTCGCCCAGTGGCCCGCTCTTTTCGCCGGTTCGTTCGCGATAGCTCTGCACCGAGATGGCAATCTTGTTGACCATGCTGGTCACTTCGGTCGCTGATTCCCACAACGGTTTGCCGGTCTCTTCACCGATGCAGTGCGCCAGCGCGTCGGCGTGATGTTTGAGCCGTGCAGCGAAGGCCTCCAGTACCGCGATGCGCTGATCCAGAGACAGCAGCGCCCAGGCGGGAAATGCCTGACGCGCCGCCTGCAGCGCCTGCTCGACCTGCGCGGCGCTCGCCCCACGCCCGGACCACAGCACTTGCTGGGTCACTGGGTTCAGCGAATTGACTACCTCACCCTGCCCGTCCTGCCACGCGCCTGCGATGTAAAGGCTACTCATCAAACGCCCTCCCGCGCCGCAGACAAGGGCACCGCGCGCACATTGTCGCCCGCACTCATGCGCAGCCGCTTGGCGGTTTGCGGAGCGACGACCAGCGTACCGGCGGCAAAACGCGCAGCGCCTACCGTGACGCGGCAGTCTTCACGCTTGCGGTTGTAGATCAGGAACTGTGGAGCGTCGTCACCTGGCGTGCCGATGGCCAGCACCAGCGCCTGGCTGTCCTTGATTGCGCGAATCTTGCCGGTCTCGCACTCGATGGCCGGGCCGGCATCGAAGATGTCGACATAACCCTGATACGAAAAGCCTTCGCTCTTGAGCATGGTCAGCGCAGGCTCGGTGTCGGCATGCACCCGACCGATCACGTTGCGTGCGTCTTCGGAAAGAAAGCAGCTGTACAACGGAAACTTGGGCATCAGTTCGGCGATGAATGCCTTGTTGCCTACGCCGGTCAGGTAATCGGCCTGGCTGAACTCCATCTTGAAGAAATGCCGCCCCAGACTTTCCCAGAACGGCGAACGGCCCTGCTCATCGGACATGCCGCGCATTTCAGCAATGATCTTGTTGCCGAACAGACTGGGGAATTCGGCGATGAACAGCATGCGCGCCTTGGACAGCAGGCGGCCGTTGAGGCCGTTACGCGAATCACTGTGCAGGAACAGCGAGCACAGCTCGGAATTGCCGGTCAGGTCGTTGGCCAGGAACAGGGTCGGAATTTCCCGGTAGATGTTCAGCTCCTGTGAAGCGCTGACGGTCAGACCGACCCGGTAGTTGTACCAGGGCTCGCGCAGACCGACCGCTCCGGCGATGGCGGAAATACCCACCACCCGGCCGTCGTCATCTTCAAGCACGAACAGGTAATCGGCATCGCCGCGCTCGGCTTCGCCGCGAAAGGTCTTTTCAGCCCAGCCTACCCGGTGCGCCAGACGCTGCTCATTGGCGGGCAGAGTCGTCAGACCGGCGCCGGTGCTACGCGCCAGCTCGATCAACGCGGGCAGGTCGCTGCTGCGTACAGGACGAACGATCATGTTATCTCCTCAGCGGCTCATCAAGAGCCTTGAAACTCGCTAATCAGCTATCGAACGTCCGGTTCAGACCGCGACAATCCGCACACTGGCACCTTCACCAACACCCAGGGCGTCGGCAGCCTGGAGGCTCAGCACCACCGGCCTGCCGGGCGCCCAGTCCAGTTCCAGCAGCACCGCGCGGTAGTCCTGCAACAGGCCATTGGCGATCAGATACAGACGCCCGCCCTTGCCGACATCGCTGCCTTGCCCAGGCTCGACCTTGACCGGAACCAGGCGGCTCTGGGCAATCGAACGAATCCCGGACACCCGCGCGTGCAGCGTCGGTCCACCGTCGAAGATGTCGATGTAGTGATCGGTTTCAAAGCCCTCGCGCATCAGGATGTCGAAGGTGATCTGCGCGCGCGGATGCACCTGTCCCATGGCTTCCTGCGCTGCGTCGGGCAGCAGTGGCACGTAGATCGGGTAATGCGGCATGAGCTCGGCGAGGAAGGTCCGGCTTTTCAGCCCGCACAGGCGCTCGGCAGCGGCGTAATTGATATCGAAGAAGTTGCGCCCGATGGCATCCCAGAACGGTGAGTCGCCCTGCTCATCGCTGTAACCGACGATCTCGGTCACCACCGAATCGGCAAAGCGCTCGGGGTGACTGGCGACAAACAGCAGGCGACCGCGCGAATTGAGCTCCGACCATGCCGTGCCGACCAGCTCCGGGACCACGTAAAAACTGGTCAACAGACTGTTGCCGGTCAGGTCATGACACTGCGACAGCACGTGAATCTTGTTATGAATCTTCAGTTCGCGGGAAGCATGCACGAAGGTTTCGTTACGAAAACTGTAGAACGGCTCGGAGTAGCCCGCCGAGGCGACGATGCCCGAGCAGCCCACCAGCTTGCCGCTTTCGCTGTCTTCGAGCACGAAGAAGTAGGTTTCTTCGCCGTTGAAGCTGACCTCGGCGGCAAAAGACGCCTCCGACGAGCCGATCTTGTCGGTCAGGCGGCCAGCATCGTCGGGCAAGGACGTGACACCGATAGGGCTGTCGGCAGCGAGGCGTTGAACCTCGGCCAGGTCAGCCATTTGCGCAGGGCGCATTACCAGCATGGTGCCACTCCTTGTAGATCGACCAGCCTTTACGACCGGCGCTAGTAAAAGCACCACACGACGTCAGGCCGCATGGCGCAGGAAACAGGTGCGGCGTCCGCCATCAGGCGGGCACCGCAAGGCTGCCATCGAATCAGGATGTCAGTTTGGCGATGGCGCGTTCGAAGCGGTTCAGGCCCTCTTCGATGTCTGCGTCTTCAATCACCAGGCTCGGCGCAAAACGAATCACGTCAGGGCCGGCCTGCAGGATCATCAGGTCCTGGGCCTCGGCCGCATTGAAGATGTCCTTGGCCTTGCCTTTCCAGGCATCGGACAACACGCAACCGATCAGCAGACCCAGACCGCGCACTTCGCTGAACACGCCGTATTGCTGGCCGATGCTTTCCAGACGGGTCTTGAACTGCTGATGCTTGCGCTGCACGCCCGCCAGCACTTCAGGCGTATTGATCACATCGATGACCGCCTCACCGACCGCGCAGGCCAGCGGGTTACCGCCATAAGTGGTGCCGTGGACGCCGACCGCGAAGTGCCTGGCGAGCTTTTCAGTGGTCAACATGGCCGCCAGCGGGAAACCACCGCCGATGCTCTTGGCGCTGGAAAGGATGTCCGGGGTCACGCCGTAATGCATGTAGGCGAACAGATGACCGCTGCGGCCCATGCCGCTCTGCACTTCATCGAACACCAGCAGGGCGTTGTGCTCGTCACACAGCTTGCGCGCACCTTGCAGGTATTCCAGCTGACCCGGCAGAACACCGCCCTCGCCCTGAATCGGCTCCAGCACCACGGCACAGGTCTTGTCGGTAACAGCAGCCTTCAGTGCATCGAGGTCGTTGTACGGAACATGGCTGATGCCGGTGATCTTCGGCCCGAAACCATCGGAGTACTTCGGCTGCCCACCCACGCTGACGGTGAACAGGGTACGGCCATGAAAGCTGTTCAGCGCCGCGATGATTTCGTACTTTTCCGGACCGTACTGGTCATGCGCCACACGGCGTGCCAGCTTGAAGGCGGCTTCGTTGGCTTCAGCACCGGAGTTACAGAAGAACACGCGCTCGGCGAACGTCGCATCCACCAGCTTTTTCGCCAGACGCAGGGTCGGCTCGTTGGTGAAGACGTTGGACACATGCCAGAGGTTATTGGCCTGCTCGGTCAAGGCACCGACCAGCGCCGGGTGGCAGTGGCCCAATACGTTGACGGCGATACCGCCCGAGAAATCCACCAGTTCGCGCCCCGCCTGATCCCAGACCCGGGAGCCCGCACCGCGCACAGGGATGAACCCGGCCGGGGCGTAATTGGGGACCATTACCTGGTCGAAATCGGCGCGTTGCACCGCAGCATGCTCAACGGACATCGGAGTCTCCTGATGAGGAACGCCTGCCTGAAACTGGCGAGCGATGGAAAGATTGTAAGGACTGATTTGTGTTCGGCCTTGCCGCCAGGCGACAACTTGTTACAGCGCAAAACCGGGTTTTTTCTAGGTTTTCGGCAATGCGACAATTTGCGTCACAAAGGCGCAGTTTAAACGGATTGAGGCGGGCCTGTCTGGACCTGAGCTGTCGCGGCAGCACTTCTATCGCGACAAGATAATCAACCGCGCTCGGCAGGCACAGGGGAAAGTTCGAACGGGCTGCTGCTGCGTCGCTGATTGCGGTCTTCGCGCGGCGTGGCACCGAAGAAATTGCGGTAGGCGCTGGAGAAGTGCGGCCCCGAGGAAAAACCGCACGAAAGTCCGATCTGAATGATTGACTTGCTGGTCTGCATCAGCATCTGGCGCGCCTTGTTCAGGCGCAGCTCCAGGTAATACTGACTGGGCACACGGTTGAGGTACTGCTTGAAGATCCGCTCCAGCTGACGACGAGACACGCACACGTGCTGGGCGATTTCGTCGGTGGTCAATGGCTCTTCGATGTTGGCTTCCATCAGTAGCACCGCCTGGGTCAGCTTGGGATGGCTGGAGCCCAGACGGTTCTGCAGCGGAATGCGCTGACGCTCGCCGCCTTCGCGAATGCGCTCGACCACCAGCTCTTCGGACACCGCACCGGCCAGTTCGGCGCCATGATCACGGGACAGCACCGCCAGCAGCAGGTCGAGCACCGACATGCCACCACAGGCGGTCAGGCGATCCCGGTCCCAATCGAACAAATGGCTGGTGGCGATGACCTTGGGGAAACGCTCGGCAAAGTCGTCCTGCCAGCGCCAGTGCACGGCGGCCCGGTAGCCATCCAGCAGGCCAAGCTGCGCAAGCGGATAGACGCCCGCCGACAGCCCGCCAATCGAACAGCCGGCACGCACCAGTTGCTTGAGCGCACTGCCCAGCGCCGGGGCCACACCTGCAGGAGGCTCGTCAGCCAGTAAAAACAGCTTCTGAAAGCCTTCCAGCCGCCCGGCCCAGGGCTCACCCGGCAATTGCCACGCGCCGGCGAGCGCCGAAGGCTCCGTGGCCTCGGCCTGCAGGAACGACAGCTCATAGACCACTTCAGGATGAACGCGCTGCGCAACGCGCAAGGCTTCCTCGGCCAGTGCCAGGGTCAGGGCTTTGGTGCCAGGCCAGACGAGGAAACCTATTCGATGGGCAGTCATTGGGACATCCGATACGTATTGCCGCAAAAGCCGAGCCTTGGAAGACAGCTCGATCTGGAACATCCAGGTCGTGTCGCGCGTCGCGCAGCATGCCCTGTTCTGCCATAAAAAGGCATCGTCATGCGCTGCCGATCGTCACTTCAGGCTGCCGGACAGGAACTGCTGCAAACGCTCGGTCTGCGGATTGGCCAGCACTTCGCGCGGATCGCCACGCTCCAGAACGACGCCCTGATGCAGGAAAACCAGCTGATTGGAGACCTCACGGGCAAAACCCATTTCGTGAGTCACCACCACCATGGTGCGGCCTTCCTGAGCCAGGCCCTGCATGACCTTGAGCACATCACCGACCAGCTCCGGGTCCAGCGCCGAGGTCGGCTCATCGAACAGCATGACCTCGGGCTCCATCGCCAGTGCGCGGGCAATCGCAACACGCTGCTGCTCACCGCCGGACATGTGCCCAGGGTAAGCGTCCTTGCGATGAGACACACCGACCTTGGCCAGATAATGTTCGGCCTTTTCCAGCGCTTCCTTTTTCGACACACCCAGCACATGGACCGGCGCTTCGATGATGTTCTGCAGTGCCGTCATGTGCGACCACAGGTTGAAGTGCTGAAACACCATCGACAGACGTGAACGCATACGCTGCAACTGCTTGGCGTCGGCAGCTTTCAGGCCGCCTTCCTTGTTCGGCACCAGCTTCAACTCTTCGTTGTTGAGCAGGATCTTGCCGGCATGGGGCTGTTCGAGCAGGTTGATGCAGCGCAGAAAGGTGCTTTTGCCCGAGCCGCTGGAGCCGATGATGCTGATGACATCGCCAGCCTTGGCGGTCAGGGACACGCCCTTGATCACTTCGTGACTGCCATAGCGCTTGTGCAGATCCTGCACTTCCAGTTTGTTCATGCTTTGGGTTTCCACAGAACGGTCAATCACTGAGCAGACGTCCGTGACGCAGCGCCGTGCGCCCCGCCACCTTGGCCAGCCAGAAACCGGGTTGAGCGTAACGAAGCCGCTCGATGGCGAACAACACCCCGGCAGTATTCGCGCAAATGGTACTGACCTGATCGGACAGCGGGTCGATCACTTCGAACAGCGGATCGCCCACCTCGACCCTGTCGCCTGCAGCGCGCAGGAACGTCACCACGCCAGGGTGCGGCGCATAGAGCAATTCGGTGCCTTCGAACGGCAAGCCTTCGCAGGCTTCGTGCGCCGGCTGCGGCCAGTCGCCGCTGATGAAGCCCTGTTCGGCGAGGAACGCCAGGATACCCTCGGCGTGCGCGATTGCCTGCGGCTTGCCGGTATCGGCCTGACCACCCAGCTCAAGGGTGGTCGCGAGGCAGGCCAGCGGGATCTGCGCCTGCGGGAAAATCCGCGAAAGGCGCAACCAAGGCAGCGAGCAGGCTTCATCGAAGGAGCTGCCACCGGAATCCTCGGCGAGCAGCGCCACCTGGATATTCAGATGCGCCGACAGCGAACGCCATTGTGGCCAGTGCTGCGGCAAGGCGTACATGTGCAGAGCGGCATCGGCATCACAATGCAGATCGAGCACCACATCAGCGACGCAGGCATGACTGAGCAGGATGCGCTGCATGCCTTGCAATTCGCTCTGCGGCGCGGGCAGACCTTCGAGCGCAGCGCTCATTGCCTGGCGAATCAGCCGGGTATTGGCGCGCGGGTCATCGCCCAGCTGACCTTCCAGCAACTCGGCGACCGGCTCGCTCAGCTCGGTGAAGTCACGGTTGAAATTCTTGCCACTGCCGAACTCGAAACGGCCTTGATGCGCGCCTTGCAGCAACTGCCCCAGGCCCAGCGGATTGGCCACCGGCACCAGCTCGACGACACCTTTGAGGAGGCCTTGCTGCTCCAGCTCGGTCAGGCGTTTTTTCAGCTCCCAGGCCGTGCGCATGCCGGGCAGTTCGTCGGCATGCAGGCTGGCCTGGATGTAGGCCTTGCGCTCGCCGGTGCCGAAGCGAAAGACACTCAGCGTGCGTTCGGTGCCGAGGGTACTCCACGGCAATACATGATCGGTTCTTTGCATTTCAGACCTTCCGTGGGGCGAGGTAGCCCAGCCAGCGACGTTCGGCGATCTTGAACAGCCGCACCAGAATGAATGTCAGGCCCAGATAGAAAACGCCTGCGGTGATGTAAGCCTCGAAAGGCAGGTAGAACTGCGCGTTGACCGTACGGGCCGCACCTGTGATGTCGATCAGGGTCACGATGGACGCCAGACTGGTGGTCTGCAGCATCATGATGACCTCGTTGCTGTACTGCGGCAGCGCCCGGCGTAAGGCCGAGGGCAGCAGAATGCGCCGGTACATCTTGGCTTTCGACATGCCCATGGCCCGCGCGGCCTCGATTTCACCGGCCGGTGTGGCCTTGAGGCTGCCGGCGATGATCTCCGCCGTGTAGGCGCTGGTGTTGATGGTGAACGCCAGGCAGGCGCAGAAGGTGGCGCTGGACAGCCAGGGCCACAAAAAGCTTTCGCGCACCGCATCGAACTGGGCCAGCCCGTAATAGATCAGGAACAGTTGCACCAGCATCGGCGTGCCGCGAATCACGTAGGTGTACAGCCAGGCAGGCATGTTCACCCAAGGGTTTTTCGAGACCCGCATCAGGCCCAGCGGCAATGCCGCCAGCAGCCCGAACGCGAGCGAAATCGCCAACAGCTTCAGGGTGGTCAGCAGGCCGCCGAAGTACAGCGGCAGGCTGTCCCAGATCACGCTGTAGTCAAAGATCATAGGTCAGCCGCCCTCACGCCCACCGAGTAGCGTTTTTCGAGGTAACGCAAGGCGAGCAGCGACACGCTGGTGATCACCAGGTACATCGCCGCAACCGCCAGAAAGAAGGTGAAAGGCTCGCGGGTGGCATCGGCCGCCTGCTTGGCCTTGAACATCATGTCCTGCAGACCGACCACGGAAATCAGCGCGGTGGCCTTGGTCAGCACCAGCCAGTTGTTGGTGAAACCGGGAATCGCCAGACGAATCATCTGCGGCACCAGAATGCGGAAGAACACCTTGCCGCTGCTCAGGCCATACGCCATGCCCGCCTCGGCCTGCCCCTTGGGGATGGCCATGAACGCGCCGCGAAAGGTTTCCGAGAGATACGCGCCGAAGATGAAGCCCAGCGTGCAGATGCCGGCCATCAACGGATCAAGATCGATGTAGTCGTCAAACCCCAGCAATGGGGCGACGCGGTTGAGCAGGTCCTGGCCGCCGTAGAAGATCAGCAGAATCAGGACCAGATCGGGAATACCACGAACCACCGTGCTGTACAGATCGCCCAGCCAGGCGATCCAGCGTACCGGAGACAGCCTCAGCGCCACGCCGATCAGACCGAGAACGATCGCCAGAGCCATCGACGACAGGGCCAGCTGCAACGTCAGCCAGGCACCTTCGAGGATGACAGCTCCGTAACCTTTCAACATGATGTGCGGTCCTCAAGCGTGGAATAAAAATGGCGCAATCCAGGCAATTCTGTTTGCGCCATTGGTCAGGGTAAGGACGACGACTTATTTGCCGTAGATATCGAAATCGAAATACTTGTCCTGGATAGCCTTGTACTTGCCGTTGGCACGGATCGCGGCGATGGCGGCGTTGAGACGGTCAAGGTCGGCCTTGTCGCCCTTGCGCACGGCAATGCCGATGCCGTCACCGAAGTATTTCGGATCGACGAACGACGGACCTACGAACGCATAGCCTTTGCCTGCGTCGGTTTTCAGGAAACCGTCCTGCAACAGCGTGGCGTCGGCGACAGTACCGTCCAGGCGACCTGCACCGATGTCCAGGTAGATTTCGTTCTGCGAACCGTACGGCGTCACTTCGACACCTTTGGGAGCGAGGACTTCACGGGCGAAACGCTCGTGGATCGAGCCACGCTGCACGCCGATCTTCTTGCCCTTGAGTTCAGCCAGGCTGTCGCTGATCGTAGTGCCGTCCTTCATGACCAGACGCGCCGGGGAATTGTAATACTTGCCGGTGAAATCCACGGACTTCTTGCGGTCGTCAGTGATGGACATCGACGACAGGATCGCGTCGATCTTGCGCACTTTCAGCGCCGGGATAAGGCCGTCGAATTCCTGCTCGACCCAGGTGCACTTGACCTTCATTTCTTCACACAGCGCATTGCCGATGTCGTAGTCAAAGCCGACGATGCTGCCATCCGGGGCCTTGGACGCGAACGGAGGGTAAGCCGCTTCGATACCGATTTTCAGTGGTTTTTCATCAGCAAAGATCGGCTGGGCGAGCACGGACAACGCCATCGCGCCAATAAGCATGAGCTTTTTCATTTCCAGGGACTCCATCGGTAAAGCACGACAAGTGGCAAAGTGAGCAAGCGCCCAATGTGCGAAAGGACAATCTCGGGGAAAAGCGACGCCGGATACGTGACACCGCGCTGGCGGCTCACAGCCCTTCGGCGAATGAGGGGCATTTTAACGACAGGCTCGAAGTCGATATTTCTTCAATGCGACAACTAGTTACAGAAGCGCTTGAAAACCCACTACACGGTATTGACGGGGCCTGTTTCTGCTGATCCAGCATTGGAGGCTTAACCCGTCATAACAGCAAAAAGCGCGCCCATTATTGGCAAACCCTTTTAATCCGGCAAGCCCAGCGTGCCACATGGCGATTTAAAAGCCTTGCTGCGTCGTACTTTCCTACACAGAAACCCCAGACATGTCCCACAACGAAGCACTGGGCTACAACGCCGTGTAAACCGGTAACAACCCGATATATATCCCTTTTCCCGTACCAGACGCCGAAAACGAAGGCGCCCCGTTCGGCTCTCACCGAACGGGGCGCTTCAGTCACAGGATCGCTCAGGCAGCGTTCATGGCCTTGTGCGTGTCGATCAGATGCTGCACCACGCCCGGGTCGGCCAGGGTGGAGATATCACCCAGCGCATCGTACTCGGCAGTCGCAATCTTGCGCAGGATACGGCGCATGATCTTGCCCGAACGGGTCTTCGGCAGACCGGGCGCCCACTGAATGAAGTCAGGCGAGGCAATCGGGCCGATCTCCTTGCGCACCCAGTTGCGCAATTCGGTGCGCAGCGCGTCGCTCGGTTCTTCACCGCCATTGAGGGTCACATAAACGTAGATGCCCTGCCCTTTCAGGTCATGCGGCACACCGACCACAGCCGCCTCGGCGACTTTCGGGTGCGCAACCATAGCACTTTCGATTTCAGCCGTGCCCATGCGGTGGCCGGAAACGTTGAGCACGTCGTCCACACGCCCGGTGATCCAGAAATAACCGTCCTCGTCACGACGGGCACCGTCACCGGTGAAGTACATGCCGCGGAACGTCTTGAAGTAGGTGTCGACGAAGCGGTCGTGATCGCCGTACAGCGAGCGCGACTGGCCCGGCCACGAATCGAGGATCACCAGATTGCCCTCGGCAGCGCCCTCGATGAGATTGCCCAGGTTGTCCACCAGCGCCGGGATCACGCCGAAGAACGGACGGGTCGCCGAGCCCGGCTTCAGGGCGGTCGCGCCTGGCAACGGGCTGATCAGGATGCCGCCGGTTTCGGTCTGCCACCAGGTATCGACAATCGGGCAGTTCTGCTTGCCGACCGTGTTGTAGTACCAGGCCCAGGCTTCCGGGTTGATCGGCTCGCCCACTGAACCCAGCAGGCGCAGGCTGGAACCGTCGGCACCTTCAACGGACTTGGTGCCTTCAGCCATCATGGCGCGAATCGCGGTCGGCGCGGTGTAGAGGATATTGACCTTGTGCTTGTCGATGATTTTCGACACGCGGGTGATGTCCGGATAGTTCGGCACGCCTTCGAACAGCAGCGTAGTCGCACCATTGGCCAGAGGGCCGTAGACGATATAACTGTGCCCGGTGACCCAGCCGACGTCGGCGGTGCACCAGTAGACTTCACCTGGTTTGTAGTCGAACACGCGTTCGTGAGTCAGCGCGGCATACAGCAGGTAACCTGCGGTGGTGTGCAACACGCCCTTGGGTTTGCCGGTCGAGCCCGAGGTGTAGAGAATGAACAGCGACTCTTCGGCGCCCATCTCTTTCGGCGCGCAGGTGCTGGACGCCACTTCCAGAAGCGAGTGGTACCAGATGTCACGGTGACGGTTCCATTCGATCTCGCCCCCGGTGCGCTTGCAGACGATGACCTTCTGCACGCTGCTGGTTTCCGGGTTGGTCAGGGCGCGGTCGACGTTGGCCTTGAGCGCCGTCTTCTTGCCGCCACGCAGACCTTCGTCAGCGGTGATGACCACTTTGGAACTGCAATCGATGATCCGGCCGGCCAGCGCTTCGGGCGAAAAGCCGCCGAACACCACCGAGTGAATCGCACCGATCCGCGCGCACGCCAGCATGGCGACCACAGCCTCGGGGATCATCGGCATGTAGATGGTCACGACGTCACCACGGTGCACGTCCTGGCCACGCAGCGCGTTGGCGAACTTGCACACTTCGGCGTGCAGTTCGCGGTAGGTAATTTCCCGGTGCTCGGAAGGGTCATCGCCCTCCCAGATGATGGCGATGCTGTCGCCGCGTTCTTCCAGATGGCGATCCAGGCAGTTGTAGGCAACGTTCAGCGTGCCGTCGGCGAACCATTTGATATCGACACGGTGATCATCGAACGAGGTCTGTTTGACCACGGTGAAAGGTTTGATCCAGTCGAGGCGCTGAGCCTGTTCACGCCAGAAACCATCAGGGTTGACCACCGACTGCTGGTACATGGCCTTGTAGGTCGCTTCATCCGTCAGCGTAGTCGCTGCGACTTCTGGGCGGACGGGGTACAGGGAAGCTGCACTCATCTTGGTTACCTCGGTGGATAGTTGTTGTTTTATGCCCCTGTTGTATCCCGCCCCACCCGCAGGGGCCATTCGACGTTGGTCTTACCGGGCGGGGCCGGAGCTGCAAGCCATAAGCTGCAAGCCGCAAGCCGCAAGCATTAAGCCCGAAAGCTTGAAGCTTGAAGCTTGAAGCTTGCAGCTTGCAGCTGCCCTCAAGATTATTACCATTTTGATAAAAGCGCTTATCCAAAGTCTTTATATATGCACTGTCGCAACAGGCATAGAATTCGATCCGCCAACAAGGCAGACATCAACTGCCCCCACGCAGTGTTGTTCCAACTCGAAAAACGTATCAGACCGCCTTAGCCCATGACGTCAAAAACGTGATGCGACGGCGCTCACTTTGAAAAAGGTAAACGACAATGAAAGCTTTATTAGTGGCATTGGCCCTGTGCGGTATCAGCAGTTTCGCCATGGCCGAAGAATCGCAGACCAAAGTGGCTGCGCAACAGGCGCGTGTCGAGCAATATACCTACGGCACTCATCTGGATATCGCCCGGGTTATTTCCATCAGCCAGATCCCTAACGTCTGCGCAGTGGTCCCGGCGCGCATGGTGTATGAAGATTCGCAAGGCGCGCGCCACACCATGGGCTATCAGGTGATGGGCAACGGCTGCAGCAACGGTTGAGGCTTCTTGCCGTTGCAACCTGTGCACGACGCCTCGCCGCTCTTTATAAGATGCGAGGCGCATGCACGAAGTGGCTGACAGGACTATCAATGAGCGAGTTATTTATCGACTGGATGCGGATCTGATTCGCGCCCTAATTCATAGTCGCGCAACTTGTTGGCAATCGTTGTATGAGACACCCCCAGGCGTTTACCTAATTGGCGACTGCTGGGATATTGCGCATACAGTTGTTCCAGCACCGACTTTTCAAAGCGCCCGATAATAGCGCCCAGCCCGCCCTCCAGCGACACCTCACTCAATCCCTGGCGCACGCCGTAGTCCGGCAAACGAATGTGCTCGGCCTGCACCTTGCCGCCGTCACACAGCGATACGGCCTGAAACAATACGTTTTCCAGTTGCCGCACATTGCCAGGCCAGTGGTACTGACTGAGACGTTTGATGGCCGCAGGCGATATGCCGGGCAGCGGACAGCCGATCTGCCGGCTGGCCTGATCGAGAAAATGCTCCACCAGAGGCTCAAGACCGTCCAGACAGTCGCGCAGTGGCGGTATATGCAGCGACAGCACGTTAAGGCGATGATAAAGGTCCTGCCTGAACAGGCCCTTGGCGCACAGCTCCGAGAGATCGACCTGGGTCGAACACATCACCCGCACATCGAGAAACATGTCCTCGTCGCTGCCGACCCGGCGAAAGCTGCCGTCCTGAATGAAACGCAGCAGCTTGGCCTGCATGCGCGCGCTCAGCTCACCTACACCATCGAGAAACAGCGTGCCGCCCGCGGTCAGTTCCAACAGCCCCAGCCGCCCTTCCGCGCGCGCGCCTTCGAACGCACCGGGGTCATAACCGAACAGCTCGATCTCGGCCATGGACTCCGACAACCCGGCACAGTTGAGCGCCATCAGCGGTGACTGGCCGCGCGGACTGGCCAGGTGACAGGCGCGGGCCAGCAATTCCTTGCCGGTGCCGGTTTCCCCCTCGATCAGCAGCGGCGCATCAAGGGGCGCCATGCGCCGCGCCTCGCGAACCACAGCAGCCATGACCTTCGAGCTTTGAAAAATGCTGTCGAAGCCACGCAACTCCTGTTTGCGCACATGGTAGATGCGCTCGCCGACCCGATCAGCGCGGTGCAGCGTCAACACGGCTCCGGCCATGGCCTCGCTGTCGTCATGTTCCGATTGCAGGGGCGCGATGTCGGCAAGAAACACATCGCCACATACCTTGACCCGCAGCCCATTGATCCGCGACTGACTGGCGCGCACCAGCTCAGGCAGGTCGAAATCTTCGGCGTAACGCGACAAGGGCATGCCCGGCACTTCATCGACCCGCACACCCAGCAATTGCGCGGCGGCACGATTGGCCGCAACGATCGCCCCGCCCATGTCGATGGACAATACCGGGAATTCCAGCGCGCCGAGCAAGGCATTGAGCTCCATGTGCCGGCGCTCGCTGGGCATCAGCCCGACACGCTTGACGCCGAACACCCCGGTGATCGCCTCGAACTTCGGGCGCAGAGCCTGGAACTGCAGGTTGATCAGGTTCGGGCAATGCAGATAGATCGCATCACCGTGCTCGCCCCCCACTTCACCGCGCGCCACGTTGACGCCGTAAGCCACCAGCAGGTCGAGAATGTCGCGAAGAATGCCGATGCGGTTCTGGCAGTGCACCTTGATGCGCATGAGTCATCGTCTCTGTAGGGGTATGTTTTTTATGAAGCGGGAAAATTAATGTCAACAATACGTTACGCATGCGCGCTTCGCGAGCGGCAGGATGCTTGATTTCAAGCCTCTTCCATCGCAAGCGTAAACTTTTCGTTACGAACCAGTGATCAAACCCATGCGCTACCCTGCTCACACCCGCTGACGTGCCCTCGAAACCGGGTTATTCCTGAACCCAGGCTTTTACAAGAACACTCTAAAAACAGCAGCCTTTCGAGGACATCAGCATGGCCCAGACGCTTTACGTGGCACGCGAGCCGGACGCTTCGGGCTTCATCGATTACACGGCAGACGAACATGCGGTATGGAACACCCTGATTACCAGGCAGATGGAGATCGTCGAAGGACGTGCCTGTCAGGAGTATCTGGACGGCATCGAGCAACTGGGCCTGCCACTCGATCGCATTCCTCAGCTAGGCGAAATCAACAAGGTTCTGGGCGCGACCACGGGCTGGCAGGTCGAGCGAGTGCCCGCGCTGATCCCCTTCCAGACATTTTTTGAACTGCTGGCCAGCAAGCGTTTTCCGGTGGCGACGTTCATCCGTAGCGCAGAAGAACTGGACTACCTGCAGGAACCGGACATCTTTCATGAAATATTTGGCCACTGCCCGCTGCTGACCAATCCGTGGTTTGCCGAATTTACCCACACCTACGGCAAACTCGGCCTGAGCGCGAGCAAGGAACAACGCGTGTACCTGGCCCGGCTGTACTGGATGACCATCGAGTTTGGTCTGGTCGATACACCGCAAGGGCGGAAAATCTATGGCGGCGGCATCCTTTCTTCACCGAAGGAAGCGTTGTACAGCTTGTCGTCAGCCCCCGAACACCAGCCTTTCGATCCGCTTGAAGCGATGCGCACGCCTTATCGCATCGACATTCTGCAACCGCTGTACTTTGTCCTGCCGGATCTGAAGCGTCTGTTCGACCTGGCGCAGCAAGACATCATGGCGCTGGTCGGGCAAGGCATGCAGTTGGGCTTGCACGCTCCCAGGTTTCCACCTAAAACCAAAAGCCACGCCGCCTGACACTCGGCCCGCTCTCCGAAAAGGACACTCTGCTTATGACCACCTTGAATCAAGCTCACTGTGAAGCCTGCCGTGCCGATGCGCCGCAGGTCAGCGAAGCCGAATTGCCGGAACTGCTCAAGCAGATCCCGGACTGGAACATCGAGGTCCGCGACGCGGTGATGCAGCTGGAAAAAGTGTTTCTGTTCAAGAATTTCAAATGGGCGATAGCGTTCACCAACGCGGTGGGCGAAATTGCCGAAGCGGAAGGCCATCACCCGGGCCTGTTGACCGAGTGGGGCAAGGTGACCGTGACCTGGTGGAGCCACTCGATCAAGGGCCTGCACCGCAACGACTTCATCATGGCCGCGCGCACGGATGAAGTGGCCAAGGGTGCAGAAGGCCGAAAATAAAATGATCAACGGGCCGCGGACCCTGCTCATGCGGTCCGGCCCAATGAAATCAAGCTGCTCAGCGCCTCGCGAGGCGAAAAGCCGGACAGTGAAAAAGCCATTTTGTTTCACCACCAGGGCAATCAGGTTAAAAAAATATCCTGATTGTCATTTTCAGTGGGTTATCCTGCGCAGGCTTTTTTAAAGCACGGTTCTATCTGCAACCCCTTGCGAGGAGCGACGACGATGCATGAAATCCCTAACTTCCCACCAGGCCAACAGGAACCACAACAGTCGACTCTGGCTCAGCAAGAGCTTGGTCAACCTGTCGCAATGAAAGCAGCACCCTCGGCTCAAGACAGCCAGAAAGCCGGACGCAAAGACTGAAGGCGATTGTTTTCAGGCGTATCGAAAAACGGTTTTGCCGGTTTTCAATACGCCTGGAAAACCAGCAACAGGCAAACTGCAGATTTTTATGAGCGACTTCACTGAAACCCAAGCCAGCGCCCTGATTGGCACCGCCGAGAAAATGATCGAGATCTGGTCACGCCTCAGCCCGGAAAAACAGAGCGCCCTGCTCGCCCGTTTCGGTACTCAGGAAAACGCCTTGGCCGCTCTTGTGACCACACACCTTGTGGCACCAAGAGACAAATAGCCCCCTCCATTCAGGTTTATTTCAATCTGTTGCACCTGCATCGCCCGATGCATCGGTATGATAAGCACTTCGAGAGCTTGCTAAGGGTTTTTCCCCGCCCGCTCGAATGCCATGCCCGCAAAAGAACGAAAGCCCGCCCCATGTCCGAGACACAGCAAAACACACCACAAACCCCGATGGCCGTTACCCTGACCGTCGTGTCCATCGTGATGTTCACCTTTATCGGCTACCTGAACATCGGCATTCCCCTCGCCGTTCTGCCCGGCTATGTCCACAGTGATCTGGGCTTCGGTGCAGTCATCGCCGGGCTGGTCATCAGCGTGCAATACCTGGCCACGCTGATCAGTCGGCCCTGGTCGAGTCGCATCATCGACAATCTGGGCAGCAAGAAAGCTGTGCAGATCGGGCTGACCGGTTGCGGGCTGAGCGGTGTGTTCATGCTGGTGCCGGTGTGGCTGGACAGCTGGCCGATGGCGAGCCTGGTGATTCTGCTGATTGGCCGGGTGATCCTCGGTGCCGCGGAAAGCCTGGTCGGTTCTGGATCGATTGGCTGGGGCATCGGCCGGGTCGGCGCGCAGAACACCGCCAAGGTCATTTCCTGGAATGGCATCGCCAGCTACGGCGCGCTGGCCATCGGTGCGCCACTGGGTGTGTGGATGGTCGACGAACTCGGCCTGTGGACAGTGGGTGTGAGCATCATGCTGCTGTGCGCGCTGGGGCTCTACCTGACGTGGCACAAAGAGCCCGCGCCGATCGTGCAGGGTGAGCGACTGCCATTCATGCATGTACTGGGACGAGTGTTTCCGCATGGCATGGGCCTGGCGTTGGGCGGTATCGGCTTCGGGACTATCGCGACGTTCATCACCCTGTATTACGCCAGCAACCACTGGCCGAACGCTGCACTGTGCCTGACGCTGTTTGGTGGCAGCTTCATCGCCGCGCGCCTGCTGTTCGGCAACCTGATCAATCGCCTGGGCGGCTTTCGAGTGGCGATTGTCTGTATGTCCGTGGAAAGCCTGGGGCTCTTGCTGCTATGGCTGGCGCCCACTCCGGACCTGGCACTGGCTGGCGCGGCGCTGACCGGTTTCGGATTTTCGCTGGTGTTCCCGGCGCTGGGCGTGGAAGCGGTCAATCTGGTCCCGGCGTCAAGCCGAGGCGCGGCAGTCGGCGCCTACTCGCTGTTCATCGACCTGTCACTGGGCATCACCGGCCCACTGGCAGGCGCCATTGCCGCCGGTTTCGGCTTCGTCTCGATCTTCCTGTTCGCGGCACTCGCGTCACTCACCGGGCTGGCGTTGAGCGTTTATCTGTACAAGCAGGCGCAGGTGCTGCGCCAGTAATGATCGGTGCTCATAGTCATACAGGTCCTGAAGAGCCCGGAAAGCGGAGTTTTCAGGCTGCTGCCCGCAGGGCGTAGGAGCGAACTTGTTCGCGAAGACATTGTTTTGAACGCCAAATCTTCTGCGACTGTACGGGCCCTTTCGCGAACAAGTTCGCTCCCACGGCCTGCGGCCAGAATCAAGCGTAGACTTTTGTATAGCGCTGAGCACTGCGTGGCACGAGACTGAAAAACACCTCAAAAATCCACTTTCCCGCGTCCGGCCTTGATCGAGCCACGTTTGCTCTTGGACTCCAGGCGTCGGGTCTTGGAGCCTAGGGTCGGGCGGGTCGGGCGGCGTTTCTTTTCGACCTTGGCCGCGTTGACGATCAGCTCACTCAGGCGCAGCAACGCATCGGCACGGTTCTGCTCCTGGGTCCGATACTGCTGAGCCTTGAGCACGATCACGCCGTCGCTGGTAATCCGGCTATCACTCAACGCCAGCAGCCGTTCCTTGTAGAACGGCGGCAGCGACGAGGCATTGATATTGAAACGCAAATGCACGGCGCTTGAGACCTTGTTGACGTTCTGCCCACCCGCGCCCTGGGCACGGATAGCGGTCAACTCGATCTCGGCGTCCGGCAGATGAACGTTGTTGGAAATCACCAGCATCGGGGTCTCTTCTTCTCGGAAACGGGCAAGGCTACTTGCCAGACTGGGCAGACACGACAACGCTACGCCTGTTCTTGGCCCGGTAACAGACCCACATCACCGCCAGCCACACCGGTATCGCATAGACCGATATACGGATGCCGGGGATCATCAGCATAATGCCGAGGATAAACACCACAAAGGCCAGGCAGACATAGTTGCCATACGGATACCACAGCGCCTTGAACAGCGGCACTTGGGCGGTGCGGTTCATATGCTGACGGAATTTCAGGTGCGAGTAGCTGATCATCGCCCAGTTGATCACCAGCGTGGCCACCACCAGCGACATCAACAGTTCCAGCGCCTGCTGCGGCACGAAATAGTTGAGCAGCACCGCGACCAGTGTCACGGCGGCAGAAGCAAAGATCGCCTTGACCGGCACCCCGCGTTTGTCGACCTGGGCCAGCGCCTTGGGCGCATCACCCTGCTCGGCCATGCCCACCAGCATGCGGCTGTTGCAGTAGGTGCCGCTGTTGTACACCGACAGCGCTGCCGTCAGCACCACGAAGTTGAGGATGTGCGCCGCCGTGTCGCTGCCGAGCATCGAGAACACCTGCACGAACGGGCTGCCGCTGTAGGAATCGCCAGACGCATTGAGGCTGGCCAGCAGGCTGTCCCAGGGCGTCAGCGACAACAGCACCACCAGTGCGCCGATGTAGAAAATCAGGATGCGGTAGATGACCTGGTTGATCGCCTTGGGAATTACGGTCTTCGGTTGTTCGGCTTCGGCAGCGGTGAAACCGAGCATCTCCAGGCCGCCGAAGGAGAACATGATGATTGCCAGCGCCATCACCAAACCGCTGACCCCATTGGGAAAGAACCCGCCATGCTCCCAGAGGTTGCTGACCGAGGCCTGCGGGCCGCCGCTGCCACTGACCAGCATGTAACTGCCCAGGGCAATCATGCCGATGATCGCCACCACCTTGATGATCGCGAACCAGAACTCGGTCTCGCCGAAGACCTTGACGTTGGTCAGGTTGATGGCATTGATCAGCACGAAGAAGGCTGCCGCGGACACCCAGCCCGGGATGTCCGGCAACCAGTAATGAATATATTTGCCGACGGCGGTCAGTTCGGACATGCCGACCAGGATGTACAGCAGCCAGCAATTCCAGCCCGACAGGAACCCGGCGAAACCGCCCCAGTAGTTGTGGGCGAAGTGGCTGAATGAACCGGCGACCGGCTCTTCGACAATCATCTCGCCTAGTTGGCGCATGATCATGAAGGCGATGAAGCCACAGATGGCATAACCGAGAATCATCGACGGCCCGGCTGATTTCAGCACGCCCGCCGAACCGAGAAACAGGCCCGTCCCGATGGCACCGCCCAAGGCGATCAACTGGATGTGTCGATTCTTCAGGCCACGTTTCAGTTCGCCCGAGGGTGAGGTTGTTTCACTCATTCAATAGCCACCTGATCGATCTTGTTCTGTGACGGAATAGAACCTGCTGCGCTCGTGGCGCAACAGAATTGCAGCGCCCGAGGCGGATGGCCTAAAGCGTTGAACAGCACTGTTTCACAGAAAAAAGCGCAGCATTGTACACGTGCATCCCGGCTGAGGTTCAAAACAGGGAGGTCGATGCGCGACGGCAGTGTGACAGCGCTTTTCAGAGCGCCGAAAACGACAACGCCAGCCCTGTGGACTGGCGCTGCCATTCATTCACACCGTGCGATCACTCAGGCTTGCGACGACCGAAGCCAGGACGCTGACCTGAACCTGCCGGTGGGCCACGACGCTTGCCTGACGGCGCATCATCGTTGACCAGCTTGATGCCGACACGCTTCGGACCCGGCTTGGCCGGACGCTTGTTCATGTCGCTCGGACGCTCGGCAACCGGTGTGCCACGGCTGTTGTCGGCCGGACGCGGCGCGCGTGAACCGGGCTTACCCGAATCCTTGCGCGGCGAAGGACGCTGAGTCGAATCGCCACCGCGCGGACGATCGCGCTCGCTGCCGGTGATCTGCGGCTGACGCGGTGCGCGCTCGCCGCCGGTTGCCGGAGCACCAGCCGCAGGACGCAAGGTGCGAACGCGCTCGCCTTTGCCCAAAGGGCGCGACGATTGACGCTGCAGACGCTCCATCTTGTCTTTGGTCTTGGCATTCATCTGCGGCTGGGCCACAGGTTGCAGACCGACTTCGGCTGCCAGAATATCGACTTCGTACTGGCTCATTTCACGCCAGCGGCCCATCGGCAGGTCGGAGTTGAGGAACACCGGCCCGTAACGCACGCGCTTCAGGCGGCTGACCACCAGCCCCTGGGATTCCCAGAGACGACGCACTTCGCGGTTACGGCCTTCCATCACCACGCAGTGATACCAGTGGTTGAAGCCTTCGCCGCCCGGTGCCTGCTGGATATCGGTGAAGCGTGCAGGACCGTCTTCGAGAATCACACCGTTCTTGAGGCGCAGCAACATGTCGTCATCGACTTCGCCACGCACACGAACCGCGTATTCACGGTCCATTTCAAACGACGGGTGCATCAGGCGGTTGGCGAGTTCACCGTCGGTGGTGAACATCAGCAGGCCGGTGGTGTTGATGTCGAGACGACCGATGTTGATCCAGCGGCCTTCTTTCGGACGCGGCAGACGATCGAACACGGTCGGACGGCCTTCAGGGTCGTCACGGGTGCAGATTTCACCATCGGGCTTGTTGTACATGATGACGCGACGGACCGTTTCGGCCGCTTCTTCGCGCTTGATGACGCGACCATCGACACTGATGGCGTCATGCAGGTCGACGCGTTGACCGAGGGTCGCGTCCTTGCCGTTGACCTTGATACGGCCTTGGGTAATCCAGGCTTCCACGTCACGGCGTGAACCCACGCCAATGCGCGCCAGAACCTTCTGCAGCTTTTCGCCTGCGGGTCCGATTTCCTGGCTGTCCTGCTTGTCTTTTTCACTCATCTGGGCACCTCCCGGTGTGTCGAATCAGGGCTGGCCGAGAAACGGCAAGACCTGTGCCCGGCGCGCTGTGGATAGCGGCAAGGCGAAATACTTGAAAGCCCGGGCGACACTTGATCGCCGAGGGTCGACCATCATACGCCCCTGCGCCGGTTTACGCATCCGGCGTCAACGGCAAATGCCCGAATCACTTCTTCTTTTTGCGACCGGCGGTCTTGAGCTTCGCCAGCCGCTTGGCAGACTCATCGAGCACCGTGCGCTTGTCGTCCTTGTCGAGCTTCTTCCAGGACTTGATTTCGCGCTTGCTGCGGCCGCATCCCAGGCAAATGTCATCATCGAACTTGCACAGGCTGATACAGGGGTTCTTGGTCGAACTCATGGGCAGCGAATCTCATGGCGAGTGGTATCAGATGTGACCCTGGGCTGGCGTATGAATTCGACCGGAGTGCGCGGAGCGTTGGCACGACAGTTCTGATTATCGTTCTGAACGCTCCAGGACGAGGTATCAAGAGGACGCAGAGCGCTCATGGCTACATACAGGTCTTTTGGGAGCGAGCTTGCTCGCGAAAGGGCCCGTACAGAATCCGAAAATAGCGAGCCTGCACCATCGCCTTCGCGAGCAAGCTCGCTCCCACGAGACTTGTGTATCACGCTGAACGCTTCAGCGTGGGAGCGCTAGTCAATCAGACCTCATCGTCGCCTTTGCCGTCTTCAGGCTCAGGCTCCGTACGCAGCAGGTCGTCAAAGTCGGTCTTGAGGCCCTGCTCCATCGAGTCCAGTTCCACCAGCAGGCTGCGGAAGCTGGTTTCGTCACGCGGCGCTTCGGGCTCTGCGTCCGGGTCGAGGCTGGCGTCGGCCAGGGCTTGCAGGTGCGCAGGCACCGGCGCTTCTTCGAAATCCAGCACCGGCTCGGTTTCCATCTCGCGCAGGTCGGCCAGCGGCGGCAGTTCGTCGAGGCTTTTCAGGTTGAAGTGGTCGAGAAAGCCTTTGGTGGTCGCGAACATGGCCGGTTTGCCGGGCACATCACGGTAGCCCACCACGCGAATCCACTCGCGCTCGAGCAGGGTCTTGACGATGTGGCTGTTGACCGCGACACCACGCACATCCTCGATCTCGCCCCGCGTGATCGGCTGGCGGTAGGCGATCAGCGCGAGGGTTTCCAGCATGGCCCGGGAGTAACGCTGCGGCCGTTCTTCCCACAACCGCCCGACCCACGGCGAAAAGCGGTCACGAATCTGCAGGCGATAACCCGATGCCACCTCCTTGAGCTCGAAGGCGCGCCCCTCACACGACTTGCGCAGCACCTCGAGTGCCTTTTTGAACACGGGGGGTTCAGGGCGCTCGCCTTCCTCGAACAACTCATACAAGCGCTCCAGCGTCTGCGGTTTTCCGGAGGCCAGCAGAAATGCTTCAAGCAGCGGGGCCAGTTCGCGAGGTTCATTGAGGTTCATGAATGTGTTTTAGCTCTACTCGGCTCGCGCCCGGACATGGATCGCCGCAAAGGGCTCGTTTTGGACCAGCTCGACAAGTGACTCCTTGACCAGCTCAAGCACCGCCATAAACGTCACGACCACACCCAGACGCCCTTCTTCGGCGGTAAACAGCTCGGCGAACGGCACAAAACCGCCGCCCTTGAGACGTTCCAGCACATCGCTCATGCGCTCGCGGGTGGACAGTGCCTCGCGGCTGACCTGGTGGCTTTCGAACATGTCGCCGCGGTGCAGCACTTCGGCCATCGACATCAGCACTTCTTCGAGGCTGACATCCGGCAACAACTTGCGTGCACGGGCTTCGGGAGCGTCCAGTTTCGGCACGATCACATCGCGGCCCACCCGGCTCAGGCCATCGATGCCCTCGGCGGCGGCCTTGAAGCGCTCGTATTCCTGCAAGCGGCGAATCAGCTCGGCGCGCGGATCACCCTCTTCCTCTTCGACTTCCGCCGAGCGCGGCAACAGCATGCGCGATTTGATCTCGGCCAGCATGGCGGCCATGACCAGATACTCGGCAGCCAGCTCCAGGCGCACGGTTTTCATCAGCTCGACGTAACCCATGTACTGCTTGGTGATCTCGGCCACGGGAATATCGAGGATGTCGATGTTCTGTTTGCGGATCAGGTACAGCAGCAGGTCGAGCGGCCCTTCGAACGCTTCGAGAAAAACCTCCAACGCATCGGGCGGGATGTACAGGTCCAGCGGCATCTGCGTGACAGCACGCCCGTAGACCAGCGCGAACGGCAGCTCTTGCTGGGCGTCGGCCTGGCTGTCGACTGCCTCGACGGCTGTCATCAGGCGCGTTCACCGAAAGGCGTCGGATCACCACAGCCGACCCGAACGATCTGGGGTTCACCCTCAGCCAGGTTAATGACCGTGGACGCCGAAATACCGCCGATCCCGCCATCGATGATCAGGTCGACCTGATGCTCGAGAATCTGACGCATCTCATAGGGATCGCTGAGCGGCACGCTGTCGCCCGGCATGATCAGGCTGACGCTCATCAGCGGCTCGCCCAATTGCTCCAGCAGCGCCTGGGCGATGGGATGACTTGGCACGCGCAGGCCGATGGTGCGGCGCTTGGGGTGCAGCACCAGACGCGGCACCTCGCGGGTGGCGTTGAGAATGAAGGTGTACGGCCCGGGCGTGTGCGCCTTCAGCGCACGGAACGCGCCGGTGTCGACCTTGGCAAACAGCCCCAGTTGCGACAGGTCGCAGCACATCAGGGTGAAGTTGTGCTTGTCGTCCAGCTGGCGCAGGCGGCGGATACGCTCGATGGCGCTCTTGTCACCGATCTGGCAACCCAGTGCATAGGACGAATCTGTCGGGTACACCACCAGCCCGCCGGCCTTGATGATTTCAGCGGCCTGTTTGATCAGGCGCGGCTGCGGGTTTTCCGGATGGACCTGGAAAAATTGACTCACGATTACTTCCTGTTCAGACGGAGGCAGTAGGCTGTTCATGTTTGAATCTGCACCACAAAGGCGGTAGATCTTCAGGCACGGGGCGATAAGTGCCGATCTCGCCCCAGGTGCCAGGACCGTGGAAGTCGCTGCCGGCAGAAACCAGCAGACCGAACTCGCGTGCAAGGATGGCCAGGGTGCCGACCTGATCGGCAGGCTGCATGCCATTGACCACTTCTATGGCGTGCCCACCAGCCTGGACGAAATCGCCGACCAGTTTACGCCGTTTACTGCGGGTAAAGTCATAATGTGAAGGATGCGCGAGGCTGACCCATGCACCCGACGCCCGCAAGGTGGCGACCGTGTCCTCCAGCGTTGGCCAGTGCTGCTTCACATCGCCCAGTTTGCCCGCGCCCAGCCATTTGCGAAATGCCTCGGCGCGATCCTTGACGAAACCCGAGCGCACCATGAAGTCGGCAAAGTGCGGACGCGCAGGCGCATTACCGCTGTCACCCAGTTCCTGCTGAATCGCGCGAGCGCCTTCCAGCGCCCCAGGCATACCTTTGATCGCCAATTTACGGCTGATTTCTTCCGCACGCAGCCAGCGGCCCTCATGCAAACGGCTGATGGCTTCGGTCAGCGCCGGGGCCTGGGTATCGAATCCGTAACCCAGAATATGGATGGTCGCGCCGCCCCAGGTGCACGACAGCTCCACCCCGTTGACCAGTTGCATACCCAATGAATGCGCCGCCGCACGGGCCTCTTCAAGCCCTTCAAGGGTGTCGTGGTCGGTCAGCGAAAGGACGCGCACGCCGTTTTCATGAGCACGCGCAACCAGTGCCGTGGGCGAGAGCGCCCCGTCGGAAGCGGTGCTGTGGCAGTGCAGGTCTACATTCATAGTGATGCTTTCGTGTTCATTGATGTTTGTTATTATGCCGCCACATCCTGCTTCTGGCTGCCATTGTGAAACAATTCATCGACTTCATCCCGCTGCTGCTGTTCTTCATCGTTTACAAAACCGAGCCGCGTGCCGTGGATATTCTCGGCAATACCTATATGGTAGGCGGCATTTTCAGTGCAACGGCGATGCTGATCATCAGTTCGGTGGTGGTCTACGGCATTCTCTACGTCAAACAGCGCAAGCTGGAAAAAAGCCAGTGGCTCACCCTGGTGGCGTGCCTGGTGTTCGGCAGCCTGACCCTGGCCTTCCACAGCGAAACCTTCCTGAAATGGAAAGCACCGGTGGTCAACTGGCTGTTTGCCGTCGCCTTCGCCGGCAGTCATTTCATCGGCGACCGCCCGCTTATCCAGCGCATCATGGGTCATGCACTGACCCTGCCGGCGGCGATCTGGACCCGCCTCAACATCGCCTGGATCATATTCTTCCTGTTCTGTGGCGCAGCCAACCTGTATGTGGCCTTCACTTATCAGGAATTCTGGGTCGACTTCAAAGTATTCGGCAGCCTGGGCATGACCCTGATCTTCCTGGTCGGCCAGGGGATCTACCTGTCACGCCACCTGCACGACGCCGCTCCCAATACGACCAAATCCGAGGACTGACATGCTCTACGCAATCATCGCCACCGACGTCGAAAACTCGCTGGAAAAACGCCTCAGCGTTCGCCCGGCACACCTTGAGCGTCTCAACGCGCTCAAGGATGAAGGCCGTCTGGTGCTGGCCGGTCCACACCCGGCAGTCGACAGCAACGACCCGGGCGCTGCCGGTTTCAGCGGCAGCCTGATCGTTGCCGAATTCGAATCGCAAAGCGCCGCCAAGGCGTGGGCCGAAGCCGATCCGTTCGTGGCCGCAGGCGTTTACGCCAACGTCGTGGTCAAGCCGTTCAAGCAAGTCCTGCCCTGATCCACGCGCCTCGATAGCACCTGCACGCCCTGCTTCCAGCGAATCAGGGCCGTGCCGCCGCCCCGCCCCGCCCCGCCCCGCCCTTCATTCATCATTCCCGCTTGCCTGCCGATAACCCGCTCAATGTGCGAATTTACACGGCTTGGTAAAAGGGAGTTCAGATGCGTTCAGCGACGTGGTGTCTGTTGGCGATATTGATGGCGGCGAGTGTGCAGGTAAACGCCGAGGCGGTCAGTGAAGGTGGCGCAGTACAGCCTTTGCATCAGCCCGGCGCCGCCAGCCAGATGGCCGACCTCCAGTTGCGCCTCAAGGACAGCGAGCGGCAGCGCGAAGAATTGACCCGGCAGTTGCAGAACGCCGATCCGGAACGCAACAACGCCTTGCTGACACGTTTGCGTCAGGAGAACCAAAAGCTCAAGTTGCAGCTCAAAGAAGCACTGTCCGCAGCGCCCCCGCGCCTGCTGACCGAGCAGCAACAATGGTTCATCGCAGGCGGTGGCGTTGCGATGTTCGCCCTTCTGTGCGGTATATTGGTCAGCGGTTGGCGTAGGCAACGTCGGCAGTGGCTAAATTGAGTGAGTCATGAGCGAGCTGTTACTAATTGATGATGATCAGGAGCTGTGCGAACTGCTGAGCAGTTGGCTGAGCCAGGAAGGCTTTCAGGTGCGCGCCTGTCACGACGGGACCAGCGCGCGTCAGGCATTGGCAGACGCCGCACCCGCTGCCGTGGTGCTGGACGTGATGCTGCCCGATGGCAGCGGTCTGGAGTTGCTCAAGCAATTACGTGCCGACCACCCCGACCTGCCGGTGGTCATGCTCTCCGCACGCGGCGAGCCACTGGACCGCATTCTGGGTCTGGAGTTGGGCGCTGACGATTACCTGGCAAAACCCTGCGACCCTCGCGAACTCACTGCGCGCCTGCGCGCCGTGCTGCGCCGCAGTCACCCGGTGGCGTCGTCCAGCCAGCTCGAACTGGGTGACCTGACCTTCAGCCCGATGCGCGGCGTGGTCAGTGTCGACGAAAAGGAGCTGACCCTCACAGTTTCCGAAAGCCGCTTGCTGGAGGCGCTGATGCGCCAGCCCGGCGAACCGCTGGACAAGCAGGAACTGGCACAACTGGCCCTGGGCCGCAAACTGACCCTGTACGACCGCAGTCTGGACATGCACGTCAGCAACCTGCGCAAGAAAATCGGCCCGCACTCCGACGGCCGCCCGCGCATCGTCGCACTGCGCAGCCGCGGCTATTATTACGCTCTTTGAGCCGCTTCACGCGGCAAGCTTGACGCGGCAAGTCGAAAGCCCAGCGTTTCTGGCGTGTAGCCTTAAGCTGACAACTTGCAACGGTCTCCTTACACAAGCTTTACCAAGCGCTGACTGCGCTTGACCTTGATCTCCCTAAACTGGGCTCATCGGCATCGAGCCGCACTAGAGACAAGGAGATACACAATGCGCAAGACCCTGATCGCTTTGATGTTTGCCACTGCCCTGCCGACCATTGCCATGGCCGCACCACCAGCGCCACCTGCCGGTGGCCCGGATGCTGACGGACCTGCCATGCACATGGATCGCGATGACCGCGGCCCTGGCCCACGCATGGATCGCGGCCCTGGCCCGATGGGACCGATGGCTGAGCTGGACCTGACACGTGAACAGCGTCAGCAGATCGAACGCTTGATGCGCGAGCAAAAGCACGAGCGCCGCGAAATCACTCAAAGCTACCTGGAAAAAATGCCTGCTGCCGACCAGAAAGCAATGCACGACGAAATCGAAGCCAAACGCTCCAAGACCGACAGCGAAGTTCGTGCACTGCTGAGGCCTGACCAGCAGAAGCTGTTTGACGAAATCAAGAAGAAAGAAGATGAGCGTCGCGCCGAATGGGCCGAGTTCAAGGCCTGGAAAGCGGCAAAAGCAGCAAAAACGCTGTAACCATCAGGCCTCGCGGCCCGGTGCGCTGAACACAACCCGGCATGCACGCGCATGCCGGGCTTTTTTACTGAGACCGAGGAAATCCCGTGCGTTCATTGTTCTGGCGAATCCTGGCCAGCTTTTGGCTGGCCATCGCTCTGGTAGGCGGCCTGTCGGTACTCATGGGGCATATGCTCAATCAGGATGCGTGGATCCTCAGTCGCCACCCGGTGCTCAACTCGTTGCCCGAACAGTGGACGCAGCGCTTCGAGGACAAGGGCGCGGATAACGCTCAGGAGTTTCTTCAGGACATAAAACGACGCAATCGTATCGACACGCAAGTGCTGAGCGAAAGCGGCGAGCCCATGGTACGCGGTACGTTCCCGCCGCGCGCCGCAGCCCTGGAAGCACGGCAGCGGGAAGACGACGATCAGGGGCGCAAACTGCCCTGGCGCCGCCTGGCCACCGAGTACAGCAGCCCGAAGACCGGCGAAACCTACCTGTTCATCTACCGCGTTCCGCACCCGGAGCTCGACGAGTGGCATCGTCAGAGTCTGATGTGGCCATTGAGCGCGCTGGGCATTGCCCTGGTGGTGCTGACCCTGTTCAGCCTGTTCGTGACGCTGTCGATTACCCGACCGCTGAGTCGCCTGCGCGGGGCGGTGCACGATCTGGGGCAAACCAGCTATCAACAGCACAGCCTCGGACAGCTGGCCAACCGCCGTGACGAGTTCGGCGTGCTGGCCAAGGACTTCAACCGCATGGGTGCGCGCCTGCAAAGCCTGATTGGCAGTCAGCGCCAGTTGCTGCGCGATGTGTCTCATGAACTGCGCTCACCGCTGGCCCGGTTGCGCATTGCCCTGGCGCTGGCTGAACGTGCGGAGCCTGCCGAGCGTGAAAAGCTCTGGCCACGGCTGGGCCGTGAATGTGACCGGCTTGAGGCGTTGATCAGCGAGATTCTGGCCCTGGCACGCCTCGACGCCGAGCTTCGCGGCCCGGAGCCCGTCGACCTCGAAGCGCTGCTGCAGCGCCTGAAGAACGACACACAACTGGACGGTATCGATCAGAATATTCACATTGATGTGCAGGACAACCTGCAGTTCAAAGGCTGGCCGGACATGATCGAACGGGCGCTGGACAACCTGCTGCGCAACGCGCTGCGCTTCAACCCGAGCGGCCAGCGCATCGATCTGCAGGCAACTCAGGTCGGCGATCACATCCGTCTGAGCGTCCGCGATCATGGCCCAGGCGTTGCCGACGAACACCTGACGCAACTGGGCGAGCCGTTTTACCGCGCCCCCGGCCAGACCACGCCAGGTCACGGCCTGGGGCTGGCGATCGCCAAACGCGCAGCGGAACGACATGGCGGCACTCTGATGCTGGGCAATCACCCGGATGGCGGGTTTATCGCCACGCTGGATCTGCCCAGAGAGCCGCTCAGTTCATCGTCTGTCTGATCAGCCCTGCCACTCGCTGACAAACCCGCCCACATCGACTTTTGGCGCTTCGCGCGGCGGGTTCAGCGGGGTGCCCAGGTACAGAAAGCCGAGCACTTCTTCGCCGGCTTCAAGGCCGAAGCCCTTGGCGACCTGTGGCGCATAGGACAGCTCGCCAGTCCTCCAGACCGCACCGATACCCAGTGCATACGCTGCCAGCAACACGCCATGGGCGGCGCATCCGGCGGTGATCCGTTGTTCCGAGTGCGGGACTTTGAAGTGGTCCTGCAAGCGCGCGATCACGACCACCACCAAGGGTGCACGCAATGGTCCAAGACGGGCCTTTTCCAGCGCCTGCGGGGTCACTTCAGCGCCACTCTCCTGCAGCGCCTGCGCCAGCATCTCGCCCATGCGCTCACGGGCCGCGCCTTCGACCGTCAGAAAACGATAGGGCTTGAGCTGTCCATGATCCGGCGCGCGCAATGCGGCACCGAACAGGATTTCCCGCTGCGCAGCGTCCGGGGCCGGGTCGACCAGTCGTGGAACCGATACACGATTGAGCAAAACGTCGAGCGCCTGCATGGACTGTCTCCTTGAAAAGTGATCGGGCATTCTAGAGCCTGTTTAGCGTCAATAACGAGTGCGACGGACAATTCGTTACCTCTGCGCTTGCAGCCGGTCCTCGGCCGCACCGGTTTACATGACCTCAAGCGCAGGTAGAATGGCGCCTTTCCTCACACCAGCCAGAGCCTGTCATGTCGTTGCCGACCTTGCGTATCATCGGTTTCATTATCGGCATCTTCCTGATCACCCTGGCTGTCGCCATGATCGTGCCCATGGCCACGCTGGTCATCTACGACCGTTTCGAAGACCTGCGCGAGTTTCTCTGGGCCAGCGCCATCACCTTTATCGCCGGCCTGGCGTTGGTGGTGCCCGGACGCCCCGACAACGTTCAGTTGCGCCCGCGGGACATGTACATGCTGACCGTCTCCAGCTGGATCGTGGTGTGCATTTTCGCCGCCCTGCCCTTTCTGCTGACCCAGCACATCAGTTACACCGATTCGTTCTTCGAGAGCATGTCCGGCATCACGGCCACCGGTTCGACAGTACTCAGCAACCTGGACAGCATGTCGCCGGGCATTCTGATCTGGCGCTCAATGCTGCACTGGCTGGGCGGTATCGGCTTCATCGGTATGGCCGTGGCGATTCTGCCCCTGCTGCGCATCGGCGGCATGCGTCTGTTTCAGACCGAGTCCTCGGACCGCTCGGAAAAGGTCATGCCCCGCTCGCACATGGTGGCCAAGTTCATCGTGCTCGCCTATGTCGGCTTTACCGCGCTGGGCAGTCTGGCTTTCTGGGCGGCGGGCATGAGTCTGTTCGACGCGATCAACCATGCGATGTCGGCGATTTCCACCGGCGGGTTCTCCACTTCCGACCAGTCGCTGGCCAAATGGCCGCAACCGGCGGTGCACTGGGTGGCGATCGTGGTGATGATCCTCGGCAGCCTGCCCTTTACGCTGTATGTCGCGACATTGCGTGGCAACCGCAAGGCGTTGATCAAGGATGAGCAGGTTCAGGGGCTGATCGGGCTGCTGTTGATCACCTGGCTGGTCATGACGGTCTGGTACGCCAATACCACGGACCTGCCGTGGACCGAGGCATTGCGCCATGTAGCGCTGAACGTGACTTCGGTGGTGACGACGACGGGTTTTGCACTGGGTGACTACAGCCTGTGGGGCAATTTCTCGCTGATGCTGTTCTTTTATCTGGGCTTTATTGGCGGCTGTTCCGGATCGACAGCCGGCGGAGTGAAGATCTTCCGTTTTCAGGTGGCCTACATTCTGCTCAAGACCAACCTCAATCAACTGATCCATCCGCGCGCGGTGATGAAGCAGAAATACAATGGCCATAGGCTGGACGATGAGATCGTGCGTTCGATCCTGACCTTTTCGTTTTTCTTCACGATCACTATCTGTCTGATCGCGCTGATGCTGTCGCTGCTCGGGCTGGACTGGATGACGGCGCTGACCGGCGCTGCCAGTACGGTATCGGGTGTAGGGCCGGGGCTGGGTGAGGTCATCGGGCCGGCGGGCAATTTCTCTACCCTGCCGGATGCGGCCAAATGGATTCTGTCCGGCGGCATGCTGCTTGGTCGTCTGGAAATCATTACTGTGCTGGTGCTCTGTGTACCGGCATTCTGGCGGCATTGAGGCCTGGCAGAGGCCGCGGGTAAGGCTTTATCGTTCCCATGCTCTGGGTGGGAATGCAGTTCGTGACGCTCTGCGTCACACGGCGGCTCCGCGATGTCAGGTGAATTGGGGCTCGGCTCAGATTCTCGTTCCCGCGCTCCGCGTGGGAATGCAGTTCGTGACGCTCCGCGTCACACAGTGGTTCTGTGGTGTCAGGTGGATTGGTGTTCGGCTCAGGTCACCTTTTCGCCCCTCGGCGAGTTACTTTGATGGGGCCAAAGTGACCAAAGCCCCTGGCTCCGTTTCCGGCCCGACTTCGTCGGGTTCCTTCGCCCTGTCACTGCTCCGGGAGTCGCCGGATCAGTGCCAGAGCTCAGCCGTCACTAAAGTCGCACTCTGCGTCGTCAGTGCCATCGCGGTTGAAAAGCGCTTTTGCGGCAGTGGCTGCGGGCAAGGCAGGACGGTGTTTCGCATCGTAGATTTGTGACGCGGAGCGTCAGGAACTGCATGCCAACGCGGAGCATTGGCACGACAGTCGGCTAAATTTGTGTATAACAACAAGAACCCACACGAGGAAAGGCACCGTGGATACCATCAGGCGTTTTTCGAGCTTTGCCGAGTTCTATCCTTTCTATCTTGCCGAGCACAGCAGCGCTACCAGCCGGCGTCTGCATTTTGTCGGTACGTCTCTGGTGATTTTCCTGCTGGCGTTTGGTGTGGGCAGCGGCCGCTGGGGGTTGTTATGGTTGTTGCCGGTCGCGGGTTACGGCTTCGCGTGGGCCGGGCATTTCTTCTTCGAGAAGAACCGTCCGGCCACGTTCAAGCATCCGTTTTACAGCTTGCTCGGCGACTTTGTGATGTACCGCGACATGCTCCTGGGTAAGGTGCCTTTCTAGGCAGACTGCTTCAGGCAAGCGTTTCGCTGGCGGGTTCTTCGACCGCAACCTGTTGCGCCTTCAAATGCGCATCCGCCAGACGGAACAGTTCGATGTTGCCGTCCAGGTGTTCGATCAGGGCGGTACAGGATTCGACCCAGTCGCCGCAGTTGAGGTATTCCACGCCGCCCACCTGGCGAATTTCCGCATGGTGGATGTGCCCGCAGACCACCCCGTCCAGCCCGCGCTTCACGCATTCATGAGCGATGGCTTCTTCGAAATCGCTGATGAAATTCACCGCACTCTTGACCTTGTGCTTGAGGTACGCCGACAGCGACCAGTAGCCATAGCCGTATTTGGCGCGCCAGTGGTTGAGCCAGCGGTTGAGGGTCAGGGTGAATTCATAGGCCGAGTCACCCAGAAAGGCCAGCCAGCGGTGGTAGCGGGTGATCACGTCGAACTGGTCGCCGTGAATGACCAGAAAGCGACGTCCGTCGGCCGTCACGTGTTCGACTTCGTCTACCAACTGGATGTTGCCCAGCACCAGTTTGGAGTAGCGGCGCAGGAATTCATCGTGATTGCCGGTGACGTAAATGACTTCGGTGCCGCGCTTGCTCATGGTCAGCAAGCGGCGAATCACGTTGGTGTGCGCTTGTGGCCAGTACATGCCGCCGCGCAGTTTCCAGCCATCGATGATGTCGCCGACCAGGTACACCTTGTCAGCCTGATAGCGCTTGAGAAACGCGGAGAGGTGCTCGGCCTGGCAATCACGTGTGCCCAGATGAACGTCGGAAATCCACAAGGTGCGCACGCGCTGTTTGCGGCTGGGTGTGGCGAGCTGAGCACTGGTCATGTGAAGACCTCCGGCAGGGTTTCCAGAAGAGTGGAGCATGCCGGTTAACCGAATGTGACATGTGCGTGGCGATGTCGTGACAGTTGCCCTGTATTACTGAGGGTCTGCCGGAGTATGGCGGTCGTTGTGGCCCAGATCGCGGGCCGGGTCGATCTGGTCACGCAGCCGCTGCTTGAGCACCTTGGCTTCGGGAAAGCCGCCATCCGCTTTGCGCTCCCAGAGTTGTACGCCGTCGCAGGTTATGTGGAACACGCCGCCGGTGCCTGGCTGCAGCGAGACTTTACCCAGATCATCGCTGAACGTGCTCAGCAGTTCCTGGGCCAGCCAGGCAGCGCGCAGTAGCCACTGGCATTGAATGCAATAGGTGATGATGACTTCAGGCTTTTCGGCAGACATGGGCGTCCCCTTCGGAAATTCAGACGACCATGATACGCAGCGTGCGCCGAATCAACGAGCATTGGCGAAGCGGCGCAGTGCGCTGAGGGTCACGTCCTGTTCCGGCGCTTGCGGAGCTGTGTCGGCAGCCGCGTGCACCTTGACGCCCAGCAAGGCCAGCAAGCGGCTGCGAATCAGCTGAAACCCGGCCTGCCCGCTGTCGCGCTGGCGTGGCAGGTCGACGCGGATGTCGTCGGCAATCTTGCCATCGGCCAGCACGATGACCCGGTCAGCGAGCAGGATCGCCTCATCGACATCATGCGTCACCAGCAGCACCGCCGGGGTGTGTTTGCGCCACAGGTCGATGATCAGTTGGTGCATGCGAATGCGCGTCAAGGCATCGAGTGCGGCAAAAGGCTCGTCGAGCAGCAACAGTTTTGGCGCACGGACCAGCCCCCGGGCGAGCGCCACACGCTGCGCTTCGCCACCGGACAAGGTGGCCGGAAAGGCATTCAGCCGATGCGCCAGGCCAACCTCGGTCAACGCCGCCTCAGCCCGAGCCCTGGCATCGTTGATGCGCAGGCCGAGAACCACGTTTTTCCACGCGCTTTTCCACGGCATCAGGCGCGGCTCCTGAAACACCGCCGCACGCGCGACCGGCACACGGAGCTCGCCGCTGTCGATCTCGTCCAGCCCGGCCAGAGTGCGCAGCAAGGTGGTCTTGCCGGAGCCACTGGCGCCAAGCAAGGCGACAAATTCGCCTGGAGCAATGTCCAGATTCAGCCCGTCGATGACCCGTTGCCGACCAAACTGACGCACCACGTTGCGCAGTTGTACAGGCGCCTGCCCCGCCTCGGGCACGACGGATGGAGTGTTGCGCAGATCAGGAGTCGCCATGTGTTCAATGCCTCACGAAGGTCGGTCGCCAAGCCAGCGCATAGCGCTCCAGCGTGCGAATGATGGCGTCGATCACCAGGCCAAGGACGCTGTAGATCAACAGGCAGATAACGATTACATCAGTGCGCATGAAGTCCCGCGCATCACTGGCCAGATAACCGATGCCCGCAGTGGTGTTGATTTGCTCGACAAAGACCAGGGCCAGCCACGAAATACCCAGTGAATAGCGCAGCCCGACAAAAAACGCAGGCAACGAGCCGGGCAGGATGACGTGCCAGATCAGCTCGCGGCGGCTCAAGCCGAGCGTATTGGCAGCCTCAATGAGTTTCGGGTCGATATTGCGGATACCGGAAAACAGGTTCAGGTACACCGGAAAGGTGGTGCCCATGACGATCAGCGCCACTTTGGTGAACTCGCCAATGCCGAACCAGAGGATGAACAGTGGCACCAGTGCCAGTGAGGGAATGGTGCGCAACATCTGCATGGGCGAGTCGAGAACGATTTCGCCGCGCCGGGAAAGCCCGGTCACCAGCGCAGCGACCACGCCGATGCTGACGCCAATGCTCAAGCCCGACAGTGCCCGTTGCAACGAAACCCACAAGTGGTGGGCCAGTTCGCCCGAAACGATCATCGACCAGAGCGTACCGCCGATCTGCGATGGCGCGGCAATCACGCGGACGGGCAGCAGACCGGTTTGTGAAGCCAGTTCCCAGAGCAGCAACAGCACCAGCGGGCTGAGCAGACGCAAGACAAAACCCGGCACTTGCCAGCGCGGGCGAACCGATTGCGAGACGCGGCTTTGTTCGGGTTTGTTGACCACCAGAAAACCGGGTTCTGCGAGGTTCAGCGTTGTGTCAGACATGGGCACATCCTTCCTGGACAAACCGGGCAGGACGCACCCGATACATTATGAGAGCCATGCTATTAGCATAAGAACGCTGCGTGAAATTCGATTTAGACCTAAGCTAATAGTTAAAATATTTGATCACCATAAATACATATAATGCATATTTTTTATAATTAACTTAGACCGAAATCGAATTTCACAGCGTCTGCCCCTTGCCTTTATGGTGCCTCTCGACAAGGTCGAACGGACCTCAACCATTGGCAGGAGTTTTCATGAGCATCGAATTCATTGGCTATATCGCCACGCAACCCGGTTCTGAAATTCACCCGCGCAGCGGCGCGACCATCCAGCCCGACTACGTGAAGACCGTGGCCAAGGCTCATGAAGATGCCGGTTTTGATCGCGCGCTGATCGCCTACCACTCCAACAGCCCGGACAGCACGCTGGTCACAGCGCATGCCGCCAGCGTCACCACCAGACTGAAGTTTCTGGTCGCCCATCGCCCCGGCTTCATCGCGCCCACGGTGGCGGCACGGCAGTTCGCGACGCTGGACGTGTTCAATGGCGGCCGCACTGCCGTGCATATCATCACCGGCGGTGACGACAAGGAACTGCGCGCCGACGGCAGCCATATCGGCAAGGACGATCGATACGCACGCAGCGACGAATACCTCAGCGTGGTGCGTCAGGAATGGACCAGCGACAAGCCGTTCGATCATAACGGCACCTACTACCAGCTTGAGGGTGCGCACTCGTTGGTCAAATCCCCACAGCAGCCACATATCCCTCTGTACTTCGGTGGTTCCTCGGCGGCGGCGATTGCTGTGGCGGGTAAACACGCCGATGTTTATGCATTGTGGGGCGAGACATACGAGCAGGTGCGTGACGTGGTGAAACAGGTCCGCGCCGAAGCCGCCAGACATGGGCGGACCATTCGTTTCAGCCTGTCATTGCGTCCGATTCTGGCAGAGACCGAGGAACAGGCCTGGGCACGTGCCGACAGTATTCTGGAAAAGGCCAAGGCCCTGGCAGACCGCAACGGCTTTGTACGTCGCGAACCGCCGAATGAAGGATCACGCCGCCTGCTGGCCGCTGCTGCACAAGGATCGCGCCTGGACAAGCGCCTGTGGACAGGCATCGCCGGCCTGCTCGGCGCCCAGGGCAACTCGACCTCGCTGGTCGGTACCCCGGAACAGGTCGCTGAAGCACTGCTGGATTACTACGATCTGGGGATTACCACCTTCCTGATTCGCGGCTTCGATCCACTGGAAGATGCCATCGACTACGGCAAGAAGCTGATCCCGCTGACCCGCGCATTGGTGGCGCAGCGTGAACAGCAGGCTCGCGAACAGGTCGCCTGATTCAACCTATATCCTGCGGGCCGGTCTGACGCCCAACGCCAGACCGCCTGCCCGCAATGCGGTGTTCAGGCGGCTGCCGAGACCGGCTTGAGCGACCGGGCCACCAGTGTGCCAAAGGCTTCCACCGGCGCTTGCAGGTTACCGAGAAAGCGCGGGTAGAACAGCCACAAGTCCATTACCGGCTTGAAGTCCTTGAGCGGCAGCGCCACCAACTGCTCGCGGTGCGCGCTGCGTTCCAGCAGCGGACGGGGCACCAGGCCAAGCCCCATGCCGTCGGCCACCAGCCCGAGTTGCAGCTCGGTGCCGAAAGTTTCCAGATTGACCTTCATGCTCAAGCCCTGATCGGTCAGCGTGCGCTGCAAGCCTGCACGAAAACCGCAGCCGTCCGGATTAAGCACCCAGCCCTGCTCATAACAGTCCGCCAGCTTGCCGGGCTTTTTCGGGGCCAACCCCTTGGCGCAGACCACCACCAGCTCCATCTTGCCAATCGACTGACCAATGATGTTGTCTGGAAATATCTTGCCTGCCGGAAACAGCGCAGCCGCTGCATCCAGCTCGCCGTTTTCGATCTTGCCGATCAGATGACTGCCCCAACCGGTGCTGACCTGAGCACGCAGATCCGGAAATTCCCCACGCAACTGCTTGAGTGCATCGAGCAGCACCACGTCACCGATGGTTTGCGGCACGCCCAGACGCAACAGACCGCTGGGCGGCGTGTCACTGGCCACCAGCTCGCGCAACGAATCCATCTCGCGCAGGATCGCCAGGCACTTCTGGTACACCTGAAGCCCCATCGGAGTCGGCTTGAGCGGCTTGGTATTGCGGTCGAACAGCTCGACCCCGAGGGCTTGCTCGAAATTCTGCACCCGACGCGTGATGGCGGGCTGGGTCAGGTCCAGCGATTCAGCGGCGTGGCTGATCGACTGGCAGCGGATGACTGCAACGAACGCATCGATATCATCAATTTTCATTCGGACCGCACATAAAGAAGAGATTAAACATAGGCAAAAAGCATAGTACCAGCAGGCGCTCATGGATAGCCCGAGCGTAGATTTCGCGGATTACGACAAGGAAGTAAAAGACGTTTTCGTTATAACCTAATCATTAAAAAATAGCATATTAAATATCATTATTATGCTTATATCGAACCATTCCCCGACTTTGATCTGGAAATGGACATGACTCAGAACCGACACCCGGAACGACTCGGGGCCTTTATCGATGCCCTCACCGAACTGATCGGCAGCGAGCCCCACGAAGGCGATCTGTTGCGCCGTGGCGGCAAGCTGCTGGCGCAACTGGTCAGCCACGATGACTGGCTGGCAGAAGAATTTACCGTACCCGACGCCAACCGCTATCAGCAATTTCTGCTGCATGCCGATCCACAGCAGCGTTTTTCGGTAGTCAGTTTCGTCTGGGGGCCAGGGCAGCGCACACCGATTCACGACCACCGCGTGTGGGGCCTGATCGGCATGTTGCGCGGCGCGGAAGAATCCCAGGGCTACCTCCGCAACGCGCAAGGGCGCCTGGAAACCAGCGGCCCGGCGATTCGCCTGCAACCCGGCCAGGTCGAGGCGCTGTCACCGCACAGCAACGATGTTCATCAGGTCAGCAACGCCTTCAACGATCAGGTGTCGATCAGCATCCACGTTTACGGCGCCGATATCGGCACTGTGAAGCGTGCGGTCTATGACCTCGATGGCAGCGAAAAACTGTTCATCTCCGGCTATTCGAACGCCACCGCCACCGCCCATCAGGATCAGCCAACAGGGAGCCCGACCCCATGACCACACCTGCCACCCGATCATTCGCCGATATTCGCCAGGCCTTGCTGGACCGCCAGGAGCTGGCCCTGGTAGATGTCCGCGAAGAGGCCCCCTTTGCCCAGGCTCATCCGCTGTTTGCCGTGAACATTCCGTTGTCGAAGCTGGAGCTGGAGGTTTTCTCCCGCATCCCGCGACGCGACACAGCCGTGACCCTTTACGACGATGGCGAAGGTCTGGCGCAGATCGCCCTGCAGCGCCTGCAGACACTGGGCTACAGCGACGTGAAACTGCTCGACGGCGGCCTGCAGGGCTGGCGCGCGGCTGGCGGCGAGCTGTTCATCGACGTGAATGTGCCGAGCAAGGCGTTTGGCGAGCTGGTGGAGCATCACCGCGCCACCCCGTCGCTGGCCGCAGAAGAGGTCAAGCGCCTGCTCGACAGCAATGCCGACGTGGTGGTGCTCGATGCCCGGCGCTATGACGAATACCAGACCATGAGCATTCCAGGCGGCATCAGCGTACCGGGCGCCGAACTGGTGCTGCGGGCACGTGAGCTGGCACCGGATCCCTCTACTCGAATCATCGTCAATTGTGCGGGTCGCACGCGCAGCATCATCGGCACCCAGTCGCTGGTCAACGCGGGCCTGCCCAATCCGATCAACGCACTGCGCAATGGCACGATTGGCTGGCTGCTGGCCGGCCAGACGCTGGACCATGGCCAGAACCGGCGTTTTGCGGCAGTCAGTGAAGAGACCCGCGAAACCGCCAGTGCCGATGCCCGCAAAGTGGCCGATCGCGCCAGCGTCAAACGTGCCAGCCGTGCTGATCTGCAACGCTGGCAAGCCGAGGCTTCACGTACCACTTACCTGTTCGATGTCCGCACCCCGGAAGAGTTTGCCAAAGGCCACCTGCCCGGCGCGCGTTCCACACCGGGTGGGCAACTGGTGCAGGAAACCGATCATTTCGCCAGCGTACGCGGTGCGCGAATCGCTCTGCTGGACGACGACGGCGTACGCGCCAACATGTCGGCCTCCTGGCTGGCGCAGTTGGGCTGGGACGTGGCGGTGATTGATGACCTGGAGGCAGCGGATTTCAGCGAACAGGGCGACTGGGACGCGCCCTTCCCGACGCCGCCGCAGGTCGAGGCGATCAGCGTCGAGACCCTTACTCAATGGCAGAAACAGGTAAACGTGGCGGTGCTGGATTTCACCGCCAGCGCCAACTATGTCAAACAGCATATCCCCGGTGCCTGGTGGACCTTGCGTGCCGACCTGAAGCAGGCGCTGGGCAAGCTGCCACCCGCCGACCGTTATGTTCTGACCTGCGGCAGCAGCCGTCTGGCGCGCTTTGCCGTGGCCGACCTGGAAGCGTTGACCGACAAGCCGGTGTTTCTGCTCGAAGGCGGCACCGCCAGCTGGATCAAGGCCGGCCTGCCGCTGGAGCACGGCGAAAGCCGACTGGCCTCGCCACGCATCGATCGCTACCGCCGCCCGTACGAAGGCACCGACGCACCGCGCGAAGCCATGCAGGCGTATCTGGACTGGGAATTCGGCCTGGTGGAGCAGTTGGGACGTGACGCAACACACGGGTTTTACGTGATTTGATGCCGTTGAGTACACCGCGCAGCGCATTGGCACAAGCGCCAAGTGGGAGCGAGCTTGCTCGCGAAGAGGGCGCTACATTCAGTGCATTTTCTGCGTCTGGAACAGGGTCTTCGCGAGCAAGCTCGCTCCCACAAGGCTGCGTCCGACTCTAAAGGTGAGGCGTATTGGCACAAGCGTCAAAGGCTCATCAGGACTATTCATCACCCTATTGGAGACACACTTAAATGCTGCCTTTTTTCAAATCCCCCCTGCCCTTCAAAAGCCTGTTGCTGGGCGCGCTGTTGAGCGTCATGGCAGGTCAGCAGGTTCTGGCCGCTGAGCTGGCACCGTTGCTGGTGGCCAACCAGAAGTCGTTGCTGAAAACCCTGCTGCAGGTCTCCGGCGAGCTCAAGGGTGTGCCGTACGAAATCAAGTTCTCCGAGTTCCCTTCGGCCGCGCCTTTGGGTGAAGCGCTGAATGCCGAGGCAGTGGATATCGGTGCGCTGGGTGATGCGCCCTATGTATTCGCTCTGGGGGCGGGTGCACCCTTGAAAGTGGTCAGCATCACCCATGCCCAGGGCCGCTTCACCACTGCGGTGCTGGTACCCAAAGACTCGCCGATCAAGACCGTTGCCGACCTCAAGGGCAAGCGCATCGTCACCGGACGCGGTTCCATCGGCCACTATCTGGCGATCCGCGCCTTGCATGAGGCCGGGCTGAAAACCAGTGATGTCACCTTCATCAATCTGCTGCCCAGCGAATCGCGTCTGCTGCTGGACAGTGGCGATGCCGACGCCTGGGCGACCTGGGACCCGTACACCACGATCTCCATCACGCAAAGCGACGCGCGGGTGCTCGTCAGCGGCAGCGAGCTGCTGAGCAACCACCTCTACCTTGCCGCAACCAGCAAGGCCATCGAAGGCAAGCGCGCACAACTGGACGATTTCGTTGCGCGTGTGGAACGCGCCTTCAATTGGTCCAACGCCCATCCCGAGGAGTACGCGGCGGCCCAGGCGAAAGTCACCGGCCTCCCCTTGGCGGTGCACCTCACAGTGGCCAAGGCGACGAAAATGCAGCGCACGCCGATTGACGACCAGATTGTCCAGGGCCTGCAAACCACTGCCGACACTTACCTGGCTGAAGGCATCCTGAGCAAACGGATCGACGTTTCGACAGGCTTCGACAAAAGCTTCAACGCGTCGCGCGCGCAGATCGCGCAGGCCACCGCCCAATAAACGCTGCGAAAAGGACCCCGCATGACACTCTCGACCCTGCGCCCTACCCCGCGCCAGCAGCAAGACGCGCCCGAGTCCGCCGAGGACTTCAGTAAACGGCTGGCGGAACTGACCGCAGCGCTGGCCGAAACTGCCGAGCAATACGATATCAGCGCGCAATTTCCCCATGCCAACTTCCAGCGGCTGCACACTCACGGCCTGCTTGGCCTGACCGTTCCGACCGAACTGGGCGGCGGCGGTGCCGACTTGCCCCGTGCTCAACAGGTAATCAGCGCGGTGGCCCGGGGAGAGCCGTCGACGGCGCTGATTCTGGTGATGCAATACCTGCAGCATTCAAGGCTGCAGGAAAACCGCAACTGGCCAAGCCATCTGCGCGTGCAGGTGGCCGAACAGGCCGTGCGTAAGGGCGCGTTGATCAACGCCCTGCGCGTCGAGCCCGATCTGGGAACGCCCGCGCGTGGCGGCCTGCCAGGCACCATCGCGCACCGCACCGCGCAAGGCTGGCGCATCAGCGGCAGCAAGATCTACTCCACCGGCAGCCACGGTCTGACCTGGTTTGCCGTGTGGGCGCGCAGCGATGACGATGACCCGCTGGTGGGCAGCTGGCTGGTCCACAAGGATACGCCGGGCATCACCATCATTGAGGACTGGGACCATCTGGGCATGCGCGCCACCAGCAGCCACGAAGTCAGATTCGACAATGTGCTGGTGCCGCTCGATCACGCCGTCAGCGTCAGCCCGTGGAGCGCTCCGCAATCCGAACTGGATGGATCGGGCCTGCTGTGGATGGCGGTGCTGCTATCGTCGGTCTACGACGGCATCGCTCAATCCGCCCGCGACTGGCTGGTGCACTGGCTGGAACAGCGTACGCCCTCCAACCTTGGCGCGGCGCTATCGACCTTGCCGCGCTTTCAGGAAACCGTCGGGCAGATCGATACCCTGCTGTTCGCCAATCGCAGCCTGTTGCAATCGGCTGCCCACGGGCACACACCTGCCCAGCACGCCGGGCAGATCAAATACCTGGTGACCGGCAATGCCATCCGCGCGGTAGAGCTGGCCATCGAGGCCTCGGGAAATCCGGGACTGTCACGCAGCAACCCGTTGCAGCGCCACTACCGCAACGTCCTGTGCGGTCGGGTGCACACCCCACAGAACGACGCAGTACTGACGGGCGTGGGCAAGGCGGCGTTTGCAGCACGCAGCAAAGACCAATAGGACGCGTCAGAGCAGTGACGGCGGCTCGAACGCCGTCACCGGCGGCAGGTCCTGATCCCATTTGACGATGTCCACCGATGCCGTCTGCGCTGCACAACCCTGCGACAGGCTGGAGGCGCCCACATCTTCGGTGATTACATTCGGGTTGCCGTGTTTTTCCAGGCTGCCCCGTTCGCCGTGTACCAGCGGGTCGAACCAGGCCCCGGTGGCAATCTGCACTACGCCGGGGCGAATGCCGTCCGAGACGATCACCCCGGCCAGAAACGCGCCACGCTCGTTGAACACCTTGACCACATCGCCATCGACCAGCCCGCGTGCGCGAGCATCCAGCGGATTAAGGGTCAGCGGCTCGCGCGCCTGAATTTTCGAGGAGCGACTGTAGCTGCCGTGGTCGTACTGACTGTGCAAACGGGTTTTCGGTTGGTTGGACAGCAGGTGCAGCGCGTGGGTCGGCGCAGGCTTTTCCAGCCACACCGGGTGACCGGGGCAATCGGCATAGCCAAAGCCTGCGATGCGCTCGGAGAAAATTTCGATGCGCCCGGACGGCGTCGGCAACGGATGCGCGTCAGGGTCTTGGCGAAAGGATTCAAGCAGCACGTTGTCGGTGTGCGGGTAGTCTATTTCCAGTACACCGTCACGCCAGAACTGCTCGAAATCAGGCAGGGTGATGCCAAACGTTTCGGCCCGTTGCCGAGACTCGTCATAGATAAAGCGCAGCCATTCCCCCGCATCCCTACCTTCGGTAAACGCCTGTGCCACTCCCAGCCGTTCGGCCAGCGCAGCCAGAATCGAGTAGTCATCACGCGCCTCTCCCACGGGCTCGATGGCCTGCTGCATGGCGATCATGAAACGGTCGGAGGCCGAACTGCCGATGTCATTGCGCTCCAGAGCCGTGGTGGCTGGCAGCACGATGTCGGCATAGCGTGCCTGGGCGGTCCAGAACTGCTCGTGGACGATGATGGTTTGCGGCCGCTGCCACGCCTCCAGCAGCCGGTTGAGGTCCTGATGGTGGTGAAAGATATTGCCACCCGCCCAGTACACCAGGCGGATGTCCGGGTACCTGCGCTGCTGTCCGTTGTAATCGAAGGGCGTCCCGGGGTTGAGCAACATGTCCGTCACCCGCGCGACCGGAATGAACGCCTTGACCGGGTTGCTGCCCTGGGAAAAGCGCGGCCCCGAGAACGCTTTGCGGCCACTGCCGGTGTTGTTCATGCAGCCATACCCCAGACCGAAACCGGCACCGGGCAAACCGATCTGCCCCAACAGCGCGGCCAGGGTCACGGTCATCCAGAACGGTTGCTCGCCGTGTATCGAGCGCTGCAATGAATAGGCGACGTTGATCATGGTGCGCTTGCTGGCCATGCGTCGGGCCAGCTCGACAATCTGCTGCGCAGGAATATCGGTCAGCGCCTCGGCCCAGCGCGGGTCTTTCGGCTGGCCATCGGTGTGGCCCAACAGGTAATCGCGAAAACGCGCATAGCCCACGGTATAGCGCTGGACGAAATCCTCGTTGTGCAGCCCTTCACTGATCAATACCCAGGACAGCGCCATCATCAACGCCGTGTCGCTGCCGGGACGTACCGCCAGCCACTGGTTATGCGTCGGGCCAACCAGATCGTCACGCAGCGGGCTGACATTGACGAACTGCACGCCCGCATCGGACATACGCTGTAGCGCGTCGCCCAGCAGATGGTCGCTGGCACCACCGGGGCTGGTCTGGGCATTCTTGGCGGGCAAGCCACCGAACGCGACGAACAGCTCGCAATGCTCGGCCAGGTTTTTCCAGGAGGTATGCGCCGCCAGCAACCAGTCCATGTTGCCGACGATGTGCGGCATCAGCACCCGTCCGGCACCCAGACTGTAGCTGTCGGTGCTGAACACATAACCGCCGATGCAGTTAAGGAAGCGATGCAACTGGCTTTGCGCATGATGAAAACGCCCCGCGCTGCCCCAGCCATAGCTGCCGCCGAAAATAGCCTGATTGCCATGCTCGTGCCGGACTCGCTGCAACTCGCTGGCGACCAGATCCAGCGCGACCTCCCAGGAAACCTCGATGAACGGCTCCTGACCACGCAGATCCGGCCGTCCACCGGCCTGCTGAAGAAAACTGCGGCGTATCGCCGGGCGTCTGATGCGGGTCGGTGAGGTAATGGCCTCGGCAACCGAATCGCCGATCGGAGACGGGTCCTTGTCCCATTCTGCTGGCAGCAGCCCGGTCAGCTTGCCGTCCTCGACCTGTGGACGGTAAGCGCCCCAATGCAATGATGTGAAACTCATGGTGATGGCTCCCGGATAGCGCATTGGCAGGCAGTCGGTCAGCGCACTGCCTGCGCCTGATCGGCCAGCGCGGCACTGAACGACTCGTCAAACACGCTGGCGGCAGGATAACGCTTGGTCAGCCCCGCGTTGTTGAAAAAATCGATGGTCTGCTGCGCACCGGCCACCACTTGCGCAGTGATCGGCACGACCACCACCTGGGCGCGGGAGAACCAGCGGCGTGCCACCTCGGCATCGGCCTTGGTCAGCGCGGCCCACGCGTTGGCGTAGCGTTCATTGTGCTGCGGATCGCTGACCGACCAGGCGCGGGCGGCCTGCAGGCGTTGCAGGAAATCGCTGATCTGTGCACGCTTGTCCTTGATCGCCTGATCGTTGGCGACGATGAAGCTTTGCGCCGGAATCAAGCCCTCGGCAGTCGCGATAATCCGCGCGCCCTGTTGTTCCTGTTGAGTGACGTAGGGTTCCCAGGTAGCAATCGCATCCACCGAACCGCCGTCCAGCGCGTGGGAGGAATCCAGTGCGCTGAGGTAGCGATAGTCAACGGCATCGCGGGCGATACCGGCCTTGTCCAGTGCAGTGAGCATCAGTTGCTGGCTGAACGAACCTTTCCAGATGGCGACCTTCTTGCCCGCCAGATCCGCCACGGTCTTGATTGGCGAGTCCTTACGCACAACGATGGCAACGCCGTCGAGGTTCTGTCGCGACACACCGATGACCTTGATCGGGGCCCCCAGCGCGCCCATGAACAGCGCAGGCGAATCACCCAGCAAGCCAATATCCAGGCTGCCGACGTTCAAGGCCTCGGCGACCGGCGAGCCTGCGGTGAACTGCTTCCATTCCAGTTCGTAAGGTAAGTCCTCGAGGACCCCGGCGGCTTCCATCACGGTGCGGGCGCTATAGCTCTGATCGCCGACGATCAGATTGGCCGCCTGGGTATTGAGCGAGGCCACAAGGCTCAGCGCCAGCCCCTTCAGCAAGCGTTGGCTCCAAAGGATGAGGGTCGTTGGCACAGGTAGCTTCTCCACTGGCGTTGGGCAAATCGAAATGATCGGCAACGACCCTAACACCCGAACAAAAATTAGCTAAATTCATTTTTGTTCTAGCCTAAGATGCAAATTAATCATCAATAGATCGAGTGCCAGCCTGCTTCAAGCTTGACGATCATTCAGCTCGATACCTGATTCCAGACGCTCGCGCAGGAACTCGATGAACGCCTGCACCGGTCGCGACGCCTGCCGGTGTTGCGGATAAACCGCGGACAGCGTCAACGGCTCGGGGCGCAGGTCATCCAGCACCCGGACCAGACGGCCCTCGCGCAACGCCGCGCCGACAATGAAAGTCGGCAAATAGGTGATGCCCAGCCCGGCAATGGCTGATTCCCTCAGCAGCTCGCCATTATTGGCGCGCATACGCCCGCTGACATTGAGGGTCAACGGCTTGTCCTGCCCTTGAAAACGCCACTGCGCCTGACGGCTGTGGCCATAGGGCAGGCAATCATGGGTGTGCAGGTCTTCGGGCTTTTGTGGTGTGCCGCGCTCGGCCAGGTACGCCGGACTGGCGCAATACACCCGGTCGATAGAAGCAATGCGCCGGGCGATCAGGCTGGAGTCTTCCAGCACCCCGATACGCAGCACCACGTCGTAGCCTTCGCTGATCACATCCACCGGACGATCACTCAGGTCCACTTCCACCGCCACCTCGCGATAGCGCTGCAAAAACAACGGCAGCAGGCATGCAAGGTGCGTAACGGCAAACGACAGCGGCGCACTGACGCGCAGGGTGCCGCGCGGTTCGTTGTTCTGTCCGGTGATGCCCTGCTCCACCTGCTCAAGCTCGGCGAGCAGACGCAGGGCCGACTCGTAGTAACTCTGTCCCAACGGCGTGACATCCAGACGTCGCGTCGAGCGGTTGAGCAGGCGTACGCCCAGACGCTCCTCCAGTTGCATCAGGCGACGACTGACAAACTGCTTGGACAGGCCCAGTTTGTCGGACGCAGCGGTCAGGCTGCCGGACTCCATTACTTGGCAGAACATGCGCATGTCTTCAAAAGGGTTCATGTGTTGCGACCTGATCAAGCGCTAATGGCGTTCGACAGAGCGTAACGCAGCGTTGAACACTGTCAACCTCAGAGAGACAGTCATTCATATTTCAGCTACTTATTGCGACAGTCGATAAGCCGTACTCTTCGTCCTACGTGATCGATTGCTGAATGTGCAGCGTCGATAGATGGAGAAAGAATCATGCTGACTCTTCGCAAAGCCTCCGATCGTGGTGCAGCCGATCATGGCTGGTTGAAATCCTTTCACACCTTTTCCTTTGCCGGCTATCGCAACCCGCAGGAACAGGGCTTTTCCGACCTGCTGGTGATCAACGATGACCGTGTCAGTGCAGGCAAAGGCTTCGGCCAGCATCCTCACCGGGACATGGAGATCTTTTCCTATGTGCTGGAAGGCGCGCTGGAACACAAGGATACGCTGGGCACCGGCTCGGTGATTCGCCCTGGCGACGTGCAGTTGATGAGCGCCGGCACCGGTGTAGCGCACAGCGAGTTCAACCACTCGCACACCGAGGGCGTGCATTTTCTGCAGATCTGGATCGTGCCGAATGTTGCAGGCGCGACGCCCAACTACCAGGAAAAGCACTTCAGCCCAGAACAGAAACGCGGTCGCTTGCAGTTGATCATTTCGCCGGAAGGCGAGAACGGTGCGCTCAAAGTGCGCCAGGACGCTCGCGTATATGCCGGCCTGTTCGATGGCGATGAAACCGCCACCCTGGAGCTGGCAGCCAACCGCTATGCCTACGTGCACGTTGCCCGTGGCAGTGTGGTGCTCAATGGCGAGCAACTGGGCGAAGGGGATGGCGTGCGTGTTCGCGACGAACAGATTCTGAGCCTGAGCGCAGGGGTTGACGCAGAGGTGTTGGTGTTCGACATGCGGCCAAATGAATTGCCGCAGATGCCTTGAGCCTGAAACGAAAAAACGCCGCTCTTAATAGAGCGGCGTTCCTTTATATAACGTTAAAAACCCGTGACGTTAAAATATCTGGCTTAAAACGCACAAACAAAAACGCCGCTCTGTTGAGCGGCGTTTTTGTGAATTTGGAGCGGGAAACGAGACTCGAACTCGCGACCCCGACCTTGGCAAGGTCGTGCTCTACCAACTGAGCTATTCCCGCAATGGCGTCCCCTAGGGGACTCGAACCCCTGTTACCGCCGTGAAAGGGCGGTGTCCTAGGCCACTAGACGAAGGGGACACACGTACAACATTCACTACTTATTTGCGCTACGCTGTGTGCTTTACGCTGTAAGTGGCGCGCATTCTATGGATGGATTGAGGGGTCGTCAACCCCCATGTGAAAATTTATTGAAATCAATAACTTCGATGCCGTTCGGACGCTGACCGACTGTCGCCAGGCGCGCGGCCGATCAATCTCCCCTCATCTATATAGAACAGATGCCGACAAACTCCGAGAGGGACATCTATGCGCAGTAGTGCTTAGCCACTACACTCGCACTAAAACTAATTGAACGAATGAGGTTTGCACAGTGACTCCACTCATGATCACGCTGATGGTAGTAGCAGGTATCGCACTGCTCATCGCGATCGGCTACCTGAATCACGTCGCTGAAAACGGCAAACTGGAGAAGGCTCGCACCAAGGTCGAACTCGGCGATCGCCTGCGTCGCTGCAGCGAGATCACTGAAGTGTTCCCGGGTCAGCTGATGTCACCTGCCTTGAAGCTGTTGCTGGCGCGGCTGGAGCTGAACGTCGTGCAGCGCATGCTGAACATGGAGAAAGGCAACGCTCAGCTCAAGCACCGCATCGGCGAACTGGAAGAGCAGATCGCCAAGGGCGAAGGCATCGAGATACCCAACCCGGTCACACCGATCCAGACCGAAGCCAAGGCCAAGGACGTGCGTTTTCTGCTGGAAGCCCTGCATGGTCAGGTGACGCGCGCTGCGCATGACGGTTTTCTGCAGACCAGCGAAGCGAAACACTGGATCCGTGAAATCCGCACGATTCTGGTCAACCTGCACATCGAATTCTTCAACAACCTCGGCCAGACCGCACTTTCTCAGGATCAGCCAGGTCAGGCGCGTCTGGCATTCGAGCGCGGCGTACAGTATTTGCGCAACCAGCCGGACCCGGTCACTTATCAACAGCAACTGCTGGCGATGGAAAAACAGCTGGCCCGTGCCAACTCGGTAGTGTTGACCAACACCGCACCGACCGAAGACGACGACAACGCACTGACCGAAGGCCTGAAGCAGGACGACACCGAATCGGAATGGAAGAAGAAAGTCATCTACGATTGATGACTGCCCCGCCGCTGCCGGAATTGTGCTCCGGGCAGCGGCAGGCCGGCCGGCTCAGCAGTCGGTCGATGCTAGAAAGATAGCCGCAAGACGCTCGATCCCTGCCTGATCCTCCTCGTTGAAACGACCCACACTCGGACTGTCCAGGTCCAGCACACCGATCAGACGCCCCTCCTTGATCAATGGCACTACCAACTCGCTGTTCGATGCACTGTCGCAGGCAATGTGTCCGGGAAATTCGTGAACGTCCTGAACGCGCTGGGTTTGCCGACTCTGCGCGGCCGCCCCGCAAACGCCGCGGCCGAAAGGAATGCGTACGCAGGCGATCTGGCCCTGAAACGGCCCCAGCACCAGTTCTTCGTCACGATTGAGGTAAAAGCCCGCCCAGTTCAGATCATCGAGCTGGGTGTAGAGAAACGCCGAGAACTGCGCCGCATTGGCGATGAAATCGCGCTCATCGGCCAGCAGTGCTTCCAGTTGTGCTGCCAGCAAACCGTAGCCGTCCAGGCCAGCGCCGGTGTTTTGCAAATCAATCATGTGTGTTGCTCCAACAATTCAAGTCCTACCCAGTAACGTGCAAATTGATAGGCGCAGCGGCCATTGCGATTGCCGCGCGCGGTTGCCCAGCGAATCGCGGCTTTTTCCAGGTTTTCGTCGCGCTGCCACTGCAATCCGGCTTTTTGCGCCAATTGCGTGATCCAGTGCTCGACCACGTTCAGATAATGTTCCTGAGTGAACGGATAGAACGACAGCCATAGCCCGAACCGGTCAGACAAGGCGATTTTGTCTTCGACGGCCTCACTGGGGTGCAGTTCACCGTCAACGTGCTTCCAGTCAACGTTGTCACTTTCCTTCTCGGGCACCAGGTGACGACGATTGGAGGTCGCGTACAGCAGCACGTTGTCTGGCGCCTGCTCCAGCGAGCCGTCGAGTACACTCTTCAGGACGCGATAATCACCCTCGCCCGACTCGAACGACAGGTCATCGCAGAACAGCACGAAACGCTGCGGCAGCTTGTGCAGTTGCTCGACCACACGCGGCAAATCACCCAGATGGTCGCGTTCGATCTCGATCAGACGCAGCCCGGCCGGGGCGTACTCGGCCAGCAGCGCGCGGATAAGGGACGACTTGCCGGTGCCGCGCGAACCCCAGAGCAAGGCATGGTTGGCAGGCAGCCCGTCGATGAACTGGCGGGTATTGCGCCCCAACTGATCGCGCTGCAGGTCGACGCCGATCAGATCGGTCAGGCGTGTATCCAGGCTCACTTGCAACGGCATCAGGTAACCGCTGCGGCCTTCTTGCACCCAGCGCGCGGCGAGAGCCTGCGACCAGTCGACCGGCTCGCGCAGCGCTGGCAGCAACGGCTCCAGCCGGGCCAGCACGGCATCGGCACGCTGCAGAAAAGCATCCAACCGAGAATCCACGGGATCTCCTTATATTTAACTGATTAGTCAGCAGTGCCGATCGGCTATGCTTGGCCGGCACCGGGCACCAGAAGTGGCAGTACTCATGGATATATCGCTCAAAAACAGGCTGTCGTTCAAGCAGGCGCGCCTGGCTGTATCGATCGGCTTCGTGCTGGGGACCTTGCTGAGCCTGTTCCAGATAGCGATCGATTATGCCAGCGAAGACGCTTCCATCAATCGTGAAATCAAGTCACTGCTGGAAATCATCCAGAACCCGGCGTCGCGCATCGCCTACAACATCGACTCCGAGCTGGCCCAGGAACTCACACTCGGCCTGCTGCGCTCACCTGCCGTGGTCAGCGCCAGGCTTACCGATAACAACGACGCTGTGCTCTCCAGCGTCGAGCGCCCCATGGCCACCGGGCGTTACCGGGTGTTGAGTGACTGGCTGTTCGGCGAAAGCCGGCAGTTCCAAGAAAAGCTGCACCTCAATCACCTGCCCAATGAAACCATCGGCACACTGTACCTGACCGTGGACACCTTCGCGTTCGGCAGCCATTTTCTGCAACGCGCTGAAATCACCCTGCTCAACGGCTTTGTGCGCAGCCTGGCGCTGGCCGGGATTCTGACCATTCTGTTTTACGCGACCCTGACCAAGCCACTGGTGAGGGTGATCCGCGAATTGAGCAGTCGCGATCCGCGTAACCCTGACCAGGGCAAAATCACCTGCCCGCCCTACCATGCCCAGGATGAAATCGGTGTGCTGGTCGAGACATTCAATCGTCAGTTTGAAACCATGAGCAGCGAGTTTTCCAGGCGACGCGCGGCCGAGGACCGGCTGACCGACCATCTCAACGAACTGGAAAACATCGTCTCGGCGCGCACCAACGAGCTCAAGGCCAGCAACCTGCGCCTGCGCGAATCCAACGAGGAACTGCAGATAGCACGCAGCACGGCGCTGGACATGGCGCATGCGCGCTCGGCGTTTCTGGCGCACATGAGCCACGAGATTCGTACACCGCTCAACGGTCTGCTGGGCATGCTGGCGCTGTCGCTGGACAGTCCGCTGGGGGCCGAACAGCGCCAGCAGCTGATGATCGCCCACGACTCCGGCAAGGTGCTGGTCGAGCTGCTCAACGATATTCTCGACATGTCCAAGTTCGATGCCGGTCACCTGGAGATCGAGCGCATTCCTTTCGACCTGGGGATGTTGATTGAGGACACCGCCAATCTGCTGTCGCAGAACGCAGCCCCCAGTGTGGAGCTGACCTGCCTGATCGCGCCGGACTTCCCGGCCATGGTCACCGGCGATCCGACCAGGGTGCGTCAGATCGTCAGCAATCTGCTGTCCAACGCCCTCAAGTTCACCCGTTTCGGGCGCGTGGATGTGCGTCTGACTCATCATCGGGACGCCAGCTCCGGTGAAAACCGGGTGCGCATCGAAGTCCGCGACACCGGCATCGGCATTGCGCAGGACGCCCAGACCCGAATCTTCCAGCCGTTCACCCAGGCTGAGACGGCCATCACCCGCCAGTACGGCGGCACCGGACTGGGCCTGGCGCTGACCAACAACCTCTGCGAGGCCATGAATGGCACGTTGAGCATCCAGTCGCAGTCCGGTTTCGGCAGCCAGTTCTGCGCCGAGCTGCCGCTGCCGATCCACGTGCCTGCGGTCACTCAGACCCCGCTCAAGGGCCGGGTGACGGTGGTCAGCTCGGCAGGCAGCGGACTGGTGGAGCTGCTGGGCAGTCTGCTGCCGTTCTGGGGGGTCGACCTCAAGCGACGCAGCATCGACGATCGCGCGCAAGCAGTGGACCTCGACGGCAGTTCCGATCTGGTCATCACCGACTGTCCCGAATGCCTGTTTACGATTCGACCCACGACGCCCGTGCCGATCCTGCTGGTGACCGCCTATGGCAACTTCATGCCTGGCGAACAGGTTGCCGCCCTGGCCCCGCTGCAACAGCAGGCCCGACCACTGGCGCGCAATGCGCTTTACCACACGCTGCGGCGCATACTGGGTCAGGAAGAAACGGGGCTCAAGGACACGCAGGCGCTCGAACACACTGCGCCACGTCTGGCGCGGGTGTTACTGGTCGAGGACAACCCGGTCAATCAGCTGGTCGCCAAGGGCATCCTCGGCAAGCTGGGTTGCGAAGTGATCATCAGCAGCCATGGCGGCGAGGCCTTGGAACAGCTGGAACAAGGCCATTTCGACCTGGTATTGATGGACTGCAACATGCCGGTCATGGACGGCTATGAAGCCAGCCGCCAGATCCGCAGCAGTGGCCGCTGGCCGAACCTGCCGATCGTTGCCCTTACCGCCAATGCCATGCCCGATGAACGCGAGCGCTGCAAGGCGGCAGGCATGAATGACTATCTGGCCAAGCCGTTCCGGCGCGCCGAACTGGTCAGCATTCTGGATCAGTGGATACCCATTACTGGTATCGACTGAAGGCTCAGCGCAGCAGCGCCTCAATCTCGCCCGTCAATTCCTCAGGCTTGGTCAATGGCGCAAAACGCTTGACCAGCCGACCATCCTGGCCAATCAGGAACTTGGTGAAATTCCACTTGATGCGCTCCGTGCCCAACAACCCCGGAGCCTGCTGCTTGAGCTGCACGAACAGCGGATGGGCCTGCTCACCGTTCACATCGATCTTCTTGAACAGCGGGAAGCTGACGCCATAGTTCAGCTCGCAAAACCCGGAAATCGCCCCCTCGTCGCCTGGTTCCTGCTTGCCGAACTGGTTGCAGGGAAAGCCCAGCACCACCAACCCCTGATCCCGGTAGTCCTGCCAGAGCCTCTCCAGCCCTTTGTATTGAGGGGTAAAGCCACATTTGCTGGCCGTGTTGACCACCAGCAACGCCTTGCCGGAAAAATCAGCGAGGGTTTTCTGTTCGCCCTTGATCGTCGTGACCGGGATGCTCAGCAGGTTTTCACTCATCAAAGGAGGCCTCGATACTGGAATTGGGACAGGGCGTTGGCTGAATCTGCACAGAGCCTGTTAACGCGGCACCAGATCCAGGCAGACCGAATTGATGCAATAACGCAGGCCGGTCGGTGGCGGTCCATCCGGGAACACGTGGCCCAGGTGCGCATCACATTTGGCGCAGACCACTTCGGTACGAATCATGCCGTGGCTGATATCGCGAACCTCGACCACCGCACTGCCCTCCAGCGGCGCATAGAAGCTGGGCCAGCCGCAGCCTGAATCGAACTTGGTGGTGGAATCGAACAGTGGCTCCTCGCAGCAGATACAGCGATAAATGCCGTCTGTCTTGACCTTGTCGTACTTGCCGGAGAACGGCCGCTCGGTGCCTTTCAAACGGCAGACGTTGTACTGCTCCGGGTCGAGCTTCTGCTTCCACTCTTCGAGCGTTTTTTCCAACTTTTCCACAGGTACACCTCCGAATTCGAAAAACCCTGATCTGTACCTTTTCCGCAGATCAGGTGGCACGTATCATTGCGCCAGGTCAGACGTCAGTCTGGCACCCGCGTTTGTCGTACACAAACCCATTTTCATGGCGAATGTAGCGACCTTCATTGCAAGCCGGCGACAGCTCGTCCATTTTCGGGATCATCACCATGCAGTTCAACAAATCGAACAAGCTCGCAAACGTCTGCTATGACATTCGCGGGCCGGTGCTCAAGCACGCCAAACGCCTGGAAGAGGAAGGCCATCGCATCCTCAAGCTGAACATCGGCAACCCGGCACCGTTTGGTTTCGAGGCGCCGGACGAAATCCTGCAGGACGTGATCCGTAACTTGCCGACTGCGCAGGGCTACAGCGACTCCAAGGGTCTGTTCAGCGCCCGCAAGGCGGTGATGCAGTATTACCAGCAGAAGCAGGTCGAAGGCGTCGGCATCGAAGACATCTACCTGGGCAACGGCGTGTCCGAGCTGATCGTGATGTCGATGCAAGCGTTGCTCAACAATGGCGACGAAGTGCTGGTTCCGGCCCCCGACTACCCGCTGTGGACCGCAGCTGTCGCGTTGTCCGGTGGCAGCCCGGTGCATTACCTGTGCGACGAACAGGCCAACTGGTGGCCTGATCTTGAAGATATCAAGGCCAAGATCACCCCGAACACCAAGGCCATGGTCATCATCAACCCGAACAACCCGACAGGTGCGGTGTATTCGCGCGAAGTACTGCTGGGCATGCTGGAGCTGGCTCGCCAGCATAATCTGGTGGTGTTCTCCGACGAAATCTACGACAAGATCCTGTATGACGACGCGGTGCACATCTGCACCGCCTCGCTGGCGCCGGACCTGCTGTGCCTGACCTTCAACGGCCTGTCCAAGTCGTATCGGGTTGCGGGCTTCCGTTCCGGCTGGATCGCCATTTCCGGGCCGAAACACAACGCGCAGAGCTACATCGAAGGCATCGACATTCTGGCCAACATGCGCCTGTGTGCCAACGTACCGAGCCAGCACGCCATCCAGACCGCGCTGGGCGGCTATCAGAGCATCAACGACCTGATTCTTCCCCCTGGCCGCCTGCTGGAACAGCGCAACCGTACCTGGGAACTGCTCAACGACATTCCCGGCGTCAGCTGTGTGAAGCCGATGGGCGCGCTGTATGCGTTCCCGCGCATTGACCCGAAGGTCTGCCCGATCCTCAACGACGAGAAGTTCGTCCTCGACCTGCTGCTTTCCGAGAAGCTGCTGGTGGTCCAGGGCACAGCGTTCAACTGGCCGTACCCTGACCACTTCCGCGTCGTGACCCTGCCCCGCGTCGATGAGCTGGAGCAGGCCATTGGCCGCATCGGTAACTTCCTCAAGGGTTATCGGCAGTAAACAGCCAGCCCCCTCTCGCCTGACCTCTCTGCCCCGACCCGCTCGGGGCAGTTTATTTCTGCGTGCCTGAAACAGCGTGAACCTCCTGCCACAAACGCTTCAGGCATCGACCGCTCTGGCTCAGGCGCCGTTCAGCCTTGCGGGATTACCATTGATTGCGACAAGAGGACACAGTTTGAAATAGTCCCTCTGTTGAATAGCAGCAAGCATCACCTTATATACCCGGCATCGAGTTACATATTTACCTGAGGAGAACGTTTCGACCATGATGCGCATTTTGCTGTTTTTGGCCACTAACCTTGCGGTCGTGCTGATTGCCAGCATCACCCTGAGCCTTTTTGGCTTCAATGGGTTCATGGCGGCCAACGGGGTTGATCTGAACCTCAATCAGCTGCTGGTCTTCTGCGCTGTGTTCGGTTTCGCGGGCTCGCTGTTCTCGCTGTTCATCTCCAAGTGGATGGCGAAGATGAGCACCGGTACTCAGATCATCAGCCAGCCTCGCACTCGCCATGAGCAATGGTTGCTGCAGACCGTTGAACAACTGTCCCGTGACGCGGGCATCAAGATGCCGGAAGTCGGTATTTTCCCGGCGTACGAAGCCAACGCATTCGCCACGGGCTGGAACAAGAACGACGCACTGGTTGCGGTCAGCCAGGGCCTGCTCGAGCGCTTTTCGCCGGATGAGGTGAAAGCCGTACTGGCGCACGAGATCGGCCACGTTGCCAACGGCGACATGGTGACGCTGGCGCTGGTGCAGGGTGTGGTGAACACCTTCGTGATGTTCTTCGCCCGCATCATCGGTAATTTCGTCGACAAGGTGATCTTCAAGACTGAAAACGGTCAGGGCATCGCTTACTACATCACGACGATTTTCGCCGAGCTGGTACTGGGCTTTCTGGCCAGCGCAATCGTCATGTGGTTCTCGCGCAAACGCGAATTCCGCGCTGACGATGCCGGTGCACGACTGGCGGGTACGAGTGCAATGATCGGCGCGCTGCAACGCTTGCGTTCCGAACAGGGCGTCCCGGTGAACATGCCCGACAGCCTGACCGCTTTCGGTATCAACGCCGGCCTCAAGAAAGGCCTCGCCGGTCTGTTCATGAGCCACCCGCCGCTGGAGCAACGTATCGAGGCCCTGCGCCGCCGCGGTTGAATCACGAACGCGATAGCCTTCGCCCCGCGCATAGCAATGAGAGGTGTTCTTCCGGACACCTCTCGTTCCTCACGCTCTGGTGTG
>NZ_WIBD01000081.1:0-247 GCF_009495975.1 Pseudomonas sp. SZ57 | reverse complement strand
GAAGGGGGCGGTGGATTGTAGCTGCCAGGGTTAGTTACGTATTCGTTCTCCACAAGCAAGCGAGGGAACAGCGGCAGCAATATAGAGAGCCCACCCATCGTCATGAACAAGTCCCTCGGATTTGTGATGCACCACGCCTGCGTGTGTCTGCGCATGTGGGCATGTCGACCGTTGTGAATATCCAATGCATACTCTGCAACACAACGGTTGGGATGGAAGGAGAAAGCAACTTTAGGCAATATGGGGT
>NZ_WIBD01000080.1:0-235 GCF_009495975.1 Pseudomonas sp. SZ57 | reverse complement strand
AACTAAATAATGGAACTCACACAACTTGATCTTTTTGAGGTTTCTCTTGTAGATGCGGGGGATGATCCTCTTGCGAAGGTCACTTTACTTAAAAGAAAAGGAAATTCCGGTATGTCTGATGGGACGAAGGAAGATACAGAAAAGCAACTTGCCGATGCGCTTCAAGAAATTGAAACTCTGAAAGCACAAGTTACTGAGCTTGAAACTGCTACTACTGAGGTGGAAACGCTCAAAG
>NZ_WIBD01000079.1:0-263 GCF_009495975.1 Pseudomonas sp. SZ57 | reverse complement strand
CGAGCAACGAGCCAACGCCCCCGAGGCCGAGGTGACGCTGATCGAAGGCAACCACGACCGGCGCCTCCAGAAGTCGATCCTCCGCAACGCCAAGGCCGCGTTCGGACTGAAGCGGGCCAACGACCCGGAGTCGTGGCCGGTCCTGTCGGTGCCGAACCTGCTGCGCCTGGATGACCTGGGCGTCGAGTACGTCGAGGGCTACCCGGCCGGTGAGAAGTGGATCAACGACAACCTCGTGTGCATCCACGGTCACAAGGTCAACT
>NZ_WIBD01000078.1:0-208 GCF_009495975.1 Pseudomonas sp. SZ57 | reverse complement strand
CCCCAACGATAGCGAGCGACGGGCCAGAACGTAGCGGGCCCACCAGAAGGGCAGGTATCGACGCGCCAAAGGAGGCCCGCGGCGCAAGCCCGGGTTGCCACCGCGGGCCGCCTTGTTATGCCCTCAACTGATCATCACCGTGAAGCACCCCAGGATGATCGTGCCGCCGTGGGCGCACGAGTCCCCCATCCGGGCCGCGGGCATCCCG
>NZ_WIBD01000008.1:96103-159429 GCF_009495975.1 Pseudomonas sp. SZ57 | reverse complement strand
TCTGGTGTTCTGCCGTCTGCTGGTCCTATCTGGCCCGGTGCGGCTAGCCTGGCGTCCTGCCAGGCTACCCCCGGATCAGCGCCAGGACTCAGCCGTCACTGACGTCGCTATCTGCGTCGTCTGTGCCATCGTGGTTGAAAAGCACTGCGGTGGCAGTGGTCGCGGGCAAGGCATGAAACTGTTTTGACTCTCGTGCCGACGCTCCGCATGGTGACGGTAGCCCACGGGCCTTGCTCAATCAAAGCGTACGCGCAGGATCCACGGTAATGGGCGCTGCCGGTTTGCTCTGCTCTTTGAGCAGGTCGCGAATCTCGCCCAGCAGGATTTCCTGCTTGGAGGGCGTTGGCGGCAGGGTAGGGGCTTTGGCTTCTTCGCGTTTCAGGCGGTTGATGGCCTTGACGCCCATGAAGATCGCGAACGCGACGATGATGAAGTCGAGGACGGTCTGGATGAACTTGCCGTACGCCAGCAGTACCGCAGGTGCAGTCCCTTGCGCGGGGCGCAGGGTGACGGCCAGGTCGCTGAAGTCCACGCCACCAATCAGCAGGCCCAGCGGCGGCATGATGACATCGCCGACGAACGAGGAAACGATCTTGCCGAATGCCGCGCCGATGATAATACCGACGGCCATATCAACTACGTTGCCTTTGACCGCGAATGCCTTGAATTCCTTAAGCACGCTCATGGGGTAATTCCTTGTAGCAGATAAATTTGATCCGGATGAGTGTAGCCCAGACGTACTGTTGCCGCCCGTGCCACATTCAATCGACCGGAGTCGTCCATGTAAGTTTTATCCGGTTTTCAAAAGCAGTCGTCGCCCAGCGACTGGCAGGTGTTGCAACCTGCGTTATCATGGGCGTTTTCTAACGACTGGGGTTGTCATGGCCAAGGCCAAACGCTTGTACGGCTGCACCGAGTGCGGCGCGACATTTCCCAAGTGGGCGGGCCAGTGCAGCGAATGCGGTGCCTGGAACACACTGGTCGAAACCATGATTGAAAGCGGTGCCGCCGCGCCGCCCACCGGGCGTACCGGCTGGACCGGTTCGCAGGCGCAGATCAGGACCCTGGCGGAGGTCAGCGTCGAAGAAATCCCGCGCTTCTCCACCAACTCCACCGAGCTGGACAGGGTACTCGGCGGCGGTCTGGTTGACGGTTCGGTGGTGCTGATTGGCGGCGACCCCGGCATCGGCAAGTCCACGATCCTCTTGCAGACGCTGTGCAACATCGCCCAGCGCATGCCTGCGCTGTATGTCACCGGTGAGGAATCCCAGCAGCAGGTTGCCATGCGTGCCCGGCGCCTGGGTCTGCCGCAGGACAAGCTGCGGGTCATGACCGAAACCTGCATCGAGACCATCATTGCCACTGCCAAGGTCGAGAAGCCCAAGGTGATGGTGATCGATTCGATCCAGACGATTTTCACCGAACAGCTGCAGTCGGCCCCTGGCGGCGTGTCGCAGGTTCGTGAAAGCGCCGCCTTGCTGGTGCGTTACGCCAAGCAGAGCGGCACGGCGATCTTCCTGGTCGGCCACGTCACCAAGGAAGGCGCCCTGGCCGGTCCGCGTGTGCTTGAGCACATGGTCGACACCGTGCTGTATTTCGAGGGCGAGTCGGACGGTCGCCTGCGCCTGTTACGAGCGGTGAAGAACCGCTTTGGCGCGGTCAATGAGCTGGGCGTGTTCGGCATGACCGACAAGGGCCTGAAAGAAGTCTCCAACCCGTCGGCGATCTTTCTCACTCGTGCGCAGGAAGAAGTGCCGGGCAGTGTGGTCATGGCCACCTGGGAAGGCACGCGGCCGATGCTGGTGGAAGTGCAGGCGCTGGTGGACGACAGTCACATGTCCAACCCGCGCCGCGTAACGCTGGGACTGGATCAGAATCGTCTGGCGATGCTGCTGGCAGTCCTGCACCGTCACGGTGGCATTCCTACTCACGATCAGGACGTGTTCCTCAACGTGGTAGGCGGCGTGAAAGTGCTGGAAACCGCCTCCGACCTGGCCTTGATGGCTGCGGTCATGTCCAGCCTGCGCAATCGTCCGCTGCCGCATGACTTGCTGGTGTTCGGTGAGGTGGGGCTTTCCGGTGAAGTCAGGCCGGTGCCCAGCGGCCAGGAGCGCCTCAAGGAGGCCGCCAAGCACGGCTTCAAGCGCGCCATCGTGCCCAAGGGCAATGCGCCGAAGGAAGCGCCGCCCGGCTTGCAGATCATTGCCGTTACGCGACTTGAACAGGCCCTCGATGCGCTGTTCGAGTAACCTCGCCCTGAGGATTATTCCTGCAGTTCGATCAAGGCTGCCAGTTCCCGATCCAGTTCCTCGGGGTCTCCGAGGTTCAATTCGACCAGCCGCCTAAGGTGGCTGATTGACTCCAGCCCAATGTGCCGGCAAACGAATCCCAGTTGCCGGTTGTTGTCATGGGTGATTTCGACATCCATTTTCACATGGGCATCGTTGCTCAGAATGATGTCGACTTCAAAGGGCTGCGTCTGATCACCGTTCCACGGATCAGGCCGGTCGATCAGCAACCCTTTGAGAGAAAGGTCGACCAGTTTCACTTTCCAGCTTTTGTCGCCTTGCTTCAGATCGGTCTTGGCATCAAAGGCAATACGTTTGAAACGACGGCGATCTGCAGGTGAGTCGGTCATCGAATGAACTCTCTTGTTGACCGCCACCGGAGTCAGCGCGCAGGTCGTTATCTGATCTATTCTGTTGTCCATGCACGATAGACCGGAAAGCAATTGCAGAACAGTTCCGCATCGCGGTTTTGTGATCGGAACGCCATCTGTCGAGGCCATTCCAGCCCTCTATGCCGGGTATCTGCCGCAATTGATCAAATTTCGACCTAGACCTTGGTTGGGGGTGGTCTTTCGCTGATCCGGCGCTAAACTCGCATGGCTTGCCTTCTAGTCAACTCTGCTGGAATAAAAAAATGAAAAATAATAATAGTCTGATGCGCCATGTTCCCTGGCTCATCGTCGCAATTGTCGGGGCATGTGCCCTTGGGGTCGTGGCCTTGCGTCGCGGAGAGGCGATCAACGCGTTGTGGATAGTGGTCGCTGCGGTAGCTATCTATCTGGTTGCCTATCGTTACTACAGTCTTTTCATCGCCACTCACGTCATGCAGATCGATCCGCTGCGTGCGACACCGGCGGTGGTCAACAACGACGGTCTGGACTATGTGCCGACCAACAAACACATCCTCTTCGGTCACCACTTTGCAGCCATTGCTGGAGCAGGCCCGCTGGTCGGCCCGGTACTGGCAGCGCAAATGGGCTATCTGCCCGGTACGCTCTGGCTGATTGCCGGCGTGGTGCTGGCCGGTGCGGTGCAGGACTTCATGATCCTGTTCCTTTCCACGCGCCGTGACGGACGCTCGCTGGGCGACATGGTCCGCGAGGAAATGGGCCGTATTCCCGGCACCATTGCACTGTTCGGCTGTTTCCTGATCATGATCATCATCCTCGCGGTGCTGGCGCTGATCGTGGTCAAGGCCCTGGCCGAGAGCCCGTGGGGCATGTTTACGGTCATGGCGACGATCCCGATCGCGATGTTCATGGGCATTTATATGCGCTACATCCGTCCGGGGCGCATTGGTGAAATCTCCATCGTCGGTGTCATTCTGCTGCTCGGTTCGATCTGGGTCGGCGGCATGGTAGCGGCGGATCCGACCTGGGGGCCGATGTTCACGTTCACCGGCGTGCAGATCACCTGGATGCTGGTCGGTTACGGTTTTGTAGCGGCCATGCTGCCGGTCTGGCTGCTGCTCGCGCCCCGTGACTATCTGTCGACCTTCCTGAAAATCGGCACCATTCTGGCACTCGCGATCGGTATCCTGATTCTGGCGCCCGAGCTGAAAATGCCGGCCCTGACTCAGTTCACTAACGGCACAGGCCCGGTCTGGAAGGGCGCACTGTTCCCGTTCCTGTTCATCACCATCGCTTGCGGTGCGGTGTCGGGTTTCCACGCGCTGATCTCGTCGGGCACCACGCCCAAGCTGCTGGATAACGAGAAGAACGCCCGTTACATCGGTTACGGCGGCATGCTGATGGAGTCCTTCGTGGCCATCATGGCGATGGTTGCCGCTTCGGTGATCGAGCCAGGTGTGTACTTCGCCATGAACAGCCCGGCTGCGGTGGTCGGCAGTGACGTGGTGACCGTTGCGCAGACCGTGTCCAGCTGGGGCTTTGCCATCACGCCTGAGCAACTGACCGCTGTCGCGAAAGACATCGGTGAAAACACTGTGCTGGCCCGTGCCGGTGGTGCTCCGACGCTGGCCGTCGGTATCGCGCAGATCCTTCATCAGGTGCTGCCGGGTGAAAACACCATGGCGTTCTGGTACCACTTTGCGATTCTGTTCGAGGCGCTGTTCATCCTGACCGCAGTCGACGCCGGTACACGTGCCGGACGCTTCATGCTGCAGGACTTGCTGGGCAGCTTCGTTCCGGCCCTCAAACGCACAGAATCCTGGACGGCCAACGCCATCGGTACCGGCGGTTGCGTGGCGCTGTGGGGCTATCTGCTCTATCAGGGCGTGATCGACCCGCTGGGCGGCATCAATACCCTGTGGCCGCTGTTCGGTATCTCCAACCAGATGCTCGCCGGTATCGCCCTGATGCTGGCCAGCGTGGTGCTGATCAAGATGAAGCGCCAGCGCTATGTCTGGGTGACCATGCTGCCTGCCACCTGGCTGCTGATCTGCACCGTGACCGCTGGTTTGATCAAGCTGTTCGACGCCAACCCTGCGGTAGGTTTCCTGGCCCTGGCCAAGAAATACAGCGCGGCGGCCGATGCCGGTCAGATTCTGGCCCCGGCCAAGACCATGGATCAGATGCAGCACGTTATCTTCAACGCTTACACCAACGCCGGGCTGACCATATTGTTCCTGTTCGTGGTGGTCAGCATCCTGTTCTACGCCATTAAAGTCGGCCGTGCGGCCTGGAGCACCAAGGAGCGCACCGACAAGGAAGCTCCGTTCCAGGCCATGCCGCCAGCGTCACAGGTGTGATGATGGATACCCACAGAGGATTTGCCCATGTTCAATGACCTGAGTCGCCTCGGCAAATACCTCGGTCAGGCCGCGCGCCTGATGGTGGGCATGCCGGACTACGACACCTATGTCGAACACATGCAGAACACTCACCCGGACAAGCCGGTGATGACCTACGAGCAGTTCTTTCGGGAGCGGCAAGAGGCCCGTTACGGCGGCAAGGCCGGTCCGAAGTGCTGTTGATCCGCTGATCTGCGTTATGGTTTGATCCGACGCGCCGCAGGCCATCACCTGTGGCGCGTTTTCATTTCAGCTGAATGCCTCACGCCAGGAGCCTTATGACTGAGTTGCAACCCATCCCCGTGACCGTGCTGACCGGCTTTCTGGGCGCCGGCAAGACCACCTTGCTGCGCCACCTGCTCAAGGCCGAACACGGCCTGAAAATCGCCGTGATCGAAAACGAATTCAGTGATGCAGGCATCGACAGCCAGCTGCTCGGCACCGACCCCGTACAGATCATGACCCTGTCCAACGGTTGCGTGTGCTGCACCATCCACACTGACCTGACCAAGGCGCTCTACCTGTTGCTGGAGCGTCTGGACAGCGGCGAGATCGCTTTCGACCGACTGGTGATCGAATGCACCGGGCTGGCCGATCCCGCGCCGGTCGCACAGACCTTTTTCATCGATGAAGAACTGCGCGAGCGTTACATCCTCGACGGCATCATTACCCTGATCGACGCCGCGCACGCCGATACCCACCTGGCGCAAACCATCGCTCAGGCGCAGATCGGTTTTGCCGACCGGTTGCTGGTCAGCAAGCGTGATCTGGTCGACGACGCAGCCTTCGAAGCCCTCAGTGCACGCCTGACCCGCATCAACCGCCGTGCGCCGATCCGCATCGTCGAGCACGGCAAAATCGACCTCGCCGAACTGCTCGACGTGCGCGGCTTCAACCTCAATGCCGATCTGGGCGGCGGCATGATCCTGCGCCCGCTGGCCCCGGCCGGCAATTCCGCTGACCGCATCAGCAGCCTGGTCCTGCGCAGCGAAAAACCGCTGAACCTGGACCGCCTCAGCGAGTTCATGAACGAACTGCTCGAAGACCACGGCAAACAATTACTGCGTTACAAGGGCGTGCTCAACATCGAAGACGAACCGCGCAAGATGGTGTTTCAGGGCGTGCTCAAGCTGTACGGCTTTGACTGGGATACGGAGTGGGCCGAAGGCGAAAAGCGCGAGAGCGTTATTGTGTTCATTGCCGATGAGTTGCCGGAGGAGAAGATACGGGCGGGGTTCGAGAGGGTATGTGGGTGAGGGGACGAATAGCGGCTGAGCTTTTGCCCGTACCGTGAACCGCCCAACAAAAAGCCCCGGCTCTCACGAGTCGGGGCTTTTGGTACTGCGTTTAAACCAAACTCATCAAGCGCCGTAAACCGGCAGCTTGGCGCAGATGGCCTTGACCTTCTCACGAACCGCGTCGATCACGGCTTCGTTGTTCAGGTCAGCCAGGATGTCGCAGATCCAGCCGGCCAGTTCCTTGCACTCAGCTTCCTTGAAGCCGCGAGTGGTCACTGCCGGGGTGCCGAAGCGCAGGCCGGAGGTGACGAACGGGGAGCGTGGGTCGTTTGGAACGGAGTTCTTGTTGACGGTGATGAAGGCGCGACCCAGAGCGGCGTCGGCGTCTTTACCGGAGATGTCCTGTTTGATCAGCGACAGCAGGAACAGGTGGTTCTCGGTACCGCCGGACACGACGTCGAAGCCGCGCTCGATGAACACGCCGGCCATGGCCTTGGCGTTCTTCACCACTTGCTGCTGGTAGGTCTTGAACTCAGGCTGCAGCGCTTCCTTGAAGCACACGGCCTTGGCTGCGATGACGTGCTCCAGCGGGCCGCCCTGGGAGCCAGGGAATACCGCGGAGTTCAGCTTCTTCTCGATCTCGGCGTTGGCGCGCGCCAGGATCAGGCCGCCACGTGGACCGCGCAGGGTCTTGTGCGTGGTGGTGGTCACGACGTCGGCGAATGGCACCGGGTTCGGGTAGACGCCTGCGGCGACCAGACCGGCTACGTGAGCCATGTCGACGAACAGGTAGGCACCGACCTTGTCAGCGATTGCACGGAAGCGCGGGAAGTCGAGGATCTGCGAGTAGGCAGAAAAACCGGCGACGATCATTTTTGGCTTGTGCTCGACAGCCAGGCGCTCGACTTCGTCGTAATCGATCATGCCGTTGGCATCGATGCCGTACTGAACGGCGTTGTACAGTTTGCCCGAGGACGAAACGCTGGCGCCGTGGGTCAGGTGACCACCGTGAGCCAGGCTCATGCCCAGAATGGTGTCGCCGCCTTGCAGCAGGGCCAGGTAGACCGCCGAGTTGGCTTGCGAACCCGCATGTGGCTGAACGTTGGCGTAGTCAGCGCCGAACAGTTCCTTGGCGCGGTCGATGGCCAGTTGCTCGATAATGTCGACGTACTCGCAACCACCGTAGTAGCGCTTGCCTGGATAGCCTTCTGCGTACTTGTTGGTCAGGGCCGAGCCTTGAGCTTCCATGACGGCCGGACTGGTGTAGTTTTCCGAGGCAATCAGCTCGATGTGTTCTTCCTGACGCAGAGCTTCTTGCTCCATGGCGGCAAACAGATCGGCGTCGTACTTGGCGATAGTCAAATCACGGCTGAACATGGCAGTCCTCAAGGGGGCATGGCGGAAAAGGCGACTATTCTACCCCATCGGGTTTTATCTGGCATATGAAAGGCAGTCATCTTGAACAGTGAAGGGGTTCACGCAGCACAGTAAAATGCGCTGCATCCTCGGTTCTATGGGCTTCTGCAGGCAAGACCACGCCGGTGGCCTTGCCTGCGTCGCTGACAAAAATCCCTTTGCATCAACCCGTATAAGCGCTCAAAGGCGGCCTGCGTGCGGCCCACGGCTGGGCGCGCTCCAGTTGCCCGGCGAGGCTCAGCAAGGTCAGTTCGTCGCCAAACCGCGCGGCGAAGTGAGAGCCCAGCGGCAGCGAATCGGCTGTCCAGTAGAGGGGCACGGACATGGCCGGCTGGCCTGTCGCGTTGAAGATCGCCGTGTAGGGCGAGTAACTGTGCGAAAGCGCGATGAAGTCCTGTAGGGATCGGCTGTCGTCGTCGAAGGCCAGCTCTCCCAGGCGCGGCGGCGCGCGGTTGAGCGTCGGGGTGAGGACAATGTCGTACTCTTCGAAGAAACCGGCCATCGCCCGGCCCAGTGCATGCATCGATTCGACCGCAGAAATGTAGCGTGTTGCAGGCAGTTGCCCGCGTTCGCGCAGAATGACACGGGTGCGTGGCTCCAGTTCGTCCATAGAGACCGGGAAACCGCGCATTTTGCCCAACAGATCGAGGTAGCCCTGGGTGTGTGAGCCGATGATGTCGAACGTCGCGTCGAGGAATTCAGGCAGCTGGACCGGCAGCGTCGCCGGCACCACGTAATGGCCGAGCGTCTCCAGCAAGGCCGCAGTGTGCTGCAGTGCCGCCAGGGCTTCCGGTTTGGCGGGCCAGGGTGATATTGCCGAGATCAGGGCGATTTTCAGGCGCCTGGGATCGCGTCCTGCGGCGTGTGCAAACGGCGTCGCCGGCATGGGCGCTGCATAGGGAGCCCCCAGGTCACTCCCGGCAGTGGCGTCGAGCAGGGCGGCGCTGTCGCCTACCGACAGGGTAATCGCATGAGCCGTGCTCAGGCCTGCCCAGCCCTCGCCGACCATCGGGCCGGACGGCAGCAGGCCACGCGATGGCTTGAAGCCGAATACGCCACAGCAGGAGGCCGGTACGCGAAGCGAGCCGCCGCCATCGTTGCCATGGGCGAAGGGGATGGCGCGCGCCGCAACCAGCGCCGCTGCACCCCCGCTGGAACCGCCCGCGCTGTGCTGCAGATTCCAGGGATTGCGGGTCGCGCCGAAGCGTTGCGATTCGGTGCTGTAGGACACGCCGAATTCAGGCGCGGTGGTCGTGCCGATCAGTTGGCAGCCTGCCTGACGCAGGCGGCTGACGATTTCGCAGTCGATGTCTGAGCGAAACTCGCCCAGCGCATGCGAGCCACTGGTCATGCGAGCCCCGGTCATCGGCGTGAACATGTCTTTCACCAGCGTTGGTACGCCTGCCATGACGCCCTGTCTGACGCTGCTCCCGCTCGCCTGGCTGCGCGCCTGATCGTAAAGCCTTTCGCTGACGGCGTTCAGGCCGGGCTCGACCAGCTCGACCCGCTCAATAGCGGTTTCCAGCAGCTCGCCGGGGGTCACCTCGCCATTGCGTACCAGTGTTGCCAGGCCTCGGCCGTCCAGCGTATTGAATAATTCGTGCAGGTCTTTCATTGATCGTCTCCAGGATTGAAAGCGTGTCGTCGCGTTGCGCACGCCACTTAAAAGCTGATGCCGGTACGCAGCGCCACGGTGTAGCCCTCGGCACGGTTGCGAGCGTCGAACTCCTTGTAGGCGTGCAACCAGATGGGCGGCAGACCTGAGCCGGGTTTGAAGTAACTTACTGCAGGGCCTGCTGCGAGTACCCGGGCGCGGTTGCCGCGGGTCAGCCCCGGCGCGTCGTCGTCCGACAGCTGCCGGTAGTAGTAGCCGCCAATGCCGACGGTCCAGTCGCCCACATGCTGGCCCACGGCAAACTCATGTCGATACTCAACGCCACTGCGGTAATCGGTGTCGGGGTTACGCGCGTTTATATCGATCTGGAAACTCGAGGAAACCTCGAAGCCACCGGGTGAAATGTAGGTCGCGTTCAACAGCGGAGAAACCGTCCAGTGATGAGTTCCAGGGCTGACCAGACGGTTTTTGTCATAGTCCCCGGTGGGCGCCTGAAACATCAGTTGGGCATTGATGCCCAGCCCCGGTCCGAGCTTCCAGTCCAGGATGATCGGCACCACTTGCAGGTCCGCCTGACGAAACAGCGATGCACTGTCGCTGAAGACCCGTTGCCCCCCGGCGTTCACGCCCAGGTCTGCATCCATCTTGAAAAAGATCGGCACCACCGCGAAACCATAGCGGGCCCCCAAAAACTCCTGCTCGGTCATTCGCAAGTAGGCGAGGCCGATCGCCAGGACGTTGATCTGGAAGTCGTTGGGGCTGTCATTGCCGTGGCTGTCCTTGATGACATCCGCGTGGTAGTTACTGATGCGCATGCCGACGGTGCCATTGGGGGTGGTGGGCGGCATGAAACCTGCGCCAAAGTCAAAAACGCCAGCGGCTGTCGTGGGCGCCGCATTCTCGGTGGCGCACGCTGTGGACGATAACCACAGGATCGCCATGGCGAGCCCGGAAGCGCTAAGGAAGTGGTTTTTTAATGACATCGGTAAGTGCCTTGTTATTTTTATGGGCGAGCACGGCCCTCCCTTGCGGGGTGGCAGTTATTGGAAAAACCGGAAATGGGCTGGAACGCGTTGGCGTCAGCCGTCAGTCAAATGCAGCAACTGAGCGATCTGCGCTTTACGGGTGACACCGAGCTTGTTGTAGATCTTTCTCAAGTGGTGCCGGACGGTGCAGGGCGACATACCGATATTGCGTGCGACTTCCTTGTACGTCTGTCCGACCGCAAAGCCTCGGGCGACCTGAAGTTCGCGCGTGCTCAACAGTTCCAGACTGCTGCGTCGGCGCGCCGTCAATAGAACGAGGTCGCCCACCGGCTGCGACGTGATGTGCAGGTTATGACTCGAATAGCCCTCTTGAGGGTTGCACTGTCGGGGCAGACGATTGGACGGCCTGTCAGGCCATTCCGAGCCGAGCATCGACGAGAACGCAGGCTCCATGGAAAGCAGCACGCCGTAACGATCGCTCACTGCCATGGCGGTCTCATCGTAGGCGCCCTGAGTCTCGCGCAGGGTCGTGAGCGTGCGCAGATAACTGGCCTGTTCAGCGGCGATCAGATGCGGCATCAGCCACTCGATCAGGCGTTTGTCCAAGGGCGAAAAGGGCGTGTGGTCGGCCGAGCGAAACAGCGTCAAATGCACGCCCTGCTGGGTGTGCGGGTCGGTCAGGACAATGCCCAGCGCGAAGCACAGATCGTACTGGCGTCCGAGTTCGGCAAGCGCGGGTGGGGCATCCGCTGCCGTGCAGTGAATGACCTGACAGACGCCCTGGGTCTGATGCATTTTGCCGACACTGGCATCCGAGGTCTTGAGTTGCTCCCACTCGGCGGCGTAACCGGTGGGCAGGCCGAGCAAAAAGGAACTGTGCTCGACGGGCCAGTTGTCACGCCAGGTGGATCTTCCCCACCAGGCCTTGTCGAACTGCACCAGCGCGCGCACCCGCTCAAGCGCCTGTTGATGAAACGTAGCGATCGACGCGCTGCTGACCTCGGTCTGAAGCGCGAGAATCACCTTGTTCAAGGCTTCAACGACCTGACAGGAAACACTGTCCAGAGATGTGGTATCGCTGATCATGCTACCCCCTTGTGTTCTTTGTTATGGGTAGAGCGCTCGCTGTCATTGACGCGGTGCGAGGCAGTGGCTCAAGTCTACTCATATTCAAGGGTTCGGCTATCGTTCAAATGGACGATGGCGACGTTGCGAGAACTGGCCCTTAATCCAGCATGAACAATGCGTCATTACTGAATTGCGCTTCGAACTGCGCGGGGGGCATCGGGCGGCCGAACAGGTAGCCCTGGACTTCGTCGCAGTCGTGTTCGCGAAGAAACTCCAGTTGCTCATGAGTCTCCACGCCCTCGGCGATCACCGACAGATTGAGGCTGTGGGCCATGGCGATGATGGCGCGGGCGATCTGGGCGTCCTGCTCGCCGGATGGCAGGCCGTCGACGAAGGTGCGGTCGATCTTCAGCACGTCGATGGGGAACTGTTTGAGGTAGTTCAGCGACGAGTAGCCGGTGCCGAAGTCATCGACGGCGATGCTCAGGCCAAGGTTCTTGAGACCATCGAGTATCTGCATGGCCTCGTTGACCTCGCGCATCAGGATGCTTTCGGTCAGTTCCAGCTCCAGGCAGGCCGGTGACAGGCCGGTCTGTTCGAGTATGCGGGCGATACGCTTGCCGAGCTGACCGTCCGAGAACTGCCGTGCCGAGATGTTGACCGACACCTTGGGCACGCGAACCCTGGCCTGATGCCAGTGTTTGAGTTGGCGGCAGGCCTCGGCCAGAACCCAATCGCCGACTTCCACGACCAGCCCGAGCTCTTCGAGCACCGGGATGAAGTCGTTGGGCGGCACCAGCCCGCGGCGCGGATGGCGCCAGCGCAGCAGCGCTTCTGCGCCCGTCAGGCGTTTGCCGTCGCCGCTGAACTGCGGTTGGTAGAAAAGGGTGAACTCCTTCTGCTCCAGGGCGTGGCGCAAGTCGCTTTCCAGCTCCAGACGCTCCAGAGCGGTGGCGTTCATGTCTGCCTGATAGAACTGGAAGTTGTTCTTGCCGCGCTCTTTGGCGTGATACATCGCTGTATCGGCGTTCTTCATCAACTGACTCAGCTCCTTGCCGTCCTGCGGGCTGAGGGCGATGCCGATACTGGCGGTCACAAAGAACTCGCGGCCTTCGAGCACGAACGGCGTAATCAGGCTGGTCAGAATGCGTTCGGCAACGTGAATCGCGCGATTCAGCGCGGCTTCGCGTGTTTCATCCGGTTCCAGCAGCAGGGTGAATTCATCCCCGCCCATGCGGGCCACGGTGTCATCCACCGATACGCAGGCGAGCAAGCGCGTGGCCATTTCCTGCAGCATCCGGTCGCCAGCGGCATGGCCCAGGGAGTCGTTGATCGGTTTGAAACGGTCGAGGTCGAGGAATATCAGCACGACCCAGGCCTGCTGGCGTTCGGCGTGCTGCAGCGCCGAATGCAGGCGATCCTGGAACAGGGTGCGGTTGGGCAGATGAGTCAGCGCATCGTAGTAGGCCAGACGGTGGATACGGTCCTCGCTGGCCTTGCGTTCGCTGATGTCGCTGAAGAAGCACACGTAGCTGGCCAGATCGCCTTCATCGTCGAGGACGGCGGTAATGCCGACCCAGGCCGGGTAGTGTTCGCCGTTACGGCGCTTGAGCCGGATTTCACCTTCCCACGTGCCTTGTCCGTTCAACTGCCTGAGGATATGGCGCAGCCGGGTTTCCTGTTCGGATTCCACGGTGAGCATGCCCGGCAGCTGATCGAGGACCTGGGCCACTTCATAGCCACTGACGCGGGTAAAGGCCTCGTTGGCCTGCACGATATAGCCGGCCGGGTCGGTAATCAGGATGGCGGATGTCGAATGCTCGAATACCGTGGCAGCCATGCGCAGGTCTTTCTCGGCCCGACGCTGCTGGCTGATGTCCCGGCCCACGCCGAAGATGCCTTCAAAGTTGCCGTTTTCGCCCCACACCAGGACCACGCGCAGTTCCACCGGGATCTTGCGACCGTCGGCACGCAGGCAGTCGAACAGAAACATTCGGGTGGTGACTTCTTCGCGCAGCCGGGCGAGTTCCTGAGGTTTGTCGAGGACCTTGTCGATGCGGCCCATGAGCGCATCAAAACCGACTGTTTGCTGAGGGTTGGCAATGGCGGCGGACCAGCCGTTCTGCAGGATCCACTCGGCGCTGTAGCCCAGCGCACGTTCTACCGAAGGGCTGACGTAGTTGACTGCCAGCCGGCCATCGGTGGAGAAAATCACATCACTGATGCTTTCGGCGAGCATGCGGTAACGCTGCTCGCTGTCACGCAGTGACTGGCTGGACGCGACCTGCTCGGTAATGTCCTTGGCAATGCCGATGATCCGGGTGACCCGGTCCTCTGCATCCCAGGCCAGCGCCTGTTCGCGAATGTCGAAGCTCCGCCAGTTGCTCTCGCGGTCCCGAAAGCGCAGCACGCGTTGCAGTAATTCATTGTGCCCGTGGTGACGCTGGCGCAGGCGCATGTCCTGATAGTTCCGGGTGTCGTCGGGGTGCAGCAGGACTTCCCAGAAAAACTCGCCCATGGCGTGCAGTTCTGACTTGTTGTAACCCAGCGTATAGCCGAAGTGATGGTTGCTGTAGATCACCCGCTGGCTGAGTACGTCCTGAACGTACAAATGGTCCGGTACGGTGCGTACCACGTCGGACCAGAAGCTCTCGCGGTCCAGCAACGACAGCTCGACCTGTTTACGGCTGGTGATGTCGCCAATGCTGAGAATCACCGCATCGAAGTCGCTGCGTGTCTCGGGCAGGCGCATGACCAGCCACAGGTGCTGATCCTCACCGTCTGCGCGGCTCAGGCAGATTTCCAGTTCCAGTCGCGGCTGCCCGGTGAGCACCGCCTGAATGATCGGAATGCCGACGCCCGGACGCGAGCGCGATTCGCCCTCGATCAACGGTTGCCATGCCTGTTCGCGGTGCTCGATGTCCAGCAGGCCCAGAGCGACTTCGTTGAGTTCGCTGATGCGCAATTGCTGCAACAGGCGTTTCAGCGAGGCTGGCTGGCTTTTGACCAGCCGCTCGAAGTCCTCGCCGGTCCTGACCTCGAGTGTTTCCAGTTGCTCCTGAAGGCCGGACATGTCCATGACACAGATTGCGACGCCCGCGCCCTCGAAGATATCCCGGTAGCGGCGCCGGCTCTGCAGCAGTTGACGCTGGCGTCTGCGCAGGCTCATCAGCGCGATCAGCGGCAGGATCGAAATCAGCAGGCCGATCAGGCACTTGCCGATCAGTGGCGCAAGCAGTTCGCTGCGGGCCTTGTAGGTGTCGAACAGCCCCCGCAGTTGCCAGTCACTGTTGCTCAGCGGCTGAAGCAGAATGGTGTCGGACAGGCCACTTTCCGCTTCGTTGGCAGGGACCGGTTCATGGAGAATGACCCGCTGCGTCTTGCGCTGTTCAAGACGCCACAGGTGCTGAAAGTTCTGCGCCGGCTGGCTGGCCAGTTCCTTCAAGGCGTCGGGCGCTACACGCACTGCCCAGTAGTCGCCGCTCACGCCGTTGCCCAGGCGAATCAGTATATAAATCTGGTTGCCGTCTTCGGAGCCGGTATAGAAGTAGGGGCGACCTCGCGCCTGTTTCATGGCCTGTTCGAGAAACTCGCCATCGCGCGAGGCCTCGGCGCTGTCACCGACAATCTCACCCTCCCGGTTCAGGCGAGCGACGCTGCGCAGTGCGGGCAGGGCAGTGCGCAGGTTCACCAGCGTCGTCGGCTGCTCCAGCCGCTCCCCGGAGGATAGCGCTTCGTCCAGCAGGTTCATGGCGATCTGCGCCTTGAGCGCCATGTTCAGACTCATCCGGTCGGACAGCTGCACGCTGTACTCCAGGCTGCGCTGACGCTGGCGCTCCTGAGTCTGATGAAATTGCTCGATCAATTGCCAGAGCAACAGGGCTAGCACCACCAGAACCAGGCCTGCCAGTATGCCTTTCACTGACCCACGCAGAGGCCTGGTCGCACTGTCTGTAGCGACACTGGATGACGACAGAGGCGTTGAAATGGGCAAATCGCTGTTCCTGACTGCTGGACTGAAGCAGTGGTGCTTTAGGTAAAATAGGCGGGTCGCCCAAAGAGGGCGGCTAGCATGCCTTTAGTTGTGGCAAAGTGCCAGTCCCGTTGGGCCGTATCGTTTGCCCTGCACGCAGCATTCGGGTAGCTTTGCGCAACGCGTGGTATCCACCGACTCCTGCATGAGTGACTCCACTTTTTGCAATATCGATCAGGCTTTATATTTGCCAACACTGCCCGACAGGTTTCCAACTGAGTTTATTCAAGGCTCGGAATGGTCTCGCGGCAAGTCTTAAGGACAAATAAAAGCTTTTTTCCGGCCGGAGCTTTAAGCTCGTTACCCAAATCGGTCCTCATTACAGACGCTAGGTTTTCATTTCATGGCTCAATACGTCTACACCATGCATCGGCTGAGCAAAGTTGTGCCGCCGAAGCGTGAAATCCTGAAAAACATCTCTCTGTCTTTCTTTCCCGGTGCCAAGATCGGCGTGCTGGGCCTCAACGGTTCGGGTAAATCCACGCTGTTGAAAATCATGGCGGGTGTCGACACCGAGTTTGATGGTGAAGCGCGTCCGATGCCGGAGCTCAATGTGGGTTATCTGCCGCAGGAGCCACAACTTGACCCGAACAAGACGGTCCGTGAGGTCGTGGAAGAGGCGGTCAGCGTGATCAAGGACGCCCAGGCGCGTCTCGATCAGGTCTACGCCGAGTACGCCGAGCCGGACGCTGATTTCGACAAGCTGGCGGCCGAGCAGGCCAAGCTCGAAGCCATCCTGCAGGCCAGCGATGGCCATAATCTGGAGCGTCAGCTGGAAGTCGCCGCCGATGCGCTGCGCCTGCCCGCCTGGGATGCGAAGGTTTCGGTCCTTTCCGGTGGTGAGAAGCGCCGTGTCGCGCTGTGCCGACTGCTGCTCTCCGCACCGGACATGCTGCTCCTCGACGAGCCGACCAACCACCTGGATGCCGACTCGGTCGCCTGGCTGGAGCATTTCCTCCACGACTTCCCGGGAACTGTGGTCGCGATCACGCACGACCGTTACTTCCTGGACAACGTGGCTGGCTGGATTCTGGAACTCGACCGCGGCGCGGGCATTCCTTACGAGGGCAACTATTCCGGCTGGCTTGAAGCCAAGTCCGACCGTCTGGCGCAGGAATCCAAGCAGCAGACCGCTCACGAAAAAGCCATGAAAGACGAGCTGGAATGGGTCCGCAAGGGTGCCAAGGCGCGTCAGTCCAAATCCAAGGCGCGCCTGCAACGCTTCGAAGAGATGCAGTCGCAGGAATTCCAGAAGCGCAGCGAGACCAACGAGATCTACATCCCGGCCGGTCCGCGTCTGGGCGACAAGGTTATCGAGTTCAAGAACGTCACCAAGGGCTATGGCGACCGCGTGCTGATCGACAACCTGTCGTTCTCCATGCCTAAAGGCGCCATCGTTGGCGTGATCGGCGGTAACGGTGCCGGTAAGTCGACATTGTTCCGCATGCTGATGGGCAAGGAACAGCCGGATTCGGGCAGCATCGAAGTCGGTGAAACCGTGCAGCTGGCCTGCGTGGACCAGAGCCGTGATGACCTGGACGGCAGCAAGTCGGTGTTCCAGGCCGTGTCCGACGGTTCCGACGTGATCCGTATCGGTAACTATGAGATCCCGTCGCGTACCTACGTCGGTCGCTTCAACTTCAAGGGCGGCGATCAGCAGAAGTTCGTCAAGGACCTGTCCGGTGGTGAGCGTGGTCGTCTGCACCTGGCGCTGACCCTGAAAGAGGGCGGCAACGTGCTGCTGCTCGACGAACCGTCCAACGACCTCGACGTGGAAACCCTGCGTTCACTGGAGGAAGCGCTGCTGGACTTCCCGGGCGCTGCCATTGTGATCTCTCACGATCGGTGGTTCCTTGACCGTGTAGCCACGCACATCCTGGCGTATGAAGACGATTCGCAAGCGATCTTCTTCGAAGGCAACTACACCGAGTATGAAGCCGATCGCAAGAAGCGTCTGGGCGAAGCGGCTGCACAGCCGCATCGTGTGCGTCACAAAAAGCTGGCCTGATCCGCGTTCAGGCACGCGCCGCTCCCTGCAAGGAGCGGCGCTGCCGTTGGCTGGCCTGGCTCACGCGTCAGGTTCGATCAACAGCACTTCAATCGACTGATCGCCCGCCGGGCGCTGCCACAACACTTCATCGCCTTTCTGCGCGCCGATCAGGGCGCGGCCCAGTGGCGACCCCCAATTGATCTGTCCATTGGCTGCATCGGCCTGATCCTCTCCGACCAGATGCACGCGCTGCTGGTTGTCCTGTTCATCCGCGAACGTCACCCAACTGCCGATCTGCACTTTTTCGGTCGACACGGCCGGGGCGACGACCTGCGCGCTTTGCAGGCGCTGGTTGAAGTAACGCAGGTCGCGTTCCAGGTCGGCCAGTCGCTGCTTGTCCGCCGCTTCGCCCAACGCGGTTTGCGTGCTGTGCTGCGCCTGCAGGCTGCTGACGTGTTTCTTCAACATGGTCAGGCCTTCGGCCGTGACGTAGTTGATCTGTGTACTGACCAGCCGCTCGACCGGTTGCTCGGCCTCGGCGGCAGCGTTGTCTTCGTTTACGAATGCGCGGCTCATGAAATGTCCTCCCTAATAGGCTTTGGGCCACAGCAGGACATCATTGGTTTCGTCGATTTTCCACGCTTTGCGGGTCAGTTGGGACGATAGGCCTTGGCGGCACTGCGGGTCTTTTCCTGCTCCCAGGCGCGGTCACGCTCATTGAAGACCTGGCCGGGATCGAGCCGGTCGCGATTGTCCTGCGAGGTCTCGCACTGACGAAAGCCATCGGTCCAGCCCTGGGCGTAGAGCTTGTCTTTCAGGTAACGGGGCACGTTTTTGCGGAATTGGCCGGTCGTGGCGCCTGCTGCGTCCCTGCCGCTGCTGCAACCGTCCTGATAGCCGTCTGCAAAACCCGGCGGATAACCCTCGGCCAGCATCTGGTCACGGGTGGACTGACAACCCGCCAGCACGATGGCCAGCGACAACAACAGCCAATACCGCTTCATGGTGATTCCCTCTGCTTATGAGAGGAGTCTAGAAGGTAATTTGTGAGTTATTCGTAAAAGCGATGTAGGGAACGTGTAATGGCAGTGTGCTTTTATTTTCGACGCACACTGCCGGCGATTTACTACTGACCCGGTCAGTAGTGATACCACTTCACCTCAAGCATCACTTCGTTCTGCGGCGAGCTCATCTGGCTGAATTCGCGCTGGGCACTCAGGCGCAGGCCGAGGTTGCGGGACAGCTCCCATTGCTGGTTGAGGCTGACGCTGCGGCGCACTTCGCCATTGGTGAAGTAGTCGCCCTTGGCTTCCAGGCTCAGGTTGCCCAGCGGGTTGCGCCACAGCACGCCGGTGTTGAAGCCTGCGGCGGGAGAGATGAATTCGGCGAAATCGTTATTGTGCTCGACTCGCACGGTGCCCAGTGCAAAGCCGAGCATGTCGTCGGCCAGCTGCCAGGTGCCGCCGCCACCACCGTTGACGTGGCTGACGAGGTTTTCGTCGCCGTGCTTGCCGAGAACCCGCTCCAGACCCCCGGTGACTTGCCATGACCAGGGTTTCAGCAGCTCGGTGCGCGGGGTCAGCGAGCGAATGGTCGCCAGGTCCAGTTGTTGCACCTGCCAGTCATTGCCTTCGTATTGACGCACCTTGAGCTGAAGAATCTCGATCTGCGCACCCAGCGGGAAGCCATAGGCGTTGTCGTTCAGGTCGTGATAGGCCATGCGCAGGCCATATTCGGCAAACGCCTTGTCACCGCGTGTGCCCGCTCCCAACTGCCAGGTGCGTGATTCATGGCCTTCTTCCGGCAGGCCGGGGCGCGGGATGTCCAGTTGTGGCGGCGGGTTCTGGTTGATCGCCTGCAACAGTTCGAAGCTGCGTTGCGAGCGTTGTGTATCGCGCTCAAGACCGTTGGCGCGGTAGCGTTCCAGACGATAGGCGGCGTCCTGAATCAATGCGCGGCGTTCTTTGGGCTGCGCAAGGTACTCGCTGTTCTGCAGTTGTTTCTGATCGGCGCTGACCTTCAATACCCACTGTTGCTCGTCTGCATCGAGCGGCTCGGCGCGGCTCAGCAGTTCGCGTTCGCGTGACGGGCGATAGTCGATCTTCTCCACCAGCCCGGCGGCCTTGATTGCCTTGACCGTATCGGTCGGGATCGCGGTCAGGCCGAACTGATCGGTAAGTTTCAGTCCCGGGCGGGCGACCTGCAGTAACTCCAGCAGCCGGTACGAGCAGTTTTCGTCGAAGAAGAAATAACTGAAACGGATCTGTTTCAGCTCCCAGACATGCTCGACCATGCGCCCGGTTTCTTCCGCAGTCAGGTTCAGGCGGTATTCCCACAGGTCACGGTTTTCCAGGCTGCGGTATTCCGACAGTTTTTCCTGATAGGGCACCAGCGCGAACAACCCGGGATAGCCGCCTGCCAGACCTTTCCACGCGTACAGAATGCTGTTGTCCATGCCTTCGATGTAGGCACCGAAGTTGATCGCGTAGCTTAGTAAGGTGGTGTTGTTGGTTTTCGCGCTGGCCGGATCGATGCGCAGCAGCGTATGGCCAAACATCGACGAGGGACTGTTGAGGTACGCGGCCGGGAAAATCAGCACGGTGCTGTCCGGCGCCACATCCTTGTACCAGGCCTTGAATTCCTTGCAGTCCGGCGTCGGCAGGTCAGTCAGGTGCAACTGGTCACGCAGCCAGCGGGTGCGTGCCGGGTACACGCACTGGGCGTGGGTCTGTTCGTTACTGACGGGTGCGTAAATAGCGTCGAGTGTTGCGCTCAGCTCCGCCTGCGGGTCGTGTGCACCGTTGGCGGCGAGAAAGAATTTGGGGTCTGTGACATAGCTGCGCCAGCCACCGAGCTTGCCGGCTTCGTAGTGACCCAGGGAAATCCAGAACGGCTCATTGGCCAATTGCTGCAAACGGTCAGCGCTGGCATGAGGTGCCGCGGACAAAAAAGGGGCACAGACGAACAGCGCCAGCGATACAAGACGTTTGAGCATAGAGGGCAACTAGTCAGAAAAGGGGATCCCGCCCTTTACGAACAAAGGGCGGGCGAACGACTTTAAGCCTGGGTAGCGTACTTGGCCAGAGTCGGATCGTTTTTCAGAACATTGACGGTGTTGGTGTGGACGTCTTCGGCAGTGGCGTCGGCCTTGCTGAAGATTTGCGAGAAGTGCTCGTGGGTGACGGCGGCGAAGTGCTCGCGGTCTTCTGGTGCAACGCCCAGTACCACAGCGTAGGTCGTCAGTGCTTCGCCCTGACCCATGGCCATGTCCTTGGAGAGTTCATCCATCATGCCATTCATGGCAAGCCAGGATTTACCGCCATAGGTCAGTGCGCCGTTGGTGGAGCAGCCGTTGGTGCCGGAGGTCATGCCGAAGGTGGCGTTACCCGAAGTACCGTTGGTGGTCGAAGCCAGGAAGTGAGCTGGAGTACCGCGTTGACCTTCAAACAGCAGGTTGCCCCAACCGCAGTCAGGGCCGCCTGGTGCTTGAGCCATAGCGTTGATCGATACAGCGGCGAAGAGCGTTCCAAGAAGAATCCGTTTCATAGCTTTTTCTCTTTTTAGTTCAGCCAAGGGTCGAGTTTCTTGAGTCGTTACATCAAGACAGACGGCCAGCCAGCAACCACCTGTTCAGTTTGGAGTTTAGGCACGTTCCAAGGGTTCCGTGAGTGATTACAGATTATTACCTGAATACGGCTTTTTTCAGGACGCGGCTCGTGGCGCTGCACACGCAAATGCTTTTCGGCTCTTTCCTGCCTTGCAAGTCGTGTACAGCGAGCGCCAGAATGCCGACATCTGCCCCGCCTGATGTAAGGATTACTGATGCCCGATTCTGTCGCAGCCAACCTACGCCTGGCGCCCAACGCGCTGACCCGTCCGTTTTCCGCTGAGCAGTTCAGCTTTGCGACCACCCACGAGCTCGAACCCTTTCGCGGTGTCCTTGGCCAGGAGAGAGCCGTAGAGGCCCTGCAGTTCGGCGTTGCCATGCCGCGCCCCGGTTACAACGTGTTTGTCATGGGCGAGCCCGGCACCGGGCGCTTTTCGTTCGTCAAACGCTACCTCAAGGCCGAAGGCAAACGGATGCAGACGCCGTCGGACTGGGTCTACGTCAATAACTTCGACGAGCCCCGCGAGCCCAAGGCGCTGGAGCTGCCACCGGGCTCTGCTCATGAATTCACCGCCGACATCGGCGGCCTGATCGACAACCTGCTGGTGACCTTCCCGGCGGTTTTCGAGCACCCGTCGTATCAGCAGAAGAAAAGCTCGATCGACCGCGCGTTCAATCAGCGCTACGACCGTGCTCTGGACGTTATCGAGCGTCTGTCGCTGGAAAAGGACATCGCGCTGTATCGCGACAGCTCCAACATCGCGTTCACGCCGATGGCCGATGGCAAGGCGCTGGACGAGGCCGAGTTTTCGCAGTTGCCCGAAGCGGATCGCGAGCGCTTTCACGAAGATATCTCCGCGCTCGAGGAGCGTCTCAACGAGGAGCTGGCCAGCCTGCCGCAGTGGAAGCGCGAGTCCAACAATCAGCTGCGTCAGTTGAATGAAGAAACCATCACCCTGACCCTGCAACCCTTGCTGGCACCGCTCTCGGAAAAATACGCCGAGAACGCTGCGGTCTGCGCCTACCTGCAGGCCATGCAGGTGTACCTGCTCAAGACGCTGGTCGAGCAGCTGGTCGATGACGCCAAGACCGACGCCCAGGCGCGCAAGCTGCTGGAAGAGCAGTACAGCCCGAGTCTGGTGGTCGGGAATACTCGTGATGGTGGTGCGCCGGTGGTTTTCGAACAACACCCCACCTACGACAACCTGTTCGGGCGCATCGAATACAGCACCGATCAGGGCGCGCTGTACACCACGTATCGGCAACTGCGCCCTGGCGCTCTGCATCGCGCCAACGGCGGTTTCCTGATTCTGGAAGCCGAGAAGATGCTGGGCGAGCCGTTCGTCTGGGATGCGCTCAAGCGTACCCTGCAATCGCGCAAGCTGAAGATGGAGTCGCCGCTGGGCGAGCTCGGCCGCGTTGCCACCGTGAGCCTGACGCCGCAGGTGATCCCGTGGAACGTCAAAATCATCATCATCGGTTCGCGTTCGCTGTACTACACCCTGCAAGACCTCGATCCTGACTTTCAGGAGATGTTCCGGGTGCTGGTCGACTTCGATGAAGAGATTCCGATGGTCGACGAGACGCTCGAGCAATTCGCTCAGCTACTCAAGACCCGGACCTCGGAAGAGGGCATGGCGCCGCTGACCGCCGACGCGGTGGCACGACTGGCGACTTACAGCGCCCGTTTGGCCGAGCATCAGGGGCGTTTGTCGGCGCGTATCGGCGACCTGTTTCAATTGGTCAGCGAGGCCGATTTCATCCGCCAACTGGCCAACGACGACAAGACCGACGCCGGGCATATCGAGCGTGCGCTCAAGGCCAAGGCCACCCGTACCGGGCGGGTTTCGGCACGGATTCTCGATGACATGATGGCTGGCGTGATCCTGATCGACACTGACGGTGCGGCGGTCGGCAAATGCAACGGCCTGACGGTACTGGAGGTCGGTGACTCGGCCTTCGGCGTCCCCGCGCGCATTTCCGCCACGGTTTACCCGGGTGGCAGCGGGATCGTCGACATCGAGCGTGAGGTCAACCTTGGCCAGCCGATTCACTCCAAGGGCGTGATGATCCTCACCGGCTACCTCGGTAGCCGTTATGCCCAGGAATTCCCGCTGGCGATTTCCGCGAGCATCGCGCTCGAGCAGTCCTATGGTTACGTGGACGGCGACAGTGCGTCGCTGGGCGAGGTCTGCACGCTGATCTCGGCGCTGTCACGCACGCCACTCAAGCAGTGCTTCGCGATTACCGGCTCCATCAACCAGTTTGGCGAAGTTCAGGCGGTGGGCGGGGTCAATGAAAAGATCGAGGGCTTCTTCCGCCTCTGCGAAGCCCGTGGGCTGACCGGCGAGCAGGGCGCGATCATTCCGCATGCCAACGTCACCACGCTGATGCTGGATGAGCGTGTGGTGCAGGCTGTTCGTGCCGGGCAATTCCACATCTATGCGGTGCGTCAGGCCGATGAGGCGCTGAGCCTGCTGGTGGGCGAACCTGCCGGTGCGCCTGACGAGCACGGCGAGTTCCCTGAGGGCAGCGTCAATGCGCGCGTGGTGGAGCGTTTGCGCGATATCGCAGAGATGCTCAGCGACGAAGACCTCAAGGAAGAGCTGGAAAAGGAGCCTGCGCAGTTGCAGCCTGAACTCAAGGTCTGACAGCGCAGGAGCCGGGCGGTGAGGGCCGCCCGGTGCTCCGTTCATCAGGGATAGTTTCTCGCAGGGAGGTTTTCTTCTAGTCTTGAGGTGATCGCAGTGGCCAAAGAGATTGGCGTGCATCCTGCTAAACGAGAAGGATGAATACTGTTGCTGATCAGGAGCGCATCATGCAGCGTAGCCTTTGCCTTACCCGAGAATGCATGGGGCTGATGACCCGTATCGAGTGTGTTGTCCGGCCTCTGCGCAGTGACAGCGGACAGTGGATGGTGCTTTTCGCCGCCGGCATGGCCGAAGAACAGCCGTCCGCAATCAAGTCCCAAGGGCCTTTCAAAGGCCTGCCCGCAGCGCAAACGGTGCTCACCAGCGTTATCGAAAGCCTGTCGTTGCATGGTTATCAATGTGCCGATGACGTTCCTATCTGGACGCTGCACATTCAGGCTGAACTGCGCCGTATCGATAGCGACAGGATGGTCTGTCAAAGCTCGTCGCTGTTCTAGCCTTGAATCAGCTTCCTCAGCAGCGCGCCAACGGCCGCTGTGCGATATTTTGTCGCACGCTCAGAGCGGCGCATTACCGCTGATATACTCGCCCGCTCCTTTAAAACACCTTGCGAGTATCAATGGAACGTTTTTTTGAAAATGCCATGTACGCATCGCGCTGGCTGCTGGCGCCGATCTATTTCGGCCTCTCCCTTGGCCTGCTGGCGTTGTGTCTGAAGTTTTTCCAGGAAATCTTTCACGTCATCCCCAACATCTTCTCGCTGGCCGAAGCTGACCTGATTCTGGTGCTGCTGTCGCTGATCGACATGGCGCTTGTCGGTGGCTTGCTGGTGATGGTGATGATCTCCGGCTACGAGAACTTCGTGTCACAGCTGGATATCGACGAGGACAAGGAAAAGCTCAACTGGCTGGGCACGATGGATTCGTCTTCGCTGAAGATGAAAGTTGCAGCATCGATTGTCGCGATTTCTTCCATCCACCTGTTGCGGGTGTTCATGGACGCCACCAATATCAAGCCCGAATACCTGATGTGGTACGTGATTATCCACATGACGTTCGTGATATCGGCGTTTGCGATGGGCTATCTGGACAAGGTCACCAAGCACTGAGACAACGCTGAATGACAGGGGCGGGCGTTATCGTTTCTGGCATGTCGGCGCTGTGTGTTGTAAAACGTCCGTTCCGATGCATCAGGCGTTTGCGCAGGAGGTTCGATCATGAATTATCAGGAATTTATCGGCCACGCCCAGGCCGGGCGGGTCGATGAGCTGAACCTGATCTCCATCGAAGGCGGCATCTACCTGCTGGATGTGCGCATGAATGGCACTTCGGTGATGCTCAAGGACCCGGCGGGCAAGACCCTGCATCTTCGCTCGGTAGAGCATGCCCGGGATTTGCTCAAGGACATACCGGTGGTGCCTTTTTACCTGGTCCATTGCGTGGTCCATGACGAGCTGTGTGGCATGCCGGTCAATGACCGCTCTGAAATGCGCCTGCCGATCTCGTTTCATTCTTCATGGTCCTGATCGCCAACTGCGGATTGCGGCTGCGGTAGGGGCTGCAGCGGCAATTGTGCTAGGCTGCTCGGCCTTTTGGTTCGGGGCGCATCAGCGTATAGCGTGATTGCCGTTCAGGTTTTGCGTGATACCGACTGCGTGCCCCTCTACGGAGCAGTGTCATGTCCGAAGTCAATCTGTCCACCGACGAAACCCGCGTCAGCTACGGCATTGGCCGTCAGTTGGGCGATCAGTTGCGCGACAACCCGCCACCGGGCGTCGATCTGGAAGCCATCGTCGCAGGCCTGCGCGATGCGTTTGGCGGTCAGCCAAGCCGTGTCGGTCAGGAAGAAATGTCCGCCAGCTTCAAGGTCATCCGCGAAATCATGCAGGCTGAAGCAGCCGCCAAGGCTGAACAGGCTGCGGGCGCCGGCAAGGCCTACCTGGCTGAAAACGCCAAGCGCGAAGGCGTGACCACGCTGGCCTCGGGTCTGCAATTCGAAGTCGTGACCGCTGGCACCGGCGCCAAGCCAACCCGTGAAGATCAGGTACGCGTTCACTACCACGGCACGTTGATCGACGGTAATGTCTTCGACAGCTCCTACGATCGTGGCGAGCCGGCCGAATTTCCGGTCAGCGGCGTAATTGCCGGCTGGACCGAGGCGCTGCAACTGATGAACGCCGGCAGCAAATGGCGTCTGCACGTGCCGAGCGAGCTGGCTTACGGCGCTCAGGGCGTAGGCAGCATCGCACCGCACAGCGTGCTGGTGTTTGACGTGGAACTGCTGGACGTTCTGTAAGCGACCCGGTCGATGCAGATAGTCGCTGAACGGATCGTGCCGATTCGTTCAGCGACGCAGTTGTGCTGATGCTTCATGCTCAGTGCAACTCACCCATGGGGCGCAACGCCCGCGCGTAGCAGAACAGAAACAGGTTTCTCACCAGTTCCTTGAGCACCAATGGCTCGCTGGAGCTCAAGCTGCACACATCCAGATCGCCCTGATCGCGTAACTCCTCCAGTGCTTCCTCTTCCAGTACGGCGCACACTTCCCCCGTCTCGCGATGGAGAATTCTCAGGTAAGGGTGGGGTCTGTCCAGCCATGCATCGATCAAATAGGTCATGTCTCATCTCCTGTGCAAGTCAGATGAGAATAATTCTTATTGGGATAATAGCAAGGCTCTATTGAGATTAATTCTCATTTTGCGCTGAATGGTTGATCCAGATCAGCGAATGCCGGTCGAGAGAGGACGCGGAGCGTCCAGAACTGCATGCCGACGCGGAGCATCGGCACGATAGGTGTTCTCTCGGACGCTTATCATTCCTCACGCCCGACGCAGGGCATCGGCACGATAGTTGGAGAGCTATCGTTCCTCACGCTCCAGCGTGGGAATGCCGTTCGTGACGCTCTGCGTCACAGATCAGCGCCGCAGGTTCGGGGCAGGACGCGGAGCGTCCAGAACTGCATGCCGACGCGGAGCATCGGCACGATAGGTGTTCTCTCGGACGCTTATCATTCCTCACGCTCGACGCAGAGCATCGGCACGATAGTTACAGAACTATCGTTCCTCACTCCAGCGTGGGAATGCCGTTCGTGACGCTCTGCGTCACACAACGACGCCATCGGCCGGTCAGTGGTGCTCGCGGGTAGCGCGGAATTTCACGTCGGGCCAGCGTTCTTCCATCAGCGCCAGGTTCACGCGGGTAGGGGCGAGGTAGGTCAGATGACCGCCGCCGTCTACTGCCAGGTTTTCCACCGCCTTGTTCTCAAACTCTTCGAGCTTCTTCTTGTCGTCGCAGTCGATCCAGCGGGCTGACCACACAGTGATCGGCTCGTAGGCGCATTCGACCTTGTATTCTTCCTTGAGACGGCTGGCGACCACATCGAACTGCAGCACACCGACGGCGCCGAGGATGATGTCGTTGCTGCGCTGCGGGAAGAACACCTGCGTGGCGCCTTCTTCGGCCAGCTGTTGCAGACCCTGACGCAGTTGCTTGGACTTGAGCGGGTCCTTCAGGCGAACGCGACGGAACAGCTCTGGTGCGAAGTGCGGGATACCAGTGAAGCCCAGCGCTTCGCCTTCGGTGAAGGTATCGCCGATCTGGATGGTGCCGTGGTTGTGCAAGCCGATGATGTCGCCGGCGTAGGCTTCTTCCAGCTGCTCGCGTTCCGACGAGAAGAACGTCAGCGCGTCGCCGATCCGTACGTCCTTGCCCAGGCGCACATGGCGCATTTTCATGCCCTTGTCGTAACGGCCCGAGCAGATACGCATGAAGGCGATGCGGTCGCGGTGCTTGGGATCCATGTTCGCCTGGATCTTGAACACGAAGCCGCTGAATTTCTCTTCCGCCGGCTCGACGGTGCGCTCGTTGGCCACACGTGCCAGCGGCTTGGGTGCCCAGTTCACCACGGCATCGAGTACATGATCGACGCCGAAGTTGCCCAGCGCGGTGCCGAAGAAAACCGGCGTCAGCTGACCGTCGATGAATTCCTGCTGGTTGAATTCGTGGCAGGCACCCTGCACCAGCTCCAGCTGCTCGACGAAGCGCTCGTATTCATCGCCCAGGTGGGCGCGGGCTTCGTCCGAATCGAGCTTCTCGATGATTTTGGTTTCGGTGCGCTCGTGGCCGTGACCCGCGGTGTAGACAATGATGTAGTCATCGGCCAGGTGATAGACACCCTTGAAGTCCCGGTAGCAACCGATCGGCCAGGTGATCGGTGCCGCCTTGATCTTGAGGACCGCTTCGATTTCATCGAGCAGCTCGATCGGGTCGCGGATATCGCGGTCGAGCTTGTTGATGAAACTGACGATAGGCGTGTCACGCAGACGGCAGACATCCATCAGCGCGATGGTGCGCGGCTCGACGCCTTTACCGCCGTCGAGGACCATCAAGGCCGAGTCGACCGCCGTCAGGGTGCGGTAGGTGTCTTCGGAGAAGTCTTCGTGGCCCGGGGTGTCGAGCAGGTTGATCATGTGGTCGCGATACGGAAACTGCATCACGGACGTGGTAATGGAAATACCACGCTGTTTCTCCATTTCCATCCAGTCGGAGGTGGCGTGACGGTCGGATTTACGCGACTTGACCGTACCGGCGACGGAAATGGCCTTGCCCATCAGCAGGAGTTTTTCCGTGATGGTGGTTTTACCCGCATCCGGGTGGGAAATAATGGCGAAAGTGCGGCGTTTCGCGACTTCGGCGGCCTGTTGGGTCATGGGAAATCGCCTGGGATGGGATTGAAAAAGGGCGCAGATTATAGCTCAACTCGCGGCAATAACCGAACCGTTCAGACAATAAACGATGGCCAGATAATGTCTCGTGTGGGAACCTTTCAGGTCGTGGAGACGTCCACTCCCCCGTCAAGGCTCGCAACGAAGCCAACGCAAGGGGCTGATTCATCAGCATGTTGGTTTGACGAAGCTGCGCTTATGGCTTGTGTTTTCGCCGAGGTTAAACCCTTACCGGCGACCCACCCGCTGCTCTTCGCGAACGTTATTGCCGGCGTCCTCCCCGGACGTCCAGGTCAACGCGTTCGCCGACTGAAATAAGGAGTCCGCCTGTGGCAAATCGCTATGGCAAGGGGCTATTGGGAGGTGCGGTTGCGATCGCACTCCTGGCCCTGCTGATCCACTGGATCGGCATCAGTACTATTAAGCAATACCAGGATGACCTGCTGTTCTATCTTCAGGCTCACCTGATTCTGGTTGTGGTTTCAATGTTGGCGGCCCTGGTGGTCGGCATCCCTGCGGGCATTGCTCTCAGCCGACCGAGTATGGTTGGACGCGCCGAACGCTTCATGCAGATATTCAACATTGGTAACACCGTTCCTCCTCTTGCCGTTCTGGCCATTGCCCTCGGGATTCTCGGGATCGGCAGTGGGCCGGCGATCTTCGCGCTGTTCCTCGCCTCGCTGTTGCCGATCGTGCGCAACACCTACGAGGGCTTGAAAAACGTTCAGGGTTCACTCAAGGAAGCTGCCGTCGGTATTGGCATGACTCCGCGCCAGGTGCTGTGGCGTGTCGAGCTGCCCAACGCTGTACCGATCATTATCGGTGGCGTGCGGGTCGCGCTGGCGATCAATGTCGGGACTGCGCCGCTGGCGTTTCTCATCGGTGCCAACAGCCTTGGCAGTCTGATTTTCCCAGGCATTGCCTTGAACAACCAGCCGCAACTGGTGCTGGGTGCGGCGTGTACCGCTCTGCTGGCGCTGCTGCTCGATGGTCTGGTGATACTGGTCAGTCGTCTTTGGCTGGAACGCGGACTGGCTCGCTGAGCGAAGGAAATCTCATGAAAAGAATATGCTTGTTTTTAGGCTTTGCCTTGCTGTTTCCGGCATTGGCCCAGGCTGCGGAAAAGCCGCTGTTACGTGTCGGCGCACGGGTGTTCACCGAACAGACCATGCTTGCCGAACTGACTGCGCAATACCTGCGGACCAAGAACTACGACGTGCAGATTACCGGCGGTCTCGGCAGCAACCTGGCGCGCAGCGCTCAGGAAAGCGGTCAGCTGGATCTGTTGTGGGAATACACCGGTGTGTCGCTGGTGGCCTATAACCACATCGACGAAAAACTCGACAGCGCCCAGACCTATGCGCGGGTCAAGGAAGTCGATGCGAAGAAAGGTCTGGTCTGGCTTTCGCCGTCGAAGTTCAACAACACCTACGCGCTGGCCCTGCCGCAAAAAGTGGCGGACAAGTACCCGCAGGTCAACACCATGACCGACCTGACCAAAGTGCTCAAGGACGAAGCCAAAGAGGGTCATGTCGTAGCGCTGGACACCGAGTTTGCCAACCGTTCCGACGGCCTGATCGGCATGGTCAAGCACTACGACATGAATCTCGGTCGTGAGAACACGCGGCAGATGGACGCCGGGCTGGTCTACACCGCCTTGCGCAACGGTCAGGTTTTCGCCGGTCTGGTGTACACCACCGACGGTCGTCTGAATGCGTTCAAACTGAAAGTGCTGGAAGACGACAAGCACTACTTCCCGGACTACACCGCGGCGCCGGTGATCCGTCAGGAATATCTGGATAAGCATCCGGACATCGCCACGCTGCTCAAGCCGCTGGCTGACCTGCTGGACAACCAGACCATGATCGACCTCAACGCTCGCGTGGACGTCGGCCATGAAAGCCCAACCACGGTTGCTGCAGATTTTCTGCGCCAGCACCCATTGAATTAAGGAAGGAGACGATATGAGTTTTTTGAGCGCCTTCTCCCATCTGGACTGGGCACAGGTCCTGCACCTGACCTGGCAGCACATTACGCTGGTGGGCATCGCCGTGACCCTGGCGATTGTCGTCGGTGTGCCGTTGGGCGTGTTGATGACGCGTTTTCCAGTGCTGGCGGGCCCTTTGCAGGCCAGCGCCACGGTGTTGCTGACCGTGCCGTCGATCGCCCTGTTCGGTCTGCTGCTGCCGTTCTACTCCAAGTTCGGCCAGGGCCTTGGCCCGATGCCGGCGATTACCGCGGTGTTCCTTTACTCGCTGCTGCCGATCATGCGTAACACCTATCTGGCCCTCACAGGCGTAGAACCGGGTATCCGCGAAGCGGCCAAAGGCATCGGCATGACCTTCGGCCAGCGTCTGCGCATGGTCGAGCTGCCCATCGCAGTGCCTGTGATCCTCGCCGGTGTGCGCACCGCCGTGGTGATGAATATCGGTGTCATGACCATCGCTGCGACCATCGGTGCCGGTGGTCTGGGTGTACTCATTCTTGCTTCTATCAGCCGCAGCGATATGTCGATGCTGATCGTCGGCGCGGTACTGGTCAGCATTCTGGCCATCATCGCCGACCTTCTCCTGCAATGGCTGCAACGCACGCTGACTCCAAAAGGATTACTGAAATGATCGAACTCCAGAACCTCTCCAAGACTTTCCAGAGCAACGGCAAAGAAGTGAAGGCTGTCGATTCGGTCAGCCTCACGGTCAACGAAGGCGAAATCTGCGTCTTTCTCGGCCCGTCGGGCTGCGGCAAGAGCACCACGCTGAAAATGATCAACCGCCTGATCATGCCGACCTCCGGCAAAGTGCTGATCAATGGCGAAGACACCACCGGTCTGGACGAAGTGACCCTGCGTCGCAACATCGGCTACGTGATTCAGCAGATCGGTCTGTTCCCGAACATGACCATCGAAGAGAACATCGTGGTCGTGCCCAAGCTGCTCGGCTGGGACAAGCAGCGTTGCCATGATCGTGCTCGCGAACTGATGAGCATGATCAAGCTGGAGCCCAAGCAGTACCTGCATCGCTACCCGCGTGAACTGTCCGGTGGTCAGCAACAGCGTATCGGCGTGATCCGTGCCCTGGCAGCCGACGCACCCTTGCTGTTGATGGACGAACCGTTCGGTGCGGTCGACCCGATCAACCGCGAGATGATCCAGAACGAGTTCTTCGAGATGCAACGCGCGCTGAACAAGACCGTGATCATGGTCAGCCACGACATCGACGAAGCCATCAAGCTGGGCGACAAGATCGCGATTTTCCGTGGCGGCAAACTGCTGCAGATCGATCACCCGGACACCTTGCTCGCGCATCCGGCTGACGACTTCGTCAGCAGCTTCGTCGGCCAGGACAGCACCCTCAAGCGTCTGCTGTTGGTCAAGGCCGAAGACGCCGCCGACAACGCGCCGTCGGTCAGCCCGGAAACCCCGGTCGCCGACGCACTGGAAGTGATGGACGAAAACGACCGTCGCTACATCGTTGTCACCGACAGCGAGAACAAGGCGATGGGTTATGTGCGTCGTCGTGACCTGCACCGCCAGCAGGGCACCTGCGCGCAGTTCCTGCGTGAATTCAACGCCACTGCCGCTTACGACGAGCACTTGCGCATCCTGCTGTCGCGCATGTACGAGTTCAACCGCGCCTGGCTGCCGGTGCTGGATGCCGAGAACGTATTCCTGGGTGAAGTGACGCAAGAGTCCATTGCGGCTTATCTGAGCTCGGGCCGTTCGCGTGGCATGAAGACCAGTATCGTCTCGCCAGCGGAAACGGCGGCGGCAGACGCGCAGGTTTGATGTGAAAATGCATAGCCCGGCGCTGAAAAGGCCTGGGCTAAGCTGATCAGGTAGCGTTTGCCCTTTCACGCCTCACAATGTAAGTCAACTCTCAGATCTGTCAGTAGCGTTGCGAGGGGCGCGAGTCTACCGTGGCGTCACGCAGCACTGTTACTTTCGTGGCTTTACGTGCTGTTTTATTCAAGTGAGGGAGTGAGTGATGGCTACGCTTACGGATAAGCAATTGGCGCGAGTGCGCGAAGACTTCTACCGCTACGATACGAATGGCGATAAAAAAGTAACCGTCGCAGAGTTTCGTTTAACGATGGAAAAGTATCTGACTCCGGAAGATTTTGAAGTCTTGCTTGCCAAGATAAATCCGGATGGCAATGACGAAATAAGCTGGGCAGAGTTCCTGAAGGATTATGAGAGCGACCTGGATTAGTGCGGCAACGTCATCGATGCAGAATGACGACGTTCGATAGGCTGTTTTACGTCTGGAAGTTATACCTAAAGCCCTGCCCAAGTTGAGTCAGGGCTTTTTTTCGTCGATCTTTTTTGTGGGTGATGAGGTCAGAGGGGACGTGCGGTCTTTTCGAAGTCGGGCCGTTCGCGTGGCATGAAGACCCGTATTGTCTCGTCAGCCGAGCAAGTGGCTTCCTGACCGGCTGCGTTGCCGCCAGCACCATGGCTGGCGGCAATGTTCACACCTGGAATTTCTCCAGGCCACATTGAGTGGCGTCGTTTTCCTGCAATGCAGACGCAGTCATGGCGTCTGCAGCGTCGCTCTCATACAGCGTTGTCACGACCCCCTGATACTCGACGTCCACTTTACAGTGGTCATTACCCTCGAACTTCTCGCTGCTGGTCCAGACCCGGTTGGACACACTTGAATAGTAGGCTGTGCCTTGGGTGATCTCGGAGGCATAGAGGTCGTTGACGAAAAGCTTGTAGTTATGCTTTTTAAACGTGTCGCCCTCGAAATACACCTCCAGCAGGTCATCTGTTCTGACGACCTTCGCAACTGTCAGTCGCAACAACATGCTCTGGGCAATGGCCAGATAAGAACGGTAGGACGCCCGGTTTGTCACGCTGATGAGCGGGTTGCCGTTGACGGTCATGTACAGGGCATCAACGCTTGCCTGATCGACACCTGCTACCAGTTGGGTCATCGTGGAGTCGGTGAAGAGCTGGCGGATAGGCAGGGCGATTTTTGCCTGTTCGACGTTGCCGGAGAACAGGGTATAGGTTTTCCCGATTCCTCCAGCTGCCGTGATGGTCACCTCTTGATGGCCTACGCCGCCGGGGCGTATCCAGGTGTTTTCAACAAGTTCTGAGCCGTTGGGGTAGCCCTTCTCAAGCGTTGCATAAGGAGGGGCTCCAAAGATGATCGTGTAATCATGACTCTTGAAAGCCTCATCCTCGAACGTGACCTGAACAAGTCCTGCGCTGACGATCACGCTTCTTATGGTTTTTTGCAGGAGCAACCGTTGTGCACGGTTCAATAGTCGGCCGTGCAGTTCATCGGTCTTTGCTTCCTCCAGATTGAAGAAAAGAACGTCCAGCCTTGGCTGGGTAATGCCGGGCCTGAGTTCAGCGCAACGGTCATCGGTAAACAATGCCTTGATATTGAACAGCAGGATGGGACGTGATGCGGTACTGGCCGCGGTATATAGCTTGCCTCCAGCAAACACCTTGACCGACGCCTCATCCCCTTCGGAGATGGGTGTGTCGGCTTCAACGTAGGCGACGCCTTCTTCGATACGGGCTTCACAACCCACGCATTCGCCATTGTCTGTCCATGCCACTAACGCTCCGTTGAGCATTATTTCGTAGCGGTATGGCGTGTACCATTGCTCGGCAACCGTAAACTTTATCCGGTCTTGAAAGGTGGCGTGCACGCTGGACAGGATATGGGCGAGCTCCGGGATATAAGTGGTCAGCGGCAGAGCGATTGGAATCGTCGTCTCAGCGTCATTCTTCCAAATGGCCTGTGTCAATGCGGGCAGGTCTGCGATCTGGTTGAGGGTTTCAGGAGTTGAGTACAATCCCCAGCGGTCGAAGAATTCCGCCAGGTTGAGGTGGCTCAGCAGCGAGGTTTCGACGATGAAGCGCTGCGCTTTATCGTCGCTGACGGTGGGCGGGTTGTGCATGAGCCGATAGCGCTGGTGCAATTGCGGGTAGAACGACGTACCGAAGCTAAGGCGCAATTGCCAGAGCATGACAAGCTTGTGCCCGGCGTCCTTGATGTTGTCGTACTCTCGCAGGCTACTGGCCAGGTACTCTTTCATAGGGGCGTAACTGGAGTCGGCGCCTGTAGCACGGTCAAGGAAAAACTCTTGGGCGGCCATCGAATAGAGATTGACCGTGACCTCTGTCATTCCGGTGCCGGTGCCCCATGTCATGGGGCTGAGTTGTCGTTGATGGCCGCTTTCGTGCCAAGGGCCCCAACCATCTTCAGGGGCGGTTGACAGTAATCGCGCCAGAGCAGCCGATCCGTTAAACCCCATATGACCGTCTGTAGCAAACATATAAAGCCGGTCCGCTTCCACGTAGAAATGTTTACTGGGATCGAGCGCCCATTCCGTCGTGCCGTAATCGATCAGGCCTGAAATCCCATCCTGCGCTCTAATGGCATCATCGAAATTGCCCATCAGCTTCACGGGATTGGTCAGGTAGAGCTGTGCGCTCTGATAGCGCACCACGACAATAGCCCTCGGGCTGGTAAGCAGCACGACAGGCGCTTGGCTGTAGTGCGCCATTTGCTGTTCCCATTCCAGATTGGTCATATCCATCATGAAAAACGGCACATGGTTATACTGTCCGGTTATGTCCAGAACCACGTGACCAAGCGGGTCCAGATTGGTAAAGCCCAGCAGGCCTGTGTTGGTAGCGACAAGAACGTTCAGGCCACGTTGCAGCGGGTACGAGGTGGGGGTATCCAGTTCCGGCACCCCGATCACTGCAGACACCAGATTCATGTACAGACTGGTTGCTGTTATTTCCAGCCGATCGCCTTTCGTTACATAAATGTTAGTCGGCTGAAAGTCGGTGTGCCCTCTGGCCCGGGCCTGCCGTTGGCGATGACTTTCGGCAGAGCCGAAGCCCAAGGCTTGCCACCGGGTTTGGGCTTGAACTGCACTGGGCGCAACGGAGCTTGCGGCGTGAGGGTGTCGGTCATCCATGATCGTTACCTGAAAGGGCGGTCTGAGCTGTGTATTGAGCGCGCGACCTCTGCATCCGTCTACTGACAGAACTGACAGGCTGATTGGCTTTGCGTGCCGGTGAATAAGGTGATGCCCAGCGTGCTGCGAAAAGGCATTGGCGACGGCGGTGGGGAACATCTGCCTGTCATGCAGGTCGGTTAAACAGGTCCTTGGGAAGGCAACTCAAGAGCCCTGTGCAAAAACGCGACATTTTTTGTTGATATCCGGCCCCTCAGGTCCTAAAGTTCGCGCCGAACGTTCATGCTGGAAACGATCCATCCGGCTCAAGTACTGACGACGAGACAGCAAGGCCAGGAAGGCAGCCCTTCAGGGCCTTTTTGCTTTCGGCGACATGCCTTGGGAAGTAGGCGAACCAAAGTGGGGATACGGAGGACGTTCATTTGTACCCATTGACCAATACCGTTTGCCAATAGGAGTTCCAGCAGCATGCCGATCAATGTCGAAGACTACTACTCAGCCGAAACCTTCAAGAAAATGAAGGCGTTCGCTGACAAGCAAGAAACTCCGTTCGTGGTCATTGATACTGACATCATCAGCAAGGCATATGACGACCTGCGTGCGGGCTTCGAATTCGCCAAGGTTTATTATGCGGTCAAGGCCAACCCTGCCGTTGAAGTCATCAATCTGCTCAAGGAAAAGGGTTCGAGCTTCGACATCGCGTCGATCTACGAGCTGGACAAGGTCCTGAGCTGTGGTGTCGGCCCGGAGCGCATGAGCTACGGCAACACCATCAAGAAATCCAAGGACATTCGCTACTTCTACGAGAAGGGCGTGCGTCTGTTCGCCACCGACTCCGAAGCCGACCTGCGCAACATTGCCAAGGCTGCACCGGGCGCGAAAGTCTATGTGCGCATCCTGACCGAAGGTTCGACCACTGCCGACTGGCCTCTGTCGCGCAAATTCGGCTGCCAGACCGACATGGCCATGGACCTGCTGATTCTTGCCCGCGACCTGGGTCTGGTGCCTTACGGCATCTCGTTCCACGTCGGCTCGCAGCAGCGCGACATCAGCGTCTGGGATGCTGCCATCGCCAAGGTCAAAGTGATCTTCGAGCGTCTGAAAGAAGAAGACGGCATCGTTCTCAAGCTGATCAACATGGGTGGCGGCTTCCCGGCCAACTACATCACCCGCACCAACAGCCTGGAAACCTACGCTGAAGAGATCATCCGCTTCCTCAAGGAAGACTTCGGTGATGACCTGCCGGAAATCATTCTCGAGCCAGGCCGTTCGTTGATCTCCAACGCCGGCATCCTGGTCAGCGAAGTGGTACTGGTTGCCCGCAAGTCGCGTACCGCGGTCGAGCGTTGGGTATACACCGACGTGGGCAAGTTCTCCGGTCTGATCGAAACCATGGACGAAGCCATCAAGTTTCCGATCTGGACCGAGAAGAAAGGCGAAATGGAAGAAGTGGTCATCGCCGGTCCTACCTGCGACAGCGCCGACATCATGTACGAAAACTACAAGTACGGCCTGCCACTCAACCTGGCCATCGGTGATCGTATGTACTGGTTGTCCACCGGCGCCTACACCACCAGCTACAGCGCAGTGGAATTCAATGGCTTCCCGCCGCTGAAGTCGTTCTACCTGTAAGCACTGTCCCGATATGAAAACCCGCGAGTGATCGCGGGTTTTTTTTGCGCTTCATCCGGGGTCAGGCAGTCAGGTCCTGCCCAGTGTCGAACCCTTTGGAAAGACGCTGGATTTCCCGCACGTTGACCAGTAGCAGTCCTGATTCCAGGCGGTAACGCGAAGGTTTGTCAGCTTTACGCACGCCGATAATACGGCTTACACAGGCCCAGAGCAGTTCCCACATTCGCGACAGGTAGGCACCCAGATTACTGGCGGCCGTGTAGGCGCGGGTGTACCACCCGGACGCGCGGTACACATAACCTTGTGCACGAAACAGTCGTTCTTGCGCATCGATCGCTTCCGGCGTACCGAATGACAGCGGCGGGGCGTTTGCCAGATTTTCCCGGAGAGGGTTGCCCGGCGTCAGGCCGAACGTGCGGCTATAGCGAGAGATGGCGTCGTTCAGGAAGTCGATAAGTCGCGGCAGGATGGTGCAGATACCCTGGGTCAGTTTCTGTACTGTCTGTTCCTCGTTATCGAACTCTTTCTCGAACGCCATCAGCCGACCGCCTGCGGAGCCCCTCAGGTGCACGGCCAGCTCCTGGTGCTGCGTTGCACTTGCGGAAAACTGCGTGAGTTCTGCCGTCAGGGCGTCGAGTCGTCGGTGCATCGCCATCAGCCTGGGCAAAAGCGTCGACCAGACAGACAAGTCCTTGTCGGCCCTTTCAAGCACATGGCGTAGTTCGGGAACGGGGTAGGCGCTGCGTCTGGCCAACGGCACCTGATCAAGATGGACCTTGAAAGAGCGGGTCAATGCCGGAAGCCTCTGCAAGACCTGCAGGTAAGTGGTGAGGTCTTTGAAATCGCTTTGGTACAAGAGTTGTCCTGTCATGCTGGACCCTCGAGAATTGATGACTTTTTCGCTGCTGCCGAACGGCAGGTGCATAAACGCGGGTTGCAAGGGGCGTACAGGCCATTCCCCTTGCAACCCGGGTTTGGGTGCTATCAGCGAATGCGGTTCAAGTAGCCGATCAACTGTCGGCCCGATTCGATCAGGCGCATGCTGCGTTGGCTGTCATCGGATGTGCCCGTGGTGTTGATGTCCAGAAAGCTGTCCAGCGTGTTTTTGATCTTCTGGTATTGCTCGACATAAGCGGCACGCTGCTCGTCAAAAGCGTTGAAGCATTCAAGCAGTTCAATGCGCTGCGCGAACCCCATTTTGTCCTTGTCCAGGCTTGCCAATTGCTGGGACAGGGCATTGATGCGCTCGCGAAAGCCATCACGGCGTTTGATCATCGCGATGAGGTTGATCCCCGCAGCACCCTTTTCCAGGGTCGCCTTCATTTGCTCGAGCGCCAGCATGATCACGGCGAGTTGCGGAGGCTGCATTCCCAGGCTGAGCACCTTCTCCGCAGTGATCAAGGTGTCCTTGGCAATACTCGCCAGCCCTTTGCTTTCCAGAGCGTCAATAGCGCTGCTCAGCACTTGACGCTCGTCTTTCAACGTCGCCAGGCTAGTGTGAGAAGCATCAAGTTCAATGCCGGTTTTTGCTATGTCACCTTCCAGACTCTGTACAAACTCGGCAGTCTGCTGTCGATCGATACCTTGGGTCATGCCACTCACAGCACTGGCCAGTTGGTCGGCCGTTGCAGTGACATTGCTCACAAGGCGCTGACACTGAGCTTCAATATCTTCCAGATCCTCAGCATCCATGGGAGTAGCGGAGGATTGAGCGTACTGCCTCAGCAGGGCGGTCTTCGACTCGATATCGATGAGCAGGCGTTCAGCGTGTTCTCCGAGGCGCTGCTGTTCAGTGACGGCCAGGATGTTCAGGCGCGTGAGCTTTTCATAAAGGTTGGGCAGGTACTGGGTCTTGGCAAACAGCAGGTCTGCCTTTACCAGACTGTTACGCATGAGTTGCAGACTGCGAGTCATGACAGCGCGGTCAGGTACTTGAGCCGAGAAGGCGGTGTCATTGAGCGTGAGCGTATTTTTCATTGTCGAGTTATCCATAAATCCGTTTATATTCTTCATCGGCTTCCTTGAACACATTAAGCAATGCGTCCGAGTCGTCTTCGATGGTCTTCCAGGGTTGAACGACTTGTCTGAAGTGATTCATAAATTGCCTTAAAGACAAGGCGTCGTTTATTTCGGACGCCGATCCCGCAGACGCTTCAATGAACAGAAACAGCTTGTTCCATACGGTAATCAGGTTTTTAGTGGCCACGTCGGCATCGACCACAATCGTCGCCAGGTTCTGCAAATTAAACTTTACCCTGCTCAATGAACCCAGAATATTGTTCTTGCCTTGCAAGGTGTCTATGTCGGTGGCCTGTTGCGCCATTAATTCATTGCGTGCGTGCCTGACATTTTCGGCCTCGACGCCAAAGTAAATGCCCAGTGCCAGGCCGGCAATGTTCAAGCCACTGACCGAGTTCAACGATTGTTGTACCGTCGCCTTGTATTCCTTGTTTTTTTCATCGATGTCTTTTGCGCGCTGTTCGATATCCAGGGTCAGCTTCGCCACGTCGGCCGGCAGTGAGCTGTTGTCGATGGCAACCATCTTGCGCTGTATCTCGGGCCCGACATACAGCGACAGGTCCAGGCCAAACTGATCCAGCTCCTTCTTGATGGTTTGGGCATCGGCCAGATTGGCGATGATCAGGTCCAGTATATCGGTGAGGTGGTAGCCGATTTCCTTGGTGATCTCCTTATCGTTTTCATCCAGCGCGATGCCCGGGAAGTCCTTGCCCAGTTCAAGGGTCAGGCGTTTAACATCCTCCAGTGTCTTGATCTGATAATGGTCAACGATTTTCCCGGCCCTGATGTCGTCGTTGATTTCTTCCATGCTTTGGCCGTACACCAGCATCTTGCCTGCGAAGACTTTCAGTTTGCTGCCTATGCCCAGGAGGTCGGTGCGCAGAGGACTCCAGCGACGCGCATGCCGGTGAATAAGGTTGAAGCTTTTCAGGAAGTCTTCAGGTTCAAGCCCGGCACCGGCGCCTTTTGAATAGCCGAGATAAACAATGACATCTTCCAGTTCGATGGGCAGGGCGAGGCCCGCCAATTCATATTTCTTGAGGTTGATAATCTGCTCTTTGGTCAGAATCAAACCGGGTGCACGGGTGACCTGCTTGTTATTGGCAGACGACATCGTCCCGAACAGTTCGGCCGTTTTTATCGCCTCGTCCGCCTTGAGGTCACCGGATATAGGTTCTGCCTTCATGACGTCATAAAACATTGGGTTCATGGATATGTCCTTATTTCCACTGGGAGAACAGAAATTGGTCCCCTCCACGAGTTGATGTTCTCGTGCTGAAAAGATTAGAGTTTCAGGGGCGAGGGCGTCAAAGCAGAAACATGGTTTAAAGATGTAAGATAAATGACTCTTTACAGTCAGTCTGTCGCGGGCAACTGCCTTTTTAAATGAAGGTGGTATATGTGTAGATTTAATGTTCTTGATCGGGATGTTTTGTACTCGTCAGCGGCGCGGATGAACAGGGAAACCCGCGTTGCCTCGATTTAAAGATGAGAATGTGTCGCGGTTGGAGCATAATGCGCGCCGCAGCCCGCAGAGGGGGGAGCGTCGGCGTTGAAGAAAGTCCTGTTTCAACTGCACTGGTTCTTCGGGATCACGGCAGGTCTGGTGTTGACCCTCATGGGGATAACCGGTGCGTTGTATTCGTTCGAGGACGAAATTCTCGATGCGCTGAATCCGGATGTACTGTTGGTCGAGTCGCGTGGTGCCACGCTGCCACCTGTTGAACTGGTGCGCAGGCTGGAGGCCGCGACCGGCCTGACGGTCGCTATCCTGCGTGTCGAAACCACCGGCAATCGTGTCGCCCAGGTCTTCTTCACGCCCAAAGCGGGCGAGCGTCGAGGTCCCAAACGCAATTTCGACCCCTACACGGGGGAGCTGAAAGGCAATGCGGTGGGGGAGGGGTTTTTCGACTTTGTCCTGAAGCTGCACCGTTATCTGGCCATGGGCGAGGCGGGCAAGCAGGTTACGGCGGCGTGTACGCTGATTCTGGTGTTCTTTTGCCTGTCCGGGCTGTACCTGCGCTGGCCTCGCGCAGCGCGGAACTGGCGGGTCTGGCTGACGGTTGACTGGGCGAAGAAAGGCCGCAGTTTCAACTGGGACCTGCATTCGATCTTCGGCACCTGGTGCCTGTTGTTCTACCTGCTGTTCGCCCTCACGGGACTCACTTGGTCGTATGACTGGGTGAGCAACGGCCTGAATAAACTCATCGGTGATTCGCCCCTCGAGGAAGGCGTCGCTGCGCCAGCCAAGGCTGCTGAAAGATTGCCGCTGGTGGTCGATTACGTGGCGGTCTGGGACAGTGTCCAGAAGACCGCGGGGCCGGACTTGCGCGCTTACAATCTGCGCCTGCCTGCTGCGGGCGCTCAGCCTGCCACGGTGTTTTACCTGCTCAAGGATTCTCCGCACCCGCGTGCGCTGAACACCATCACCCTTGATCCGGCCAATGGTCAGGTCAGCTCGGTCGTACGTTATGCCGAACGCAGTTTCGGTGCGCAATTGCTGGCCAGCAATTACGCGCTGCACGTTGGCAGCTACTTCGGGCTCGTCGGGCGAATCATCATGACCGGCGCATCGTTGCTGATGCCGCTGTTCTTTATTACTGGCTGGTTGCTGTACCTGGATCGACGTCGCAAGCAGCGTGATATCCAGCGTGCTCGCGGTGAGGTTCAGGGTGATGACCACGACGCTGACGCATCCTGGCTGGTCTGTTTCGCCAGTCAAAGCGGCTTCGCGGAACAATTGGCCTGGCAGACCGCTGGCCAGTTGCAGGCCTCAGGATTGTCGGTGCGCGTGAAGCGGCTGGGCGATCTGAGCGAAGAAGGGCTGTGCCAAAGCCGCAATGCCTTGTTCGTCGTCAGTACTTTTGGTGACGGAGAGGCGCCGGACAGTGCCCGACGTTTCGAGCGCAAGCTGCTGGGTAGTCCGCTTTCACTGAACCAGCTCGATTATGCCGTTCTGGCGCTGGGCGACCGGCAGTACCCGCATTTTTGCGGCTTTGCCCATCGTTTGCATGACTGGTTGACCGAGCGGGGCGGTCGCAGCCTGTTCCCGCCCGTTGAAGTGGACAGCGCCGATCCTGCGGCCCTGCAACACTGGCAGCAGCAATTGGGGACGTTGACCGGCTCCGTGCCGACAGCGCACTGGCAGATACCGGTTTTCGAGAACTGGACGCTGGCCCGGCGTGTGCTATTGAACGCTGGCAGCAGTGGTTCGAAGGTTTACCTGCTGGACCTGACGCCGCCAACCTCTGCGCACTGGCAGGCGGGGGATCTGGTCGAGGTGATGCCGCGCCACACGCTGCGGGTCATCGAGCCGTTTCTCGCCGGGTTGGGTGTCGATCCGGGCGCATCGGTCAGCGTGGATGGCTTGCAGGAGCCGCTCGCACAGGCGCTGGAAAGCCGTCAGTTGCCGCAGAACCGTTCGCATCTGGTGGGGCTGCATGCGCAGGCGTTGATCGAGGCGCTGGTGCCGGTCTCCGTACGCGAATACTCGATTGCCTCGATTGCGCAGGACGGCTGCCTGCAGCTTATCGTACGTCAGGAAGTGCATGCCGACGGCAGCCTGGGGCTGGGCTCGGGATGGCTTACCGAACATTGTGCCGTTGGCGGTGCCGTCAGCCTGCGTTTGCGCCGCAACAGCAGCTTTCATCTGCCTGTCGAACCCGTCCCGCTGATCCTGTTGGGTAATGGCACGGGGCTGGCCGGTTTGCGCAGCCTGCTCAGGGCGCGTATCGCTCAAGGGCAGGCGCGCAACTGGTTGTTGTTCGGCGAACGTAACCGGGCGCATGACTTTCATTGCGGCACTGAACTGCAGGGCTGGTTGCAGGCTGGCCATCTGACGCGTCTGGACCTGGCTTTTTCTCGTGATCAGGCGGAAAAAATCTACGTGCAGGATCGCTTGCGCGAGGCGGCCGATGAGCTGCGTGTGTGGCTCGATGAGGGGGCAGCGATTTACATCTGTGGGAGCTTGCTGGGTATGGCGGCGGGCGTGGATCAGGTGTTGAACGAGGTGCTGGGCGAGCAGGCAGTCAGCGAACTGATCGAGGAAGGGCGTTATCGGCGGGACGTGTATTGACTAGCGAAGATCGGACGCAGAGCGTCCAGAACTGCGTGCCCACGCTGGAGCGTGGGCACGATAGTCTTGTAGCTTGTAGCTTGTAGCTTGTAGCTTGTAGCTTGTAGCTTGTAGCTTGTAGCTTCCAGCTACGCCGCTACAAATTGCTCGGCGTAATGGCAAGCCACCTGGCGGTTATCCACCAGACGCAGCTCTGGCACTTCGGCTGCACAACGCTCGGTCGCATAGGGGCAGCGCTTATGGAAAGCGCAGCCGCTTGGCGGGTTGAGCGGGTTGGGCAGCTCGCCGACGATCTTGATCTTCGGCTTGAGCGGGTCCGGGTGGATGGTCGGGGTTGCCGACAGCAGCGCCTGGGTGTACGGGTGCAGTGGGCGGTTGTAGATCTCTTCCTTGGGACCCATTTCCGCAGGCCGGCCCAGGTACATCACCAATACCGTATCGGCGACATGGCGCACCACCGACAGGTTGTGGGAGATGAACACGTAGGCGGTGTTGAATTCCTGCTGCAGGTCCATGAACAGGTTCAGTACCTGCGCCTGAATCGACACGTCCAGCGCTGAAGTCGGCTCGTCCGCTACCAGCACTTTGGGCTGCAGCATCATTGCACGGGCCAGCGCGATACGCTGACGCTGACCGCCGGAGAACATGTGCGGGTAGCGCTGATAGTGCTCAGGGCGCAAACCGACCTGGGCCATCATTGCCTGCACTTTCTCGCGGCGCTCGGCGGCTGACAGGTTAGTGTTGATCAGCAGCGGCTCGCCGAGCTGATCCCCGACTTTCTGCCTTGGGTTGAGCGAGGCATAAGGGCTCTGGAAGACCATCTGCACGTCCTTGCGCAACTGCTTGCGCTCGGCCTTGCTGGCCCCGGCAACTTCCTGGCCGGCGATTTTCAGCGAGCCCGATGACGGCTCTTCGATCAGCGTCAGCGCGCGCGCCAGTGTCGATTTGCCACAGCCGGACTCGCCGACCACAGCCAGGGTCTTGCCGGCTTCCAGTTCGAAGGACACGCCGTTAAGCGCACGCACCAGCGCTGTGCCCTTGAACAGGCCGCGGGAGACTTCGTAGTGACGGGTAAGGTCGCGGGCGGTCAGTACGACGCTCATTACGCCACCTCCTGATTCAAGGGATAGAAGCAGCGCGCCAGGCTGTGCGCCTTGGGATCAAGGGCAGGGCGTTCGGTTCGGCAGTTTTCGCGCACGTACGGGCAGCGCGGTGACAGCAGGCAACCCTGTGGACGGTCATAGCGGCCCGGGACCATGCCCGGCAGCGTGGCGAGGCGCTCTGCGCCCATGCTGTGCTCGGGAATGGCGGCCAGCAAGGCTTCGCTGTACGGGTGGGCAGGGACATCGAACAGCCCCGGCACCTGACCGACTTCGACAGCCTGACCGGCGTACATCACGCAGACACGCTGGGCAGTTTCGGCCACCACAGCCAGGTCGTGAGTGATCAGCACCAGTGCCATGTCCTGCTCTTTCTGCAGACTCAGCAGCAGCTCCATGATCTGCGCCTGAATGGTCACGTCCAGGGCGGTGGTCGGTTCGTCGGCGATCAGCAGTTTCGGTTCGCCGGCAATCGCCATGGCAATCGCCACACGCTGGCTCATGCCACCGGACAATTGGTGCGGGTAAGCATTCAGGCGCGCGGCGGCGCCAGGGATCTCGACCTTTTCCAGCAGTTCCAGTGCACGCTGGCGTGCGGCCTTGCCCGACATGTTCAGGTGCTGGCGCAGCACTTCCTCGATCTGGAAACCCACGGTGTAGCTGGGGTTCAGAGCGGTCATCGGGTCCTGAAAGACCATCGCCAGGTCTTTGCCGATGATGCGTCGACGCTGCCGCGAGTTGAGCTTGAGCAGGTCGTTGCCGTCGAAATTGAGTGCGTCGGCGGTGATGATGCCGGGGGAATCGATCAGCCCCATCAGCGCCATCATGGTCACCGATTTACCGGAACCCGATTCGCCGACGATGGCCAGTACTTCACCCCGGTCTACGCTCAGGGACAGGCCGTCCACAACAGGTACGGCCTTGGTGTCGCCGAAGCGGACGTTGAGATTCTTGATTTCAAGAAGTGACATGCGAATCTCCTCAGGCGGCGTTCTTGAGTTTCGGGTCCAGCGCATCGCGCAGACCGTCGCCCATCAGGTTGATTGCCAGCACGCTGAGCAAAATGGTCAGACCGGGCAGGCTCACGACCCACCAGGCACGTTCGATGTAGTCGCGCGCCGAGGCGAGCATGGTGCCCCACTCAGGCGTCGGTGGCTGTACGCCCAGACCCAGGAAGCCCAGCGCAGCGGCGTCGAGAATCGCCGACGAGAAGCTCAGGGTGGCCTGAACGATCAGCGGTGCCATGCAGTTGGGCAGCACGGTGATGAACATCAGGCGCGGCAGGGTGGCACCGGCCAGACGGGCAGCCGTCACGTAGTCGCGGTTCAGCTCGCCCATTACCGCAGCGCGGGTCAGACGAACATAGGAAGGCAGCGACACGATGGCGATGGCGATCACGGTGTTGATCAGGCCAGGGCCGAGAATCGCCACGATGGCCACAGCCAGCAGCAGCGAGGGCAGGGCCAGCATGATGTCCATCAGACGCATGACCGAAGGGCCGAGCACGCGAGGGAAGAAGCCCGCCAGCAGACCCAGCAGAATACCGGGGATCAGCGACATGACCACCGATGCCAGACCGATCAGCAGCGACAGGCGCGAACCCTGGATCAGGCGTGACAGCAGATCGCGGCCCAGTTCGTCGGTGCCGAGGATGAATTGCCATTGACCGCCTTCGAGCCACACCGGCGGCGTCAGCAGGAAGTCGCGGTATTGCTCGCTCGGGTCATGGGGGGCAACCCACGGCGCGAACAGGGCGCAGAACACGATCAGGGTCATGAACATCAGACCGGCAACCGCGCCTTTGTTTTTCGAGAAGGCTTGCCAGAATTCTTTGTACGGGGATGGGTAAAGCAGGCTTTGATCGACTGCTACCGCAGGAGTAGGGGTGCTCATATCGATGATCTCAGCGCTGGTGACGAATGCGTGGGTTGGCAAAGCCGTAGAGGATATCCACCACGAAATTGACCAGGATCACCAGACAGGCGATCAGCAGAATGCCGTTTTGCACGACCGGGTAGTCCCGGGCGCCAATGGCCTCGATCAACCACTTGCCGATACCCGGCCAGGAGAAGATCGTTTCGGTCAGTACCGCACCCGCCAGCAGCGTACCGATTTGCAGACCGAACACGGTCAGTACCGGAATCAGCGCGTTGCGCAGGCCGTGAACGAAGACCACACGGGCAGGCGACAGGCCTTTGGCACGAGCGGTACGCACGTAGTCTTCACGCAGCACTTCGAGCATCGACGAGCGGGTCATCCGGGCGATCACCGCCAGCGGGATGGTGCCCAGCACGATGGCCGGCAGAATCATGTGGTGCAGGGCATCGAGGAACGAACCCTGTTCGTCACTGAGCAGCGTGTCGATCAGCATGAAGCCGGTGACTGGAGGAATGTCGTACAGCAGGTCGATCCGCCCGGAAACCGGGGTCCAGCCCAGCGTTACCGAGAAGAACATGATGAGGATCAGGCCCCACCAGAAGATCGGCATGGAATAACCGGCGAGGGAAATCCCCATGACCCCATGGTCGAACAGGGACCCTCGCTTGAGGGCGGCGATCACCCCGGCCAGCAGGCCGAGAATACCCGCGAAAATCAGCGCCGCCAGCGACAACTCCAGGGTTGCCGGGAACAGCGAAGTGAATTCGGACCAGACACTGGTGCGCGTACGCAATGATTCACCGAGGTCGCCCTGGGCGAGCTTGCCGATGTAATCGATGTACTGGGCGTAGAGGGGTTTGTTCAGACCCAGACGTTCCATGGCCTGAGCGTGCATTTCCGGATCGACACGGCGCTCACCCATCATGACTTCGACCGGGTCGCCCGGAATCAGACGAATCAGGGCGAAGGTCAATAAGGTGATGCCGAAGAAAGTGGGTATCAGCAACCCCACTCGGCGGGCGATAAAACTAAACATCTTGGTGTGTACCTCATCAGCCGGTTAGGCGTGCTCCGGCGAGTCTCGGGTTATGAGCTCGCCGGATTATTTTTCTACTTCACCTGGGTAGTGGCGAAGTTGTTGGTTGTGAGCGGGCTGATTTGGTAGCCCTCCACATTTTCACGCATAGCCGTGAACATTCTGGTGTGAGCCATGCTGATCCACGGCTGATCCTTGTTGAATATTGCCTGGGCCTGTTCATAGAGCCCAGCGCGTTCCTCGGGGTTCACTGTTTCACGCGCCTTATCGATCAGCTTCTGGAAATCGGCGTTGCACCAGCGGGCGTAGTTCTCGCCGTTTTTCGCCGCTTCACAGCTCAGCATCGGAGTCAGGAAGTTATCAGGGTCGCCATTGTCGCCTGCCCAGCCGGCAGACACCATGTCATGTTCGCCATTCTTGGCACGTTTGAGCATTTCACCCCATTCCATGACGCGGATGTCGATCTTGATGCCGATCTTCGCCAGGTCGGATTGCATCATTTGCGCTCCGAGCATCGGGTTGGGGTTGGTCGGACCACCACCGTTGCGGGTGAACAGGGTAAACGTGGTGCCTTCCGGCACGCCAGCTTCCTTCAGCAAGGCGCGTGCCTTGTCGAGGTCGATCGGTGGGTTCTTCAGGTCTTTGTTATAACCCAGAAGGGTCGGCGGATACGGGTTGACCGCTACCAGCGCATTGCCCTTGCCGAACACCGCGTTGACATAAGCGTTCTTGTCGAACGTCATGTCAATGGCTTTACGGACGCGCACGTCGCTCAGGTACTTGTGCGTGGTGTTGATAGCGATGTAGCCGGTGGTCATGGCCTCCAGCTCATCGATTTTCAGTTTCCTGTCGTTCTTGATGCTCGGTACGTCGTCCGGCTTCGGATACAGCGCGATCTGACATTCGTTGGCCTTGAGCTTCTGCAGGCGCACGTTGTTGTCGGTGGCGATGGCCAGAATCAGGGCATCGGCAGGCGGCTTGCCGCGGAAATAGTCCGGGTTGGCCTTGAAGCGTACCTGTGCATCCTTGGCATAGCGCTGAAAGATGAACGGGCCGGTGCCGATTGGCTTGCTGTTGAGGTCGCCGGTCTTGTTGGCTTTCAACAGCTGGTCGGCGTATTCAGCCGGGTAGATCGAGGCGAAGGCCATCGCGAGGTCGGCCAGGAATGGCGCTTCGCGGCGGGTCAGGGTGAACTTGACGGTATAGTCGTCAGTTTTCTCGACGCTTTTCAGCAGCTCTTTGAAGCCCATGCTTTCAAAGTAGGGGAAGCCGACGCTCGATTTGTCATGCCAAGGGTGCTTCGGGTCCAGCTGACGCTGAAAACTCCAGAGCACATCGTCGGCGTTCATGTCGCGGGTCGGTTTGAAGTAGTCGGTGGTGTGGAACTTGACGCCTTTACGCAGGTGGAAGGTGTACGTCAGGCCGTCGTCGCTGATCTCCCAGGAGTCAGCCAGCGCAGGAATCACTTCCGTGGTGCCGGGTTTGAAATCCGCCAGGCGGTTGAACACGGTTTCAGCAACGGCATCGGCCGTCACTGCTGTCGTGTATTGCACCATGTCGAAGCCTTCGGGGCTGGCTTCGGTGCAGACCACCAGGGGTTTTGCCGAAACACTGACGGCGACGCTGAGCAGGGCCAGGGCAATCGAGTTGCGTAGCGATAACAGTTTCATTGTGAACCCTCCATAGAGTTGACGCCGATGGTGATGTTCGGACGCAAGGCTGCTGCCTTGCGTCCGAACGGTTTTCAGCGAATCAAAGAATGTTGAACGGAACGGTGGTCACCAGGCGGAATTCGTTGATGTTGCCATCAGCCTGATTCTCGCTGGCGCGGTGAGTGGTGTACGTGGCGCGGATGGCGGTAGCCTTGAGCGGGCCGGACTGCACGGAGTACGACGAACCAATGCCGTATTCGTAGTGGGTCTCGCCGTCCATTGCCAGTACGTCGGTGTAGCCGGTGCCTTTGTAGTGCGTACCGTCGATGTCCCAGCCACGTGCCTGGTAGATGTTGAATTTCAGGCCCGGCACGCCGTATTCGGCCATGTTCAGTACGTAGGCGACCTGCAGGGACTTCTCGTTCGGGCCGTTGAAGTCCGAGAGCAGGGAGTTGGCCAGGAAGATCGCGTTGGTGTCGTGGGCGTAGTCGAAATACTCGTTACCGTTAACTTCCTGGTACGCAACGCTGATGCTGTGCGCGTTATGTGTACCGGTGAAGGACAGGCTGTAGGTATCGTTGTCGATCGCGCCCAGCTTGCTCTGACCTGCATCCTTGGTCTTGTAGTAGTTCAGGTTGGTGCTGAGGGCGAACACCTTGCTGTCACCCAGTTCGTGGGTGAAGCCGAAGTAGTACTGGTGCCAGAAGTCTTCGAGATTGGATGCGTAGAAGCTGGCGGTCAGGCTGTCGGTCGGCTTGTAGTCACCACCAAACATGTCCAGACGGTCGGCGGTCTTGCTGCGATCACCGTACTCGGAGCGGAACTTGTCCAGGCTCTGTTCCATACGTGGCGATACGCGGTCGAAGCTGCCGCCCTGCAGGGACAGGTTGTTGAACTCGTCGCTCTGGATTGCAAAACCCTGGAAGCTGGACGGCAGTGCGCGGTTGCCGATGAAGGCGATGACCGGGGTGTTCACCGATTGGCGACCCATGGTCAGGACGGTGTTGGAAACCCGCGCCTTGACGTTGCCCAGGCCCATCTTGCTCCACTGACCGACTGCATCGCCGTCGCTGTGTGCCAGGGTGCGGTTGGAGTTGCCGGCAAAGTCGTCGGTGTCACGGTCCAGCGCAATGGCGTTGTACAGCGCCAGTTCGGTGGAGAAACCTACAACGCCCTGCGTATAACCGGAGGTGTAGTTGACGATCGTGCCCTGCTGCCAGTTGATGCGACGCGAGGTCTGCTCGGCAACGCCATTGTCGTTATAGCGGAACACTTCGCCGCGGCGCTTGAGTTCATTGGCGTACCAGTTACGGGTCGTGCCGGTCAGGTGTTGGTCTTCGATAAAGCCGTTGGCGTCGGCCTGTGCATTCTTTGAACTCAGCTCGGTCGGTACGAACGTCTGGCTTGCCGGTTCAGCCTGAACCAGTGCGCCGAACGACGAGAGAGACAATGCCAATAACGCAGTGCTAGTTGTTTTCACGATGTGCAGCTCCCTTTATCACTTTTTTATATGCCAGTTCTTTGAGCCTGGCTTTTGGTGGTGCAGGACTTTGGGTCCTGCGTTGTTATAGGTATCGACGCGCAAGTGCCCGCTCTCGCCGCGACACAAGACGGCGAGGGCGTGCGGGGTTTTCGATCAATCGACGATGCTGACGCCTGAGAAGTTGTTGCGACCGAACGGGCTGACGTGGAAGTCCCTGACCTCGGCGCGCAATGGCTGATTGACGGTCGAGTGGGCAATCGGTGTGATCGGCACCTGCTCCTTGAGGTAGCGCTGCGCCTGTTGGTACAGGTCGGTACGTTTCGCGCGGTCAGTGGTCGCAACGGCGGCCTTGACCAGTTGGTCGTATTTTTCGTCGCACCACATCGAGTAGTTGTTGCCGCCAATCGCCGCGCAGCTGTAAAGCGTGCCCAGCCAGTTGTCCGGGTCACCGTTGTCGCCGGTCCAGCCGATCAGCGAGATATCGTGCTCGCCATTTTTGGTGCGTTTGAGGTATTCACCCCATTCGTAACTGACGATCTTGACCTTGATGCCGACCTTGGCCCAGTCGGCCTGAAGCATTTCGGCCATCAGCTTGGCGTTGGGGTTGTAGGGACGCTGAACCGGCATGGCCCATAGGGTCAGCTCGGTGCCTTCCTTGACGCCTGCGGCACGCAACAGGGTCTTGGCTTTTTCCGGGTCGTAGGGCGCATCCTTGATGCTGTCGTCGTAGGACCACTGGGTCGGTGGCATGGCGTTGACTGCCAGTTGCCCCGCGCCCTGGTAAACCGCGTTGATGATCGCCTTCTTGTTGACGGCCATGTCCAGCGCCTGACGGACTTCCAGCTTGCCCAACGGTTCGTGGCGCACGTTGTAGGAAATGTAGCCGAGGTTGAAGCCAGGCTTCTCGATGATCTGCAGGCTTTTGTCTGCCTTGAGGCTGGCAAGGTCCGCCGGACGCGGGTTGACCGAGACCTGGCACTCGTTGGCCTTGAGCTTTTGCATGCGCGCAGAGGCGTCGGTCACGATGGCGAAGATCAACTGGTCGATTTTCACCCGGCTCGGGTCCCAGAACTCCTTGTTGCCCTTGTAGCGAATCTGCGAATCCTTCTGATAGCGCTGAAACACGAACGGCCCTGTGCCGATAGGCTGCTGGTTGATATCGCGCACGTCGCCTTTGGCCATCAGCTGTTCGGCGTACTCGGCGGAGAGAATGCCGGCGAAGTTCATCGCGATGTTCTGGACGAAGGCCGCATCGACCGTATTAAGGGTGAACACGACGGTCAGCGGGTCGGTCTTCTCGACGGACTTGATCTTCTTGTTCAGGCCCATACTGGTGAAGTAGGGGAACTCGGTCGGGTAAGCGACACGGAACGGATGATCGGGCTTGAGCATGCGATTGAAGGTGAACAGCACGTCGTCGGCGTTGAAGTTACGGCTGGGCTTGAAGTTCTTGTTGCTGTGGAACTTCACACCCTCACGCAGGTGGAACGTGTAGACCAGACCGTCTTCCGAGATATCCCAGGAAGTTGCCAGTGCTGGAACCACGGTGGTATCGCCTTGCTTGAATTCGGTGAGTCGATTGTAGATCGGCTCGGATGCATCGTTATCGGTGGAGGAGGTGTATTGCGCACCGTCGAAGCCGGCCGGGCTCGCTTCGGAGCAAAACACCAGATTGCTTGCCGCCTGGGCAAACGGGGCCAGTGCCAACAGTCCCAGGCACGACGTCATCGCAAGAGTTTTACGCATGATGATCCCTATCCTCGAAGGATGAGCCGAGGCTCGAATGTCTAACTGGCCCAAAGGCGTCGCCCCACGCAACTTCGCACGACATGCCCGGCGCACCTGGACACGAAGCGACGGGCTTCCTGCCATTGCCGCTGCCCTTCGACGGTAAGTCGTCAGAGGTCCGCGGTATATAGGCTCGAAGGCTGCAAAGCTCGTAGGAAATATCTTAGTGATAGTAGAAGAGTGCCGTTATCGGCACGTTTTCAACCCATCGCTCGGGGCTTATATTCAAGTAGAGCGGTTTGCTGCGCCGGGTGAGCGGCGCAGCAAGCTGTCACTTTTACTTGGCGCTCACGCTCACACCGTAAAAGGAGTTCAAGCCAAACGGGCTGATCTTGAAGTCCTGTACTTTGGAGCTCATGGGTTGATAGACCGTCGAGTGCGCAATAGGCGTCATTGGCACGGCGTCTTTCAGGAGGTGTTGCGCCTGTTTGTACAGCTCGGTGCGCTTGGCCTGATCGGACGTTTCCTTGGCCTGATGGATCAGCGTGTCGAACGGCTTGTCGCACCATTTGGCAAAGTTGTTGCCATTCAGGGCGTCGCAGCCGAACAGGGTGCCGAGCCAGTTGTCCGGGTCACCATTGTCACCGCTCCAGCCAATCAGCATGGCGCCGTTCTCGCCATTCTTGGCGCGCTTGATGTACTCGCCCCATTCATAGCTGACGATCTTGGCGTTGATACCGATTTTCTTCCAGTCGGACTGGAGCATTTCGGCCATCAGTTTGGCGTTGGGGTTGTAAGGACGCTGAACCGGCATCGCCCACAGGGTGATTTCAGTGCCTTCCTTGATGCCGGCTTCCTTGAGCAGCTGGCGAGCCTTCTCGGGATCGTACTTGGCGTCCTTGATGGTGGTGTCATAGGACCACTGGGTCGGCGGCATGGCGTTGACCGCCAATTGACCTGCACCCTGATAAACCGAGTCGATGATTTGCTGCTTGTTGACCGCCATGTCCAGTGCCTGACGCACTTTCAACTGAGCCAGCGGGTTTGGATGGTCTTCGCCCTTGATCTCAGGCATCACGTTGTAGGCGATGTAACCCAGGTTGAAGCCCGCCTGATCAGGCATCTTCAGGTTTTTGTCGGCCTTGAGCGGTTCGAGGTCGGCAGGACGCGGGTAAGCGGTGATCTGGCATTCGTTTTTCTTGAGCTTCTGTATGCGTACCGAGGGGTCGGTGGTGATGGCGAAGATCAGGTTGTCGACCTTGACGTCCTCAGGCTTCCAGTAGTCCTTGTTGCCGGTGTAGCGAATGTTGGAATCTTTCTGATAGCTCTTGAACACGAACGGGCCAGTGCCGATCGGCTGCTGGTTGATCAGCTCCGGCTTGCCTTCCTTGAGCAGCTTGGCGGCGTACTCTGCAGACTGTATGGACGCGAAGCTCATCGCCATGTTCTGGATGAACGCGGCGTCGACCTTGCCCAGAATGAACTTGACGGTGTGGTCGTCGATCTTCTCGATTTTGGTGATGTTGGTGTCCATCGCCATATCGGTGAAGTACGGGAATTCGGTCGGATACGCTTTGCGGTAAGGCATGTCCTTGTCGATCATGCGATTGAACGTGAACAGCACGTCATCGGCATTGAATTCACGGGTCGGCTTGAAGTACGGCGTGGTGTGGAACTTGACGCCTTCGCGAAGGTGGAAGGTGTACGTCAGGCCGTCGTCGGAGATGTCCCATTTGGTTGCCAGGCCCGGCACTACGGCGGTGCCGCCGCGCTCAAACTGGCTCAGGCGGTTGAAGATGGTCTCTGCCGAGGCGTCGAAGTCAGTACCTGTGGTGTATTGACCTGGATCGAAGCCGGCAGGGCTGCCTTCGGAACAGAACACCAGATTCGATGCAGCGTGAGCGAAAGGTGCGCTGGCGAGCAAGCTGGCGCCGACCAGAAACGGAATGACCGCGTGTTTGAGCATGGTTGCCTCAGTTGTTGTCATTTTTGATTAGAGGGAACGACCTCGTGAGCCGATCCGTCCGATACTTATGCAGGGGCCATACCCAAAGCAAGACAGTGAGGCGAAAGAAGCGACAAAGAGTGGCACGATCGTACAGGAATGTCGCGAAAGTGTAACTTTCTTGAGAGTTGATCGTTTGCGCGACGCTTTTTCGATTGTTTAGCGCACCATTGAGGTGCAACCGGGTGAGAAAAATGCACCCGGTTGGCGCTGTGTTGTTACTTCACTGTTCCCAGGCTGACACCATAAAAGGGTGTCAGGCCGAAGGGACTGATCTTGAAGTCCTGCACTCCCTGACGCATTGGCTGAAACACCTTGGAGTTGGCAATCGGGGTGATCGGCACCTGCTGCTTGAGAATGTGCTGAGCCTGCTTGTAGAGCTTGATGCGCTCATCGCGGTTGCTGGTCAGCTTGGCCTGCTGCACCAGCTTGTCGTAAGCCGGGTCGCACCATTTGGCGTAGTTGCTGCCTTTGACGGCCGCGCAGCTGTAAAGCACGCCGAGCCAGTTATCGGGGTCGCCGTTGTCACCGGTCCAGCCGTAGATCATTGCGTCATGCTCGCCGGCCTTGGCGCGCTTGATGTATTCGCCCCACTCATAACTGACGATGTTGGCCTTGATACCGATCTTCTCCCAGTCGGACTGGATCATCTGTGCCGACATGCGTGCATTGGGGTTCGACGCGCGCTGGACGGTCATGGCCCACAGATCGATTTTGGTGCCCGGCGCCACACCTGCTTCCTTGAGCAGTTGTCTGGCTTTGGTCAGGTCGTGCGGGGCGTCCTTGATGGTCGGATCGAAGCTCCATTGACCCGGCGGCAGGGCATTTTCAGCCAACTGGCCTGCGCTCTGATAAACCGCCTTGATGATCGCCGGCTTGTCGATGGCCATGTCCAGCGCCTGACGCACCTTGAGCTGGTCCAGCGGCGGATGCGTGACGTTGTAGGCCAGGAAGCCGAGGTTGAAGCCCGGCTGACTGAGAACCTTGATTTTCGGGTCCTTTTTCATCTCCTCGATGTCCTGCGGACGCGGATAGCCGCTGACCTGGCATTCGTTGGCCTTGAGCTTCTGCAGGCGCACGGCGGCATCGCTGCTGATCGAGAAGATCAGGTTGTCGATCTTCACATCCTCCGGTTTCCAGTACTCGGTATTGCCGACGTAACGGATCTGCGAATCCTTCTGGTAGCGCTTGAAGACGAACGGGCCAGTGCCGATGGGCTTCTGGTTCAAGTCCTCGGCCTTGCCTTCCTTGAGCAGTTTGTCTGCGTACTCGGCAGACTGGATGGAGGCGAAGCTCATGGCCAGGTTCTGCACGAAGGCCGCATCGATGTTGTTCAGGGTGAACTTGACGGTCAGCGGGTCGACTTTCTCGACGCTCTTGATCGTCGTATTCAGGCCCATGTCGGTGAAATAGGGCGACTCGGAAGGATATGCCTTGCGGAACGGGTGGTTGGCATCGAGCAGGCGGTTGAACGTGAACAGCACGTCATCGGCGTTGAACGTGCGAGTCGGGGTGAAATAATCCGTGGTATGGAATTTCACGCCGTCGCGCAGGTGAAAGGTGTAGGTCAGGCCATCCGGCGAAACGTCCCAGCGCGTGGCCAGGCCTGGCTCCACTTCCGTACCGCCACGCTTGAACTGAGTCAGGCGGTTGAAAACGGTTTCGGCCGAGGCATCGAAGTCGGTACCGCTGGTGTACTGGCTGGGGTCGAAACCGGCCGGGCTGGCTTCAGAGCAGTACACCAGCGTGCTTGCCGCTTGGGCCAAAGGTGCGCAGGCCAGCAGCGCGGTGGTCAACAGCAGCGGTTTGAAAAGTGTGTGTCCCATGGATCCCTCGCGTGGTACGGCAGTAACCGTGCTTGAAAGTCGACAATCAGATAGACAACGGATAGTGCCGTACTTGGTCGGGGTCGGACAATACGCTTACTTGCCGGTAATCCTCGCCCAAAGGTCTGCCAGCGAAACACTTTCGAAAAACACGTCCAGAAAATCGCTGCCGTCCTGGCTGAAACGCTGCAAGTCCTTTTGCGCGCTGCGCTGCAATTGAATTCTGGACTGGTCCAGCTCACTCTTGAGCGTCGCCCGCTCGACCTGTTCGGGATTGGCCTCGGCCCATTCCCGGACAATCGAGTCCTGCCAGTCGCAGTCCATGGGGTGAGTGAAGAACCGCGTAGCTACCTGGACCGGATGTTCGGCACCTTCCTTGCCATGCCATTGGCCCAGCACCGCCTGACCTACTTGCAGCACGGCTTTTCTGGCGAGGGTTGCGGCAAGCACATGCAGCGGGTGCTGCGCATGATCCTTGGCCAGTTGCGAATGTGACGGATCGGTCGAACCGTTGCTATTGGGGTCTTCATCGAGCAGGGTTTGCAGGTCGTCGACGCTGTTGCCGAGCCAGATGGCCAGACTTTGCATGACGACGCCGAATGCATTGCCAAGCAATCGCCCTGGCGTACCGATGAAAGCGTAGAACTGTTCGACCTGTTCGGAGTAAGGCTGGCTGGCCCATTGGTCCCGCGCTTCGAGAAAGGCCTCGTAACCCGCGAGCAGTCGCGGGTCAGGGTGCTCGCCCAGAACGATCTGAATAATCTGGTCGCGCTCGTAACGTTCTCCAGCCTTGATCGCTTCGAACGGCTTTTCGTCTGTCGAGAACAGAATCCTGCCAAGCGGCTCGGCGAGGCTGGCGATGATATCGCTGCCGCCGAACGTACCGGTTACCAGCGGCAGCCGGTGTTTGCAGTCTGCTGCGGACGTCCAGGGCAGAATGCGCTCATGGCCGAGTTTGATCAGGCTGAGTTCGGCGAAGTTGGAGTGGGCGAAGAAGTCTTCGAGAATGTGCAACGCCGCGCCCATGTCACGCAGACCGTCGGTAGACCCTGGGCCGCCATTGACCGCTGATTCCAGCCCCGCAGCCATCACTTCCACCGAGCGCTGAATGTAGCGCTTCATCGAGGTGTCAGGGTCGACCTTCAATAGCGGATCGTCAGGCAGCACCCAGGCGTCGAAGTCGGCGTCGCGCTCTTTTGGATTGGCCGGCTTGGGGTCAAGGGTTCTGGGGTTGTCGATGTGTTCGGCAGGGCGATAGACGCCGAGTCGCGCTGCGGTGACCACGAAGCGCGAGCGGTCTATCTTCATCAGATCGGTGAATTCCTTGACTGCCAGCACGTCCACGATGCGCGTCAGTGCGTCACGGGAAAGCAGGTCAGGGAAGCTTTTCGGCATGCTTGTCGCCCTGACGATTTTCGGATCGAGCAATTGCGAATAGTCGCGCAGCCAGTTGCCGAAATAGATCGCGCGGATTTCCTCGGGTCTGAAGCCGGCAGACTCGAGAACGCTCTCGATAGCACCGTGGGTATGTTTGTGTTTGTCGCCTTCGCCGGCTTCGAATCTTAAGGGGGTTGGAAGCGGCTCGCTGTGGGTAGCCATGTTCTGATCAATGACAGCAGCAGGGTTGCGGGAGGCGTTATGCGGGGGATTCATCCTTGATTCCTTGATGGTAAGCGCGCGTTGGCCGGGTCGCTTAGCCAGGGCGATAGTGTTCGAAAGTGAGACGGCAAGTTTCGCCAGCCGCGAGGTCACCGACAATCAGGCAGCGCGTCAACAAACGTAGGAGATTGCCGAGGAAGAAGGGGAGAAAGGAGGAGGGGAGCGTGGAAAAGGGCGGTAGTCGACACTACCGCCCTGTCATTCAAGGAATCGCGACTTCGATCACGCCATCCGCCGCGACGCTGACCTGGCTGGTGCCAGCCTCGACGTCGGGCGTCGGGGCTGCGTCTTCACGCGAGGACTTGGCCATCATCATGACCGGCGCGCGCAGATACGGCTGCGGGTAGCCCGAGGTGTTCAGGTTCAGGTTGACCAGCTTGTAGCCTGTACCGCCCAGCGCTTCGGTAACCAGTTGCGCACGAGCCTTGAACGCCGTCACGGCGTCCTTGAGCAGGGCGTCTTCGCTGGTCTTGCGCGTCGATGGCGAAATCGAGAAGTCCATGCCGCCCATTTTCAGATCGGTCAGCAGCTCGCCGGTCAGCTTGGACAGCACGGCAAAGTCTGCGCTTTCCAGGCGCAGTTCGGCGCGTTCACGCCAGCCTGTGATCTTCTGGCCTTTATCGTCGTAGACCGGGTAGCTATTGCGGCTGCCCTGGCGAATCTTCACGTCCTTGACCTGGCGCGCCTGCCCCAGCGCCTTGTTCAGCGTCTCGGTGATCTGCGCAGCCAGTTTGGCCGGATCGCTGTCCTGCGCTTCGGTGTACAGCGTGACGAGCATCAGGTCGCGCTGCACCTCCTGATTGACCTCGGCGCGCAATGAAATCTGGTTGTAACGGGCTTCTTCAGCCATGGCGGGCAGGCTGGACAAAGCAGCAGCCAGCGCGACGAGGGTGGCGGCAGGGCGAAGGTTGAACATGAGAGCTCCTTGTTATCAAACGGCCTCCGACGGTGGTCGGGCGGCGCAAAGTGTTCTGACTGTAGCGCTTTGGTCCGGTTCCTGCGATGACCGAGTGCTCTGGCGTGCGGTGCGTTGACGCACTTTTTCAGTTTTGCCTCCCGCTTGGTTATACTCGCTGCGATCCGCCTGGAGCACTCATCAGGAGAGCTCATGCTCGCCCCCGTTCAAATGCTTTCAGCCACACGGCAAAACCTGTGGCGCCTGACATTCATCCGTATTCTGGTGCTGGCCGCGCAGGCTGGCTCGGTCGGTATGGCCTGGCTGTTCGACTTTCTACCGTTGCCCTGGCTGCAACTGTCGATCACTCTGGGCTGCTCGCTGGTGCTCTGCGGGCTGACGGTCATTCGTCTACGCACCTCGCTGCCGCTCACCGAGCTTGAATATGCGCTGCAACTGGCGCTGGACCTGCTGATTCACAGCGCGCTGCTGTATTACTCGGGCGGCTCGGCCAACCCGTTCGTTTCCTATTATCTGGTGCCGCTGACCATTGCCGCCGCCACGCTGCCATGGCGTTATTCGCTGATTCTGTCCGGCTTTGCGCTGAGTATGTACACCTTGCTGATGGTGCGTTCCTATCCGCTGGAAACCGACTCCATCGCCCGGGAAAACATGCAGATCTACGGCATGTGGCTGAGTTTTGCGCTGGCCGCTGCGGTGATTACCTTTTTTGCTGCGAAGATGGCCGAGGAGCTGCGTCGCCAGGAGCAACTGCGTGCCGAGCGTCGCGAAGAAGGCCTGCGTGATCAGCAGTTGCTCGCCGTCGCGACCCAGGCCGCAGGGGCAGCCCATGAATTGGGAACGCCGCTGGCAACCATGAGCGTGCTGCTCAAGGAAATGCGCCAGGACCACAGCGACCCGGCCTTGCAGGATGACCTGTCCGTGCTGCAGGAGCAGGTCAAGCAGTGCAAGCAGACCCTGCAGCAACTGGTGCGCGCCGCCGAAGCCAATCGGCGCATGGCCGTCGAATATCAGGCTGCCACCCGCTGGCTGGACGAGTCCCTCAACCGCTGGCATCTGATGCGCCCGGAAGTGAGTTACCGTTTCTATCAATTGGGCAAGGGCGAAGCGCCGATGCTGGCGCCGCCGCCGGACCTGACCCAGGCGCTGCTCAACCTGCTCAACAACGCTGCCGATGCCTGCCCCGATGGCCTTGAAGTCAATCTGGACTGGGACAGTGCGGAAATCTGCATCAGCATTCGCGACCATGGCGCGGGTGTGCCGCTGGCGATTGCCGAACAGATCGGCAAACCGTTCTTTACTACCAAGGGCAAAGGTTTCGGCCTGGGTCTGTTCCTGAGCAAGGCCAGCGTCACCCGTGCGGGTGGCTCGGTGAAGCTCTACAGTCATGAAGAAGGCGGTACGCTCACCGAGCTGCGCCTGCCCCGAGATACGCGAGGAGAAGAAGCATGAGTGACGATGACATCCAGGTCGAAGGCGAAGAGCTGCCGCATCTGTTGCTGGTCGATGACGACGCGACGTTCACCCGTGTGATGGCGAGGGCCATGAGCCGTCGTGGGTTTCGCGTGAGCACCGCCGGCTCGGCTGAAGAAGGGCTGGCCCTGGCGCAACAGGACATCCCCGAATACGCCGCGCTGGACCTGAAGATGGACGGCGATTCCGGTCTGGTGCTGCTGCCCAAGCTGCTGGAAATGGACCCGGACATGCGCGTGGTGATTCTCACCGGTTATTCGAGCATTGCCACGGCGGTCGAAGCGATCAAGCGCGGCGCGTGCAACTACCTGTGCAAACCGGCTGACGCGGATGACGTACTCGCGGCCCTGCTTTCCGAGCACGCCAACCTCGACACCCTGGTCCCCGAGAATCCGATGTCGGTGGATCGCTTGCAGTGGGAGCATATCCAGCGCGTACTGACCGAGCACGAGGGCAATATTTCAGCGACTGCGCGGGCGCTGGGCATGCACCGCCGGACCTTGCAGCGCAAGTTGCAGAAGCGCCCCGTACGGCGTTGATGAAGGTTTTTTCATAGTGATCGCGTAGGCGTTTTTTTGCTTCATTGTGCTCAGGCATCGTACGTTCAAAGAGAGCGAGCCTGAACCACATGAATCGCAATGCTGAATATTCTGCCGTCAACGATACTGTGCAAGGAGCCTTTCTACCCCGGGTCTGGAAGCTGATAACGCCGTACTGGCGCAGTGAGGAAAAGACCACTGCCTGGTTACTGCTGGTCTCGGTGATCGCGCTGTCGCTGTTCAGCGTGCAGGTCTCGGTGTTCTTCAACAGTTGGTACCGAGACTTTTACAACGCTCTGCAGAACAAGGATCTGGCTGCGTTCACCCACCTGATCCTGTACTTCAGCGGCATCGCCGCGATCGCCATTCTGGCTGCGGTCTATCGCTTGTACCTGACCCAGTTGCTGACCATCCGCTGGCGTCGCTGGCTGACGGAGCAACACTTCGCGCGCTGGCTCGCCGACAAGAATTACTACCAGCTGGAGCAGGGCGGTTACACCGATAACCCTGACCAGCGTCTGTCCGAAGACCTTAACGAGTTCACCACCAGCACGCTCAGCCTGGGGCTGGGGCTGATGAGCTCGGTGGTCAGTCTGGTGTCGTTTTCGGTGATTCTCTGGGGCGTGTCGGGCAGTATCGAGCTGTTCGGCGTGACCATTCCCGGCTACATGTTCTGGGCCGCCATGCTTTATGCGCTGGTGGGCAGCCTGCTGACGCACTGGATCGGCAAGCGGCTGATCCCGTTGAACAACCAGCAGGAGCGATTCGAAGCAGACCTGCGTTTCGCGCTGGTGCGGGTGCGCGAAAACGCCGAAAGCATTGCCTTGTCCGAGGGTGAACGCAATGAAAACCAGCGCCTGAGCGCGCGCTTCATGATGATCTGGAATAACTTCCGGGCCTCGATGAAGGTTCAGAAGCGGCTGACGTTTTTCACCTCGGGCTATTCGCAGATTGCGCTGATCTTTCCGTTCATCGTGGCCGCGCCACGGTATTTCGCCGGCAAGATCGAGCTGGGCGATCTGATGCAGATCAACTCGGCCTTCGGCAACGTGCAGGAGAACTTCAGCTGGTTCATCAGCGCCTATGGCACGCTGGCGTCATGGCGCGCCACCAGCGACCGTCTGCTGAGCTTCCGCCAGGCCATGACTGACAACGAAGGTCGGCAGCCGGCCATCGAAAGAATTCACGCCAACGATACGCTGGACCTGCGCAATCTGGGCTTGAGCCTTGCTGGCGGTCGTCAATTGCTGAGCGACGCCAGTCTGCAGGTCGGCGCGGGAGAGCGGGTGATGCTCAGCGGTCGTTCTGGCAGTGGCAAAAGCTCGTTATTGAGGGCGCTGGGCGGTCTCTGGCCCGAGGGTTCGGGACAGATTCGCTTACCCACCGGCACGGCGCTGTTCCTGCCGCAACGGCCTTACCTGCCCATCGGCACATTGCGTGAGGCGATGAGTTATCCACAACCCGCGGAACATTACCCGGCCCTGCGCTTTGCCGAGGTACTGGAGCAGTGCCGTCTGGAGCATCTGATACCGCGTCTGGACGAAAGCAATCACTGGCAGCGTTTCCTCTCGCCGGGCGAGCAGCAGCGGGTGGCGTTTGCGCGCGCGTTACTGGTCGCGCCAAGCTGGCTGTATGTGGATGAGGCCACCTCGGCCATGGACGAAGATGACGAAGCGGCCATGCATCAGGCAGTCATCGACGGGCTGCCGGGCCTGACGCTGATCAGTGTCGGGCACCGCAGCAGCCTGAAACGCTTCCATGGCCGGCATGTGCGTGTCGAGGGCGGCAAATTGATCGAGCAAGCGTGATCAGCAACGTTTTGAGGTTGATGCTATAGGGGACACGGCGCTTTTGAGGGTGTGATCATACAACCGCTGAGCTATGATTAGCCCATGTTTAGCAGTCCAGAGATCGATGTTGGATGGAAAATCAAAGCGCTCTGCCCCGCGCCCGCAGAAAACACCGCAGCCTCGCGCAGGAGCTGGTGACAGAGCTGTCCGAGCGTATTCGCAGCGGTCAGCTCAAGCGCGGCGACAAACTGCCCACCGAATCCGCAATCATGGAAGAGCAGGGCGTCAGCAGGACGGTCGTGCGTGAGGCGATTTCGCGTCTGCAGGCCTCCGGTCTGGTCGAGACCCGTCATGGCATCGGCACCTTCGTGCTCGACACGCCAAGCCCCAGTGGCTTCCGGATTGACCCGGCGACCATCGTCACCCTGCGTGATGTACTGGCGATTCTCGAATTGCGCATCAGCCTTGAAGTCGAGTCGGCAGGCCTGGCAGCCCAGCGGCGCAGTGATGAACAGCTGGCAGCCATGCGTTCGGCGCTGGACGCGCTCAATGAAAGCGCGGCACACGCCACCGATGCCGTGGCGTCGGACTTCCAGTTCCATCTGCAGATTGCCTTGTCGACCGGCAATCGCTACTTCACCGACATCATGACCCACCTGGGCACCAGCATCATTCCGCGTACCCGGCTGAATTCGGCGCGTCTGGCGCATGATGACCAGCAGCACTACATGGATCGGCTGAGCCGCGAGCACGAAGAAATCTTCGACGCCATCGCCCGCCAGGATTCCGATGCTGCCCGCGCCGCCATGCGCCTGCACCTGACCAATAGCCGCGAACGCCTGCGCCATGCGCATGAAGAGGCTGAATCGCAGCGGGCTTGAGGCTTAAAAAGAGGACGCAGAGCGTCCTGAACTGACCCCGAAAAGTTGGACGGTTGACTACCGTTCCCATGCTCCGCGTGGGAATGCAGTTCGTGACGCTCTGCGTCACACAGCGGCTTTTCTTTGTCAGGTGGATCGAGGTTCGACTCAGCTCACCTTTGCGCCCTTACGGCGCCTTACTTTGAGGGACCAAAGTAAGCAAAGTCCTTAGCTCCGTTTCCGGCCCGACTTCGTCGGGTTCCTTCGCCCTGTCACTGATCCGGGGGTCGCCGCAACGCGCCATCCATGGCGCGGTGCGGCTAGCCTGGCGTCCTGCCAG
>NZ_WIBD01000008.1:0-96080 GCF_009495975.1 Pseudomonas sp. SZ57 | reverse complement strand
TTACGTCGCACTCTGCGTCGTCCGTGCCATCGTGGTAGAAAAGCACTTTTGCGGCAGTGGCTGCGGTTTTGACTATCGTTGCGCACGCTCCAGCGTGGGAATGCCGGTCTTGACGCTCCGCGTCAAACATCTGCGCGGCAGCGTAAAAATCAAAACCGGACCTCGTCTTCTCCTTCTGAAAAAACCCGAAAATCCCTGTTGAGTGATTTTATTATCAGTTGTACGATGACTTACGACATCGGCACTGACCCGGTGATCCTCTAACAATTATGTCCTCCAGGGTGTTCGAATAATGAATCCACAAGAACTGAAGTCCATCCTCTCATCCGGTCTGCTGTCCTTCCCGGTTACCGATTTCAATGCCCAGGGCGACTTCCACCGCGCCGGCTACATCAAACGTCTCGAGTGGCTGGCCCCTTATGGCGCAAGCGCTTTGTTCGCCGCGGGCGGCACCGGTGAGTTTTTCTCCCTGGCTGCCAGCGAATACTCCGAAATCATCAAGACTGCCGTCGACACCTGCGCCACCAGCGTGCCAATCCTGGCCGGTGTAGGCGGTGCGACTCGTCAGGCCATCGAGTACGCTCAGGAAGCCGAGCGTCTGGGCGCCAAGGGCTTGCTGCTGCTGCCGCACTACCTGACCGAAGCCAGCCAGGACGGCGTTGCCGCGCACGTCGAAGCCGTGTGCAAATCGGTGAAGATCGGTGTGGTGGTCTACAACCGTAATGTCTGCCGCCTGACGCCAACCCTGCTGGAACAACTGGCCGAGCGTTGCCCGAACCTGATCGGTTACAAGGATGGCCTGGGTGATATCGAACTGATGGTTTCGATCCGCCGCCGTCTCGGTGACCGCTTCTCGTACCTGGGCGGCCTGCCGACCGCTGAAGTCTATGCCGCGGCCTACAAGGCGCTGGGCGTGCCGGTCTACTCGTCCGCAGTGTTCAACTTCGTACCGAAACTGGCGATGGACTTCTACCACGCCATCGCCCGCGACGATCATCAGGCGGTCGGTAAATACATCGACGATTTCTTCCTGCCTTACCTGGAAATCCGCAACCGCAAGGCTGGCTATGCCGTGAGCATCGTCAAGGCCGGCGCGAAGATCGCCGGTTATGACGCAGGTCCGGTACGCGCACCATTGACCGATCTGACGCCAGACGAGTGCGACATGCTCGCTGCACTGATGGACAAGCAAGGCAAGCAATAACACCTGCCACGACAAAGCCGCTGAGCGATCAGCGGTTTTTTCGTTGCACTGCATGACCATTACAGGTGGCAGAGGTCGTCGCCGTGACGCTGCCAAGGGGCCTGTAACGCTACACCCAAAAAACAGCTTTACCCGCGTAAAAAAATAATCAGTGGGAGCTCTACCATGCAAAAGTCCAAGCCGACGCACGTCCGCTATTTGATCCTGTTGATGCTGTTTCTGGTCACCACGATCAACTACGCTGACCGCGCCACCATCGCTATCGCTGGTTCCAGCATTCAGAAAGACCTGGGCATCAGTGCCGTCACGCTGGGCTATATTTTCTCCGCATTCGGCTGGGCCTACGTGGCCGGTCAGATTCCCGGTGGCTGGCTGCTCGACCGTTTCGGGTCGAAGAAAGTCTACGCCATGAGCATTTTCACCTGGTCGCTGTTCACCCTGCTGCAAGGCTATGTGGGCGAGTTCGGCGTCTCCACGGCAATCGTTGCGCTGTTCATGCTGCGCTTTCTGGTCGGTCTGGCCGAAGCGCCTTCCTTCCCGGGTAACGCGCGCATTGTCGCCGCCTGGTTCCCGACCGCCGAACGCGGCACTGCTTCGGCGATCTTCAACTCGGCGCAGTACTTCGCCACCGTGCTGTTCGCTCCGCTGATGGGCTGGATTGTCTACACCTACGGCTGGCAGCACGTGTTCGTCGTGATGGGCGCGTTCGGTATCGTGTTCTCCATGATCTGGATGAAGGTCATCTACGGCCCGCGCAACCACCCGATGATCAACGAGGCCGAACTGGAGCACATTTCCAGCAATGGCGCGCTGGTCGATCTGGATCAGGACAAGGGCAAAGGCACACAAAAAACAGCCAGCAGCGGCCCCAAGTGGGATTACATCCGCCAGTTGCTGACCAACCGCATGATGCTGGGTATATACCTTAGCCAATACTGCATCAACGGCATCACCTACTTCTTCCTGACCTGGTTCCCGGTGTACCTGGTTCAGGAGCGCGGCATGACCATCCTCAAGGCCGGCATCATCGCGTCTCTGCCGGCGATCTGCGGTTTCATCGGCGGCGTGTTGGGCGGGATCATTTCCGACTACCTGCTGCGCAAGGGCCATTCGCTGACCTTCGCGCGCAAGGCGCCGATCATCGGTGGCCTGCTGCTGTCGACCTCGATCGTGACCTGCAACTACGTCGATGTCGAATGGGTGGTCGTGGGCTTCATGGCCCTGGCATTCTTCGGCAAGGGCGTGGGTGCGCTGGGCTGGGCTGTGATGTCCGACGTATCGCCCAAGCAGATCGCCGGTTTGAGCGGCGGCCTGTTCAACACCTTCGGTAACATTGCATCGATCACCACTCCGATCGTGATTGGCTACATCATCAGCAGCACCGGCTCGTTCAAATGGGCGCTAGTGTTCGTGGGCGCCAACGCGCTGGTGGCGGTGATCAGTTACATTTTCATCGTGGGTGAAATCAAGCGTGTGGAATTGAAAGAGCCGCCTGCCAAGGGGCCATTGCTGAACGACTCGGTCAGCGACCTTTCCGAAGCAAAATCCTGAGGAAACCGTGATGAACCTGATTCAACATGCCGATTCGCCACGTTATATCCGGCTGCATCCGCTGGATAACGTCGTGGTTGTGGTCAACGACCAGGGTGTGCCGGCCGGAACCGAATTCGACAACGGCCTGGTCACTGTCGATAACGTACCGCAGAGCCACAAGGTCAGTACCGTTGACCTGGCCGTGGGCGAGGCCGTGATTCGTTACGGCCACACCATTGGCTATGCACTGCAACCGATACCGCGCGGCAGTTGGGTCAGGGAAGACCAACTGCGCATGCCTTCCGCGCCGGCGCTCGACAGCCTGCCGATGTCCGATGCGGTGCCGGAAAAGCAGGCGCCGCTCGAGGGTTACACCTTCGAAGGCTATCGCAACGCCGACGGCACCGTGGGCACTCGCAACATTCTGGGCATCACCACCACCGTGCAGTGCGTGACCGGTGTGCTCGACCATGCGGTCAAACGCATCCGTGACGAACTGTTGCCCAAGTACCCGAACGTCGATGACGTCGTGGCGCTGACCCACAGCTATGGCTGCGGCGTGGCCATTACGGCCACCGATGCCTACATCCCGATCCGCACGGTGCGTAACCTGGCACGCAACCCGAATCTGGGTGGCGAGGCGCTGGTGATAAGCCTGGGCTGCGAGAAGTTGCAGGCCGGGCAGGTCATGCATGAGGGCGACAGCTCGGTGGACCTCAGCGAGCCTTGGCTGTATCGGCTGCAGGACTCCAGCCACGGTTTCAATGAAATGATCGAGCAGATCATGGAGCTGGCCGAGACGCGTTTGAAAAAGCTGGATCTGCGGCGTCGCGAAACGGTTCCGGCGTCGGAGTTGATTCTGGGCATGCAGTGCGGCGGCAGTGATGCGTTTTCCGGCATTACCGCCAACCCGGCGCTGGGTTACGCATCGGACCTGCTGTTGCGCGCTGGGGCTACGGTGATGTTTTCTGAAGTGACCGAAGTGCGGGATGCTATCTATTTGCTGACTTCCCGCGCACAGGATCAGGACGTCGCACAGGCGCTGGTGCGGGAGATGGACTGGTACGATCGCTATCTGGCCAAAGGCGAGGCAGACCGCAGCGCCAACACCACGCCGGGCAACAAGAAGGGCGGGTTGTCGAACATCGTCGAGAAGTCTCTGGGATCGATCGTCAAATCAGGCAGCAGCGCCATCAACGGCGTACTCGGCCCGGGCGAGCGGGTCAGCGGCAAGGGATTGATCTTCTGCGCGACACCGGCCAGTGACTTTGTCTGCGGCACCTTGCAACTGGCTGCCGGCATGAACCTGCATGTGTTCACCACAGGACGCGGTACGCCGTATGGTCTGGCGATGGCGCCGGTGGTGAAGGTTTCGACCCGTACCGAACTGGCCCAGCGCTGGCCTGACCTGATCGATATAGACGCCGGACGCATCGCGACCGGACGCGCGAGCATCGAGGACCTGGGCTGGGAGCTTTTCCACTTCTACCTGGACGTGGCCAGCGGCAAGAAGAAGACCTGGACCGAGCATTACCGCCTGCACAACGACATCACGCTCTTCAACCCGGCACCGATTACCTGACTGGAGCGTCACGAACGGCATGCCCACGCTGTGGACTGCAGTTCCCGACGCTCTGCGTCGCAAGAGGACGCGGAGCGTCCAGAAAGGCATACGACGCAGAGCGCCGCACGATAGTTGAGATGATCGTTCCGCACGCTCCGCGTGGGAATGCAGTTCCCGACGCTCTGCGTCGCAAGAGGACGCAGAGCGTCTGGAAAGGCATACGACGCAGAGCGCCGCACGATAGTTGCGATGATCGTTCCGCACGCTCCGCGTGAGGAACGATGTGCGGGTAAATACGCCTACCTTGCCCATGCGCTGCCTGGGCATGCCGTTCTGAACGCTCTGCGTCCGTTCTTGCCTGTGCGCTGAGCACCCGGTCACAATCCGAAATATTCTCTGAACTTTAAGGTCCTTTTTGACCTCTTCTACAGTAGGGCAGCCGGTCTGGCTGCCTTCGTTGATGGTGCAGGAGATTTCAAATGGGTTGGATATCGGAAAATCATTTGTGGTTGTTCGCAGCGCTGACCGCCCTGATCGTGATTTCGGACATCTGGGCAGTACTGCGTATTCGCAAGAGCAAGACACAATCCAGCAACAAGCTGATGTGGATCATTGTCGTTGTTGCCGTGCCGATCGTTGGCGTGCTGGCTCTGCTGATTGCGGGTCCGAGTCATGTGGACACACCGGCCAGACCTGAGCAGCAAAGCACCAAGTACTGACCCCGCTTTTCAAAAATACCCCGCCTGCGGGCGTGGGTATTTTCCCTTGTAGACCGCTCCCTTCTGTTTTTCGACACCTTTGCTCACGAAGGTGAAATATCGGCTGGCAAAAATAAAAATCTCTGCAATTCTTCTGCAATGGTGAGGTGTTTACATGCTTGCCATCCAGACCTGAACAAGGAGAAAGCGTATGTCGATCTTGACCAAGTGGGCGTTACAGGCAGCTGCGTTGTTTGTGCTGGGCTGGATGGCAGTTTCGGTGGCGAGCTGGAGCAATCACGTTGCCAATGGCACCGGCAGTGATCGGCTGGCAGAGCTGAATGCTGGCGTATTGAGCAGCCAGGTGCTGGCTGTGTCATCGTCTCCCGCAGCGCAAGGCGAGTAATCCTGCCGCATCAGCGCGGGAGCACCGGCACTTTTCTGCAGGCAAAAAAATGGCCCACAACGGGGTGGGCCAAATGGGATTCATCAAAGGAGTAGGGCCAATTTACGCAGCCGGACGTGAAGGGGATGTGAAACGGATGTCATGGAAACGAGAAGTGGTTGGATAATTCAAGCGGCGTCATGACGGGGTGAAGCAGCGTCGCCCATTGCCTGGCAACGCTGTATGGATTAATTCGCGGAGAGGGCGTCGGTCTAGCGGGCGGCCGTCTGAACGCTTATTTCAGCGGCTGCGCGGCGTGCCATATGCGGCAGCGAATGAGGCGCGTCGATTCTGGATTTCATGCGGTCGGCAAATTCTCTGGCTTCCTGCCAGCTCCGGCATTTGACCGGGTAGTCGTCCAGTATTACAACCCATGCGTCGCCATATACACCTTCTTCAATTCGGATGAGCATTGTTGGCATCTCCTTTCAGTGAGGGTAAGTCTGTGCCGGGTCATCGGCGCTAAAGCTGACGCACGAAATCCTGCGCCGAAAATCGGTGTCTCGCTACAAAAAATTACAATTCCCGATGAGTGCGCACAGCCTGCCAGCAAACGGGCTCTGCGGCTATCGAGGCTGTGTTCGTGGGCAAGCCTGACTCAGAAATGTGACAGGCTGATGGATAAGCGCCGATCAGAACGCCAGCTTGAAGCCGATGGTGCCCAGCATGATGGCAAGGAAGGGCCGTAGCAGGTCATCGGAGACGCGGCCGGCCATGTGGCTGCCCAGGTAGATACCGGGCAGTGAGCCCATCAGCAGCCAGCCCAGCAATTCCCAGTTCATGTTGCCCATGCTCGCATGACCCAGGCCTGCGACCAGCGTGAGAGGCACCGCGTGGGCGATCTCCGTACCCACCAGACGCCGGGTCGGCAGCAGTGGATAGAGGATGAACAATGCCACCGTGCCCAGCGCGCCTGCACCGATGGAGGTGAGTGCAACCATGGTGCCGAGGATCAGGCCGGTGATGACGGTCAGTACCGTCAGGCTGGTGCCGCTGAAAAACGAGTAGCCGTCTCCTCGCCGGTGAGCGAAGGCCAGCAGTTTTTTCTTGAACAGCACGGCGAGTGCAGTGAGCAGCAGCACGAACCCGAGTGCCTGCTTGATGATCGCATTGAGCGCTTCGGGGGCGGTATGCAGGGTGCTCAGAAACCACAGCGTCATGAGCACCGCCGGGACGCTGCCCAGGGTCAGCAGCCCGGTGACTTTCCAGTCGATGTTGTCGTGCTTGCGATGGACCAGAACCCCGCCGGATTTGGTAATCGCCGCGTACAGCAAGTCCGTGCCGACCGCCGTGGCCGGATTGATGCCGAACCACAACAGTATCGGCGTCATCAGCGAGCCGCCGCCGACCCCGGTCATGCCAACGATGAAACCGACTACCAGACCTGCAACGACGAAACCCAGACCACCCGCTTCCATATCCAACCTTTTTCAAGCAAACGCATAGGCAAAAAGTGGCGGGCAGCATAACGGCTTGTGGTGTAAACGGTTATGAAGATGTGTTCTAAGGTTATAACCGTTTGTCGCGCACGATTGCCGCTTCCGCGGCTTCGGCAGCACTCTGCAGGCGTTGGTTCGGGCCGATCCAGTTCAGAAGAGCCTCGGCTTCGATGGGTTTGGCGATCAGGTAGCCCTGGCCTTCATCGCAACCCCACTGCTTGACCAGGCGACGAATCTCATCGGTTTCGATGCCCTCGGCCACGACCCAGTAACCGAGTTTCTTGGCCAGACCGATCAATGCCTTGACCAGACGCTGATCGGTTTTGTCGGACGCCAGATTGCGGATCAGCGACTGGTCGAGCTTGACTGTCGTCGCAGGCAACTGCCGCAGGTAATTCCAGTTGCTGTAGCCCGTGCCGAAGTCATCGATTGCCACATCCATGCCCATCTGACGCATGCGCTCCAGCTGGTGGCGTACTTCTGCCGGGTTGTGCATCAGCGCGCCTTCAGTGAACTCCAGCTCGAAGCGGGTAGGGTCGATCTTGTGCTTGCCCAGCAGACGGATCATCCGGTCAGTGAACGCAGGGCCGGTGAGGTCTTCGGGCGTCACGTTGATCGCAATACGGAAATCGAAGCCCTGTTGCTGCCAGCGAGCGGCCTGTTCGATGGCACGGGTCAGCACCCAAAGACTCAGCGGGCGCATCAGCGCGGTCTTCTCGGCCAGCGGCACGAACTCGGCAGGCCCGATGGCCCCGAGTGTCGGGTGATTCCAGCGCAGCAAGGCCTCTACTGACGTACACAGGCCGGAGTCGAGGTCGATACGCGGCTGGTAGACCAGACGCAGTTGATCGTGAGCGTGCACCGCACCGGTCAACGAACTCAGCAGTTTGAAAGCACGCTGCTGGGCGGCGTCGAAGTGCGGTTCATACATCGCCCAGCCGAGATCGCGGTCGCGGGCATCGTCGGCGGCGCTGATCACCATGCGCATCCAGTCCTGTTCTTCGACCGGATTGCGGTTCAGGGTCACGACCCCGAGCCCGACCTGCATCTGAACGGGAATGCCCCGACACTCAACGGGCGTCTCGAAGTCTTTGAGGATGGTGCGGAACAGGTGTTCGGGGGTACGTTCCCCTGCCAACAGAAAGCCGAAGCGCGTAGGGCTGACCTTGTACAGTGAGCAGGTTGGCGGCAGCAGGCTCTCCAGGCGGCTCTTGATCGCCGTCACCAGATCCTGCGAAAAGCTGTAACCCAGGGCCTTGACGATGTCGTTGAGGAACGCGGAGGTAATCATGTCCACCACGACCAACTGATAATCGACACTGGATGCCACTGCCTGAGTGATGTCTTCCTGCAGGCGCGAGCGGTTGTACAGGCCGGTGGGCTGATCAATGAAGCAACTGAGTCTCAGGCCGACAATGCGCTTCATCACCAGTGAGGCAAAGCGCTTGAGCATCTGCGTCTGGTATTCGCTCATCGGCTCGCGCGGCTTGGTGTCGATCACGCACAGGCTGCCCAGGGCAATGCCGTCATCGGTGATCAGTGGCGCGCCTGCGTAGTAACGAATGTCAGGGTGGCCGGTCACCAGGCTGTTGTTCACGAAGCGTTGGTCGAGCGTCGCGTCGGGAATCTCGAACAGCGTGTCGGACAGGATGGTGTAGGCGCAGAAGGACACGTTACGCGGTGTTTCACGGGCATTCAGGCCCACCCTGGCGCGGAACCACTGACGATGCTCATCGACGATCGAGATCAGGGCAATCGGCGTCTCGAAAAATGCAGCGGTCATCGCGACGATTTCATCGAATACGTCATCGGACGTATCTTCAAGCACGCACAGCTCCCGTATGCGCAACAGACGTTGCGTTTCATTCAGGGGAATGGGGGCACTGGCGTTCATGACGATTCTCAATGGGTGCTCGATGATGACTATATGACATCACGAAACTCACTTTAACAGACGAAAAGATTCCGACCACAGCGGCGAGATACCGATTAATCGGCCGCAGATCGGATTTTTTGAACGGTATCGTTGTTCAAGCCGCGCACGGCGAGGGGTTGGCCGTTTGTTTACGGTAGCTTGCGAGCACTACCATTCGTCGACTGGCCGAAAATAAGTGAATCGAGCGTCATCATGCAGGCTCTTCGGCTACCTTTTCACATGCTGAGTGAGCAAAGGCCTCATCGTATGAAGGCGTGTGTTGCTTGCCTGCTCTCTCTGAAAATGAGCTCACCCATCGCAAGGTAATCAGGAGCCACACCATGAACATCGAGGTGCGACCCGCCCGCATGGCGGACGCTGATGCCATCAGCCGCGTGATATTGGCGGCCTTGCGAACCAGCAATGCCAAGGACTATCCCGCCAGTGTGATCGAGCGCGTGCAATTGAGTTTCAGCCCGGCTGCGATCGAGCGGCTCATGCAGCAGCGGCAAGTATTCGTGGCGTCAGAGGGCAACGTGGTGGTGGGCACTGCGAGTCTGGAGGGAGAGATCGTGCGTTCGGTATTCGTCGACCCTGACAGGCATCGGCAGGGGATCGGGCGTTTGTTGATGGCCGAGCTGGAGGTTGTCGCACGCAAGGCGGGCGCGGCGCGGATGGTTGTACCGTCATCCTTGACTGCGCGGGAGTTCTATCTGGCACTGGGCTTCAGCGTGGTGCGGGAACATCTGGAGGGAGAAGAGCGCACGTTTATCATGGAGCGGCAACTGTGCGTCTGAGGCATTCCATGCCTTAAGCGGTAACTTCCTGCATTTCCTGAAGTTGATAGTGCGCGTACAGCGTGCTGGCGATCAGCGTGCAGAATACTTTCAGGGTATCGAGGGTATTGGCATCATCGAGTGGCGCAGGCTTGGTATCCAGGCCGCACAGGGTGCCGAAGAAATCGCCGTTGGGAAAAATGATCGGCAACGAGAAATAGCTCTGGAAACCATACATTTTAGTAATGGGATGTTCTGCGTAGACGGGGTCGGTCGCGACTTCGTTGATCACGATAGGCTGGCGATGCTGACGCAATTCATTGCAGAACGTGGTCTCCAGCTTGAGCTGATGACCGGCTTCCAGCCCGAACTGGATTTCGTCGTAAACAGCGCATGCAGTCCAGCTGGCCTCGGTGACTTTGGCGATTGCCGCAAATCTCAGCCCGGTCAGCCGGGTTACCAGCCGTAGCAGACTGGAAGTGGCCTCGATTTCACTGATGACTGCCAGCTCTGCGGAAGTCAGGTTGTTGTTCAAAATGTCTCATCCTGGTCATAAAAGCACTGATGCGGCCTTGGCAGTACGCCGGGCGCTGCCGATCCCGTGCAGGAAGTGATCGTGTCATACCTGATCGTGGCTTACATGAAATATTTTGTTGTTCGCCGCCAACTATCGAATGAGTTTAATGCCCCTGTCAACGTTACGGGCTTTTTCAATTAGTCTGAGCTCGTCAACAGGTCTTCATGGATCCTATTTCAACTAGTGACGCAATGCGTCTGACAGGCTGTCAGCAGAGGGGGGCGGCTTGCAGGTTTTGAAAGGAGGGGGGCTGTAGGAGCGGGACCGTTATCGGTTTTTTGTCGAGCGCGACTGGCTCTATAAAAGAAGGGCAGCAGACGAATCTGCTGCCCTTCTGTCATGCCTGGTCAGCGTGGATGCCAGGATTACGTCTTGAAGCGCAGAACCAGATCATTCAGGTTGACCGCCAACTGCGAAAGTTCGGTGCTGGCGATCAGGGTCTGCCGCGTGCCTTCGCTGCTCTGCACGGCCAGGTCACGAATGCTGACCAGGCTTCTGTCGACATCGCGCGCGACATGCGCCTGCTGCTCGGAGGCCGCCGCGATCTGCAGGTTACGGTTATTGATTTCGAGTACAGAGTCGGTGATCTGGCGCAGCGACTCTCCGGCGTCTTCTGCGGTCTTGCGAGTGCTGTGAACTTCCTGAGTGCTCTTCTGCATGGACTCGACCGTGGCGGAAGAACCGGCCTGAATCGCGGAAATCATCTGTTCGACTTCTTGCGTGGACGTCTGTGTGCGGTGCGCCAGAGCCCGTACTTCATCGGCTACCACAGCGAAGCCGCGACCCTGTTCGCCAGCACGCGCAGCTTCGATGGCGGCGTTGAGTGCCAGCAGGTTGGTCTGTTCGGCAATGCCGCGAATCACGCCCAATACTTTGCTGATGTTCTGAGCCTGACCGGCAAGCGCAGTAACCTGCGCGGAAGAGCCCTCGACCAGGCCTGTCAGGTTCTGCATGGCGGTCAGGGTTTCAGCAACGCGCTGGTTACCCAGATCGGCGGAAAGGCTCGACTGTTGGGCAGCCTGCGAGGTCGACGTAGCATTACGAGCGACCTCTTCTACGGCAGCACTCATTTCGTTTACCGCGGTAGCTGCCTGCTCGATTTCGCTGTTCTGCTGTTGCAGTGTGCGGTCGGCGCTTTCGGTGATCGACGTCATTTCGACGGCGGCGGTGCTCAGTTGCGCGGACGCGCCGGAAATTTCATGAATGGTGGTGCGCAGATTCCCCGACATGGTGTTGAGCGCAGTCATCAAGCGTGATGCTTCATCACTGCCGCTAACGCTTAATTGCCGGGTCAGATCGCCGGCGGCAATGTCTTCCGCCAGTTTCAGCGAGATGCTGATCGGGTCGACAATGCTGCGTGTCAGGGCAATCGCGAGTACCACGGTAAGCAGGAACGCTGCGATCAGCACAGTCATCAACACGTTGACGCTGTGGTCGTAGACTGCAGTGGCATCTTTCCCGGAGACGACCGCTTCTTCAGCATTGTGCCCGCGTAGCGCAGTAAGTTTTTCCTGATAGGCAGTGGCCTTTTGGGCTTGCTCGCCGTTGGCAAGGGAAACCGCTCTTTCGTGATCAGAACTGTCCAGCGCGACAACCTGTTTCAAGCCGTCAATGTAAACACCCATCTTGTTATTGGCTTCTTCGAATTGCGCCCGGTCGGCTTCCCCCGACAGCAGGTGTTTTTGATAGAAGTCGCTGTTGGTACGCAGTGCCTCGATCGCTTCCCGGACCTTGGCCTCTGCGGTGGCGTGTACGCTCGGATCGTTGCTGGCGAGCATCCTGATGCTTTCCAGGCGGGCGTGAAGCAGGGCGATCTGAATGTCGTCGACGACCTGGATGCTGGGCAGTGAGTTTTCTTCTATGTTCTGCTCGGCGACGCGCAAGTGGCCGATCTGTACATAGGAGAAGGCACCCAGACCGATCAACAGCAAGGTAATGACGCCAAAGCACAGGGAGGCCCTGCGTGAAATACTTAACGATCTGAGGTTCATGGTTGCCTCCAGCGGCAAAACAGGCGGAAGGCAAGTACTTTCCTTCCAATAACTGTTTTTCTGCTGAAAACGAGAGAGCTTTAACAAAACAGCCATGAAAGTTATTTCATAATGGCTTTATGCAATCATTCGCTGTCAGGCAACCGTATGTTATGAAAAAGTTCCAGTAATACTGTGAACAAAGTTAACCGTTAGTCGGGTGAATGTTATTAAAGTATTCGCTCTAATAATACAACTCCAAAAGCATGGATCCATCAGTCCTGAACGTCAAGCTGCGGACTCTTCAACCGGTTCGACCAACGTGTCCAGAAAACCTGCGATGCATCCCATGCAGGCCATTCGTTCTTCTACATGGGGCATGTGACTGGACTCTTCAAAAACAGACCAACTGATGTTGGGGACGTTATCCACATAGGGCTTCACGACAAGCGGTGTGGCTTCGTCATACTTCCCGGAAATCAGCAAGGTCGGAACGCTGATGCGTTTCAGGCGATTGACGATGGTCCAGTCCTTCATCGTGCCGATAACGTGAAACTCGGTAGGGCCATTCATGGCGTGGTAGACGGTCGGATCGGCGTCAATCGCGTCGAAGGTACGTTTTACCTCCTCCGGCCATGGGGTGATGCGGCAGACATGGCGGTCATAAAATACCCGCGAGGCTTTCAGGTATTCCGGGTCTTTCAAGGTTCCCGCCTCTTCGTGCTTGAGCAACGTAGCCTGCACATCGGCTGGCAGATCCTCGCGCAGCCGGTTGGCCTCGTTTACCCAAGTGAGCATGTCTGCGGGGGAGTTGGCGATGATCAGTGCCTTAAGCCCGTTGGATGAGTTTTCGGGCGAAGGTTCACGCACGGCATGCTCTGCCGCCAGCATGCCGCCCCACGACTGGCCCAGCAATGCGTAGTCGTTTTCGATGCCCAGGTGCTCAAGCAGGTTGTCGAGTTCGCTCAAGAACAGATCGACCGTCCAGAAGTCATCACCTTTTTTTGGCAGTCGAGTCGACTTTCCGTTACCCAACTGATCGTAGTGGATAACGGCCCGGCCGGTGCTGGCGATGTCCTTGAACGAATCGACGTAGTCATGCGTACAACCGGGGCCGCCGTGCAGAATGACCAGTGGTGTGCCGGGACCGTGCAGGTCACCTGTGATGCGATACCACGTCTGATGTTCGCCAAAGGGCGCGAAACCTTCCTTGATCGTCATATCTGCCATGTCGCCGGTCCCTGCTGGATAGTTTGGGGGCACCATAGCGCGGCGTCTTGCGTCTCATAACTATAGAAAATGATAGGTTTTGGCCGATAAACCGGTCAGTGGTCGAGTAAACGGTAGTGAACGGCACGCACCACCGCCTGTACACGGTTTTTGGCCCCCAGCTTCTGCATGGCCGAATTCAGGTGCAAGGTCACCGTGGCGACAGAACGGTTGAGCTGATCGGCAATCTCTCTGGCCGTCAGTCCCTCGGCAGACCAGCTCAGGCATTCGCGCTCGCGCGGGGTCAGCCTGATCGCATTGCACGAGCGAATTTTCTGGTCGAACAGCGGGTAGGCGACCTCCTGAAAGGCGTGAGCAAGCAGGCCAAACTCGGCCAGGCTCTGGCGCGCGTCCTCGAGGGCGACGTCGCTGCCGTCCGCACACAGACCGGTCAGTGTGGCGAAACCGCCTTTGGGCATGTGGATCGGCACCGTCACGCCACAGGTCATGTGTGAGTCATGCAGGTAGCGCACCACTGGCTTGTGCATATCCGTGATGAACGTTTTCAGGACCGTCTCGGCCCTGGGCTGGTATGACCATACAAAAGGCGAGACGCTGGCGACGGCCAGGTGTTGCACCGGATCGATCTGGTAATAGCCCTGACTGCACCAAAGCGCGTACCAGTCCGCAGGCGTATTGCGCAATGACAGCAGCGACGGGGTGATCAGTGCTCCATCATGGGACACCGGCACCGGGCTGTAGTCGTAAATCACGGCATCGAATCCGAGATCCGATGCCAGCAGCAGCGCGCAATCCATTTGCTGATCCAGCGTGGATGCAGACTGCAGCCGCGAATTGAAATCCGACAACCTGATATGCATGGCATGACCTCCTTTGTCATTGAGCCGATGTAGGGCTCTAGGCTCTGTACGAAAAGTGGCTGCGCTCGGTGATGCTTCGTTAAAAACAGGCTCGGATGCGAGTCCAATCGGAATGCTCATTTACAACACGTAGAGTCGAACGCGACCCCGGCCGTTCCTCGCCTGTTTTTGCCTCGCCTGACCTTCGCTCGCCGACTTTTCGTACAAAGCCTAATATAACAATTAGCAAGGACGGTGCCACGCGTGCGCCCAATCGGCTGCCAGTCCTGTAAAACCTATAAGAATTGCTAGCTGTCTGCGCTCGCCTTGCAGGATAGGGTTGATGCCATGAGCGTCGTCCGCAAAGGTGCAGTGCAATGGGCTATGAACACAGGCCGGATGAGCTGAAAACAATCAAAGTCGACGGATGGTCAATGTTCGACTACAACTTTGCTCTGCCCTTTTACGTAGAGGGGGCGGCGGCGTACTTTCCGGTCCTGCTGAATTTTCTGTCACAGCATCGGGGCGTCTGATGAATCTGGGTCGTTATCGTTTCATTCTCCAGCGTCCGTTGCAGCTGCTGCCGGTGCTGTTCGGCATCAGCCTGGTCACCTTCATTCTGGTGCGTTCGATCCCCGGCGATCCGGCGCGCATCCTGCTGGGTTCGCGTTCCACACCGCAGGCCCTGGCCAACATCCGTGCCCAGTATGGTCTGGATGAGCCTCTGTGGACACAGTACGTGTATTTCATGAAAAACCTGGTGCAGGGCGATATGGGCAAATCGCTGCTGTACAAGATAGACGTACTCAAGCTGATCAGCACACGGATCGAGCCCACCGTATTTCTGGTGTTGGGCAGCGTTCTGCTGGCGCTGCTGATCGCCGTGCCCCTGGCCACGCTCGCGGCGCGCAACAAAGGCAGTTGGAGCGACAACCTGATCCGCGTCTTTACCACCACAGGGCTGGGCATGCCGGCGTTCTGGCTGGGCATCATGCTGATCCTGATGTTCAGTGTGCAGCTTGGCTGGTTTCCGGTGTCGGGTTACGGCAGCGACTGGCTGGACAAGGTTCATCACCTGGTGCTGCCTTGTCTGACCATTGCGCTGGCCCTGTCTGCGGTGCTGATTCGCAACCTGCGCGCGAGCATGCTCGTGGAGCTGCAAGCCGATCATGTGACGGCGGCCCGGGCGCGTGGCCTCAGTGAAGGTGCGCTGTTTCGGCGCCACGTGTTGCCCAATTCGCTGGTGCCTTCGATCAACCTGCTGGCAGTAAACATCGGCTGGCTGATCAGCGGCACCGTGGTGATCGAAAGTCTGTTTGCGATTCCCGGCATCGGTCAGTTGCTGGTGCGCGGCATCTTCAGTCGCGATTACATGGTCGTGCAGGGGGTGGCCATGGTGCTGGCCTGTGCCACGGTGATCGTGAACTTCCTGGCCGATGTGGCCACGGTGGCCATTGACCCGCGGGTGAATATCAAATGACCGTGGCCCATGCCCATCTTCGTCCGCACTGGCGTTCCCGGTTTCGTCTGCGTTTGCGCAATGGCCGGCTGGCGATGCTGCTGGGCGGCTCTTTATTGGGCGGGTGGCTGATACTGGCGCTGTTTGCGCCATGGCTTGCACCTTACGATCCGATCTACCAGAACACCGAGCTGCGCATGCTCGCGCCGCACCTCGCGCATCCGTTCGGCACCGACAATTTCGGTCGCGACATTCTGTCCAGAGTGATCTGGGCGGCACGCGTCGACCTGCAGATCTGCGTGATCGGGGTGATCTTCCCGTTCATGATCGGGACCTTCGTCGGCGCCTTGTCGGGCTACATCGGCGGACGCTTCGACAACCTGTGCATGCGCGTGATCGACATCGTGCTGGCGTTCCCGTTTCTGGTGCTGATGCTGGCGATCATCGCGATTCTCGGGCCAGGCCTGGGCAGCTTCTACATTGCCATGGCACTGGTGGGCTGGGTGTCTTATGCGCGGCTGATCCGCTCACAGATTCTGGTGCTCAAGGAGAGCGATTTCGCCCTGGCAGCCAAGAGCCTGGGTTTTGGTCACTTGCGTATCCTGTTCCGCCATCTGCTGCCCAACGCGATGTTCGGCTCGATTGTGTTTTCCATGTCTGACGCGGTTCTGGTGTTGCTCAGCGGCGCATCGGTCAGCTACCTGGGCCTGGGTGTGCAACCACCGATGGCGGAGTGGGGGACGATGGTCGCCGAAGGGCAGGCGTTCCTCACCTCTGCGTGGTGGATCTGCACCTTTCCGGGCCTGGCCATCGTGACGTTGGCTATGGGCTTCAGCCTGTTGGCGGACGGCGTCGCCGAAGCCCTGGGAGAACGGCAATGAGTACGCCCGTGCTGCAGGTCAGCGAGATGAGCGTGGTGGCGAGCCATCGTGGCCGCGATGTGACGCTGGTCGACCGGTTGTCGTTCGACCTGCACCAGGGCGAGATTCTCGGGCTGGTCGGTGAAAGCGGCTCTGGCAAGACCATGGCCTGCCGGGCGCTGATGCAATTGATGCCGTCGCCGGATCTGCACGTGCGTGGCGGCTCGGTACGGCTCAATGATGTCGACCTGTTGAAGCTGGATGCCGCTGGAATGCGGGCCATGCGCGGGCGGCGGATCGGCATGATTTTCCAGAACCCCAGTAGCCACCTGGACCCGCTGATGCGTATCGGCGAGCAGATCGCCGAAGGTGTTCGTCTGCATCAGGGCGCGTCGAAGCGTGAAGCCCGGGCGCAGGCCATCGATCTTTTGCGCCAGGTTGGCATTCCCGATCCAGCGTCGCGTGTGGATAACTTTCCCCATGAGTTTTCCGGTGGAATGCGCCAGCGCGCGATGATTGCCGTGGCGCTGGGCTGTGGGCCGCAGGTCCTGATCGCCGACGAGCCGACCACCGCACTGGATGTGACGGTGCAGGCGCAAATCCTGCGCCTGTTGCTGGACCTGCGCGATCGTCACGGGCTGTGTTTGATCATGATCACCCACGACCTCGGCGTGGTGGCACAAACTTGCGACTCCATCGCGGTGATGTATGCCGGTCGCCTGTGTGAGCACGGCAGCAAGCGCGACGTGCTCGCCCGCGCACGCCATCCTTATACCCACGGCCTGATCGAATGCCAGCCCGCCAGCAGCGCGGGCAGCGAACTGCTACGGACCATTCCCGGTCAGCCGCCTTTGCTCGATGCACTGCCAGGCGGATGTCGTTTTCATGCCCGCTGCGGTCACGCAGGGGCAGACTGTCCTGACAGGCTACCGCTGATGCGGCCGATGGGCGTTGCCCATGCTGCGGCCTGTCACTACCCGTTGGTGCAATCCCGGGAGGCCGTCTCATGAGCGGCACCACACTGCTGAACGTCAATGACCTGGTGGTGCGCTTCCCGGCCCCCGGCTCGGGTTTCATGGGCCTCAACAAGCGTTGGGTGCATGCCGTCAACGGCGTATCGCTGAGCATTTGTGCGGGTGAAACGCTGGGGCTGGTCGGCGAGTCCGGCAGCGGCAAGAGCACGCTGGGGCGGGCCATTCTGCGCCTGAATGACATTACCTCCGGGCAGATCGTCTTCGATGACGTCGACATGGCCCAGGGCAGCGGTATCAATCTGCAACGCCTGCGCAGCGAAACCGCGATGGTCTTTCAGGACCCGTCCTCTTCGCTCAACCCGCGAATGACCATCGGTGCGACGCTGGCCGAGGTGCTTGCCGTGCAGCGCAAGGTCGCCACTTCCGACATTCCGGCGCGGGTCATCGAGCTGCTCGACATGGTCGGTCTGCGGCCCGAATTTGCCGAACGCAAGCCGGGTGTCTTGAGTGGCGGACAATGTCAGCGTGTCGGTATCGCCCGCGCGCTGGCCATCGAGCCACGGCTGATCATTGCCGACGAATGCGTGGCGGCGCTGGACGTTTCGATTCAGGGGCAGATCATCAACCTGCTGCTGGAGCTGCGCCAGCGCATGAATCTGGCGATTCTGTTCATTGCCCATGACCTGGCCATCGTGCGTCGCCTGTGTGATCGGGTGGCGGTCATGTACCTGGGCAGAATCGTTGAAGAAGGCCCGGTCGAGGATGTCTTTGTTTCGCCGCGCCACCCCTATACCGCGGCGCTGATTCAGGCGATTCCGGAAATCGATCCGGATCGTCCTTTGTCCGGCGAGCCGTTGCAGGGTGAGCCGCCAAGCCCCCTGAATTTACCCGACGGCTGCGCGTTTCATCCGCGTTGCCGGTTTGCCAGGCCGACCTGTTCCAGCGTCGCGCCACCGACCCGGCATGTCGGCCAGCAGCGCTACGACTGTGTGCTGGAAGCCCCGATTTTTTGATCCTGACCTGTAACGACATCTGTTCCGACATCGACAAGGAGTTCTGTGTATGAAAGCTCGACCAATGAAAATGCTGACCGTCGCCATGCTGGCGGCCTGTTCCCTGGCGGCGGGTGTGGCCGAAGCTGCGGGCGTGCTGACCATCGGCCGTCGTGAGGACGGCACCACGTTCGACCCGATCAAAAGTGCGCAGAACATCGACAACTGGGTGTTTTCCAACGTCTACGACGTGCTGATCCGCGTAGATGACAAAGGCACCAAGCTGGTACCAGGGCTGGCAGAAAGCTGGTCGATCTCGCCTGACGGGCTGACCTACACGCTCAAGATGCGTCCGGCCAAATTCTCCGACGGCTCGGACCTGACGGCCAGTGACGCGGTGTTCAGCCTGCTGCGAATTCGCGACGACAAGGGTTCGCTATGGAGCGATTCCTACAAGATTATCGACAAGGCCGTCGCGACAGATCCGCATACGCTGGTGATCACGCTGAAGAATCCTTCGGCCTCGTTCCTCTCGCAACTGGCCCTGCCCAACGTGTCGATTCTCTCCGAGAAAGCCATGAAGAGCATGGGCGAAGAGGCGTATGCCGAGCAGCCTGTCAGCTCCGGCGCATTTACCGTGAAGGAATGGCGGCGCGGTGACCGGGTGATTCTGGCGAAGAACCCCAACTTCTGGGAAGCGCCGAGCGTGAGCCTGGACGGTGTCGAGTGGATCTCGGTGCCGGACGACAACACCCGCACGCTCATGGTCCAGAAGGGCGAGCTCGATGCTGCGATATGGATACCGTTCTCACGCATCGCAAATCTGCAGAAGGACCCCGATCTGGTGGTCCATCTCGACCCCTCCACCCGTGAAGATCACTTGCTGATCAACCATGAACACGGCGCATTGGCCAAGCCGGAAGTGCGTCAGGCGCTGGACATGGCCATCGACAAGAAATCGCTGGTCGAGGCCGCCACCTTCGGGCTGGGCACCGTGGCCAATTCCTACATTCCCAAAGGCGCGCTCTACCACTACGCCGACAACCTGCAACGCCCTTATGACCCGGTCAAGGCCAAGCAGATGCTGGCGGACGCCGGTGCATCGGACCTGAAACTCAATTACGTGGTCAACGCGGGCAACGAGGTCGACGAGCAAATCGCGGTCATGCTGCAACAGCAACTGGCCAAGGTCGGCGTGACCACAACGCTGCAGAAAGTCGACCCGAGCCAGAGCTGGGACATGCTGATTGCCGGTGACTACGACATCTCCGTGATGTACTGGACCAACGACATCCTCGACCCGGACCAGAAGACCACCTTCGTGCTCGGCCACGACACCAACAATAACTACATGACCCGTTACAAGAACGACAAGGTCAAGGAGCTGGTCGCTGCCGCACGGGTCGAGATGGACCCGAAAAAGCGTGAGCAGATGTACATCGACCTGCAGAAAATGGCCAAGGCGGACGTCAACTGGATTGACCTCTACTACAGTCCCTACATCAGTGTGTCGCGCAAGAACATCGAGCACTTCGGTCAGAACCCGCTGGGCCGCTTTACGCTCGAAGAAACGGTCAAGAAGTGACATGAGCAGGGTACCTGCCTGATCGGCAGGCACTCTTCTGCGGCGTTTCGCGGCCTGCTTTCGGTCGGGAAACGTTAATTTGTATCCTCAGGTTTACCAGGCCTTTGACAGGTTCTGCGGGTGGTAAAATTGCGGCCTTTTTGCGCTGTACCCCCGCGGAGCTGTCATGCACAAACCCACCCCCCGTACCGAATCCCCGAACGCGTTGGCGTTCATCACGCGTTTCTTCGCTGCTGAATCCGCTGGCGGGCTGGTGTTGATGGCGGCTGCGCTGGCGGCCCTGATCGTTGCCAACTCACCGCTGGCCGACAGCTACTTCGCCGCGCTGCACGCAGTGTTCGCCGGGTTGTCGGTTTCGCACTGGATCAACGACGGTCTGATGGCGATCTTCTTCATGCTCGTCGGCCTGGAGATCAAGCGCGAGGTGCTCGCCGGTCAGCTCGCCTCCTGGAGCCAGAGGGCCCTGCCAGGCTTTGCGGCGCTGGGCGGCATGCTGGTTCCGGCGCTGATCTATGTAGCCTTCAACTGGGGGCGGCCAGACACCATCGGCGGCTGGGCCATTCCGGCAGCGACCGACATCGCATTCGCCCTGGGCGTGCTGTCACTGCTGGGCAAGCGCGTGCCGCTGTCACTGAAGATCTTCCTGTCGGCACTGGCGATTCTCGATGATCTCGGCGCGGTACTGATCATCGCGTTGTTCTACACCAGCGATCTCTCCATTCCCATGCTGCTCGCAGCGCTGGGCTCCATCGCCGTGCTCGTCGCGCTGAATCGTCTGGGTGTTAAAAAACTGCTGCCTTACCTGGTTGTAGGCGCGCTGCTGTGGTTTTTCATGCTCCAGTCCGGTATCCACGCCACCCTCGCGGGCGTCGCGCTAGCGCTGTGCATCCCGTTGGGCAAACCCGATGAAGAGGCTCGCTCGCCGCTGCTGCATCTGGAAGAAAAGCTGCACCCGTGGGTGGCGTTTGCCGTCGTACCGATCTTCGGTTTTGCCAACGCTGGCGTGTCACTGTCGGGCATTACCGCCGACAAGCTCGTGGACCCGGTTCCGCTCGGCGTTGCGCTAGGGCTGCTGGTCGGCAAGCAGGTCGGCATATTCGCCATGGCCGCGCTGGCGATTCGCGCTGGCCTGGCGCGCTTGCCGGACGGCAGCAACTGGGGCCAGTTGTATGGCGTCGCAGCCTTGTGTGGTATCGGCTTCACCATGAGCCTGTTCATTGGCGCACTGGCCTTCCCGGGCGCGCCGGAACTGGTCGACGAGGTCAAGGTGGGCGTGCTGATCGGGTCGGTGTTGTCGGCTGTGCTGGGTGTGGTGGTATTGCGCAGGTTTGCGCCGCAGGCGTGAAACTGCAGTAGTCCTTGGCACGATAGTTACAAGACTATCGTTACTCACGCTCCAGTGGAATGCCGTTCTGGACGCTCTGCGTCCGCATCCGGGTAGCGAAGTCGGTGGCAGGGGCGCAAACCGATCAGCAGGCCGTGAAGTTGATGCTGGAACGAGTGACCATTATCTGATTGCAATCTGGCATTACAGAAACCGGGCGGCAGGACGATAAAGACGGGACGTGCCAGGGACTCGGCCAACTTCTCCTACTTTGAGAGCCCACAGCATGCTTCACCTGTTCAGCCCCCGTCGTGACAAAAAGGCCCTTCAGCAACTGATCTCCTCGCTCAAGGGCGGCACTGAGCCCGCGGTAGGGGGATGTGCGGAAAAGACTGCGGTACTTGAATGCTGGAGCTCGCTGAGCACCCAGCGTCGCCTCGACGAGCAACGTATTGCCGCGCTTGAGCAAGAACTGGAAACCGCCCGCCATCTGCTGGGCGAAGCCTCTGCCTCGGCTGCCGCTTATGAAACACGCTTTGATCTGGTCAACCGCGCGTCAAGTGAGGGCCTCTGGGACATGGAGGTGGTCGCGGGCGATCCGGTCAACCCGAACAATCGATTCTGGTGGTCGCAGCAATTTCGCACATTGCTCGGCTTCAACGACGAGCGCGATTTCCCCAACGTACTGGCGAGCTGGGCAGACCGGCTTCATCCTCAGGATAAACAAGCCTCGCTGGACGCATTTGCCAAACACCTGAATGACCGTTCCGGCAACACGCCGTATCGGATCAAGAATCGTCTGGCGATGAAGAACGGCACTTATCGCTGGTTTTATGCCCAGGGCGAAACGTTAAGAGACGCACGCGGAACGCCGCTGCGGGTCGCCGGTTCTCTGCGGGATATTCACGACGAGCTTGAGCGTGATCTTGAACACGATGTGATCATTACCCGCTTCGAACTGGCTCGGGAGATGCTCTCCGACGGTCTTTGGGACATGGAGGTCATTGCTGGCGACCCGGTCAATGCGCGCAATCCGTTCTGGTGGTCCCCCCAGTTCAGGCGCCTGCTGGGTTTTGAAACGGTCGAAGAGTTTCCCGACGTGCTGGATAGCTGGGCGTCACGGCTGCACCCTGAAGACAAGGAGCGCAGTCTGACGGCGTTCGGTGCGCATTTGAATGACCGGACTGGCAAGACTCCGTTCGATATCGAGTACCGCCTGAAGATGAAAACCGGCGAGTACCGCTGGTTCCGTGCGCGTGGTCAGACCCGGCGCAATCCCGAAGGTGTTCCACTCAGGGTGGTGGGGGCGTTGGTGGATGTGCATTTGAAACATGAGCAGGACGCTCTTCGCGACACCGAAGCACAGCATCAGAAAAACCTGGAAGAGAACATCGCTCAACTGACCCAGATAGTTGGCACTATCCAGAGCATTGCCAGCCAGACCAACCTTCTGGCGCTCAATGCGGCAATCGAAGCTGCACGCGCCGGTGAAGCAGGGCGGGGCTTTGCGGTTGTGGCGGATGAAGTCCGCAAGCTGGCGACCAGAACCACCGAAGCGACGGAGCAGGCGGCAAGCATGATGAGCCGCTGATAAAATCAGCCTTCGCTTTTTGATAGCCGCAAAAAAACGCCTCCGCAAGGGAGGCGTTTTTCAACTCAGCACATCAGACACATCAAGCCAGGTCGAAGCGGTCCAGGTTCATCACCTTGGTCCAGGCTGCCACGAAGTCTTTGACGAACTTCTCGTGTGCATCGGAGCTGCCATACACCTCGGCAATCGCACGCAGTTGAGCATGCGAGCCGAAGACCAGATCGACACGGGTGCCGGTCCATTTCACTGCGCCAGTCTTGCGGTCACGGGCCTCGAAGGTATCAGTGCCACCCGCGGTCGCTTTCCACTCCACGCCCATGTCCAGCAGGTTCTTGAAGAAGTCGTTGGTCAGGGTGCCTGGCTGATCAGTGAAGACGCCATGCTTGCTCTGTCCGACGTTGATGTTCAAGACCCGCAGGCCGCCCAGCAGTACAGTCATTTCCGGTGCAGTCAGGGTCAACAGTTGCGCCTTGTCGACCAGCAACGATTCTGCCGAGACCTTGTAATGCCCCTTCTGATAGTTGCGGAAACCATCGGCGATCGGCTCGAGGAAGCTGAACGACTCAACATCGGTCTGCTCCTGAGACGCATCGGCGCGGCCCGGTGCGAACGGAACCGTGACGTGCTGACCTGCATGTTTCGCAGCCTGCTCGACACCTGCGTTACCCGCCAGGACGATCAGATCGGCGATTGAAACCTTCTTGCCGTTCGACTGAGCTGCGTTGAACTCGCTCTGAATGCCCTCGAGGGTGTTCAGCACGCCCGCCAGATGCGCAGGCTGATTGACCGCCCAATCCTTCTGCGGAGCCAGACGCAGGCGGCCGCCATTGGCACCACCGCGCTTGTCCGAGCCACGGAAGGTAGAAGCTGCCGCCCAGGCCGTCGATACCAGCTGCGAGACCGAAAGGCCCGAAGCAAGAATCTTGGCCTTGAGTGCGGCCACATCCTGATCATCCACCAACGCATGATCAACGTTTGGAATCGGGTCTTGCCACAGCAGCTCTTCGGCCGGTGTTTCCGGGCCGAGGTAGCGGGCCAGCGGGCCCATGTCACGGTGAGTCAGCTTGAACCAGGCACGGGCGAACGCGTCGGCCAGTTGCTCAGGGTTGTTCAGGAAGCGGCGGGAGATCTGTTCGTAAGCCGGATCGAAGCGCAGCGCCAGGTCAGAGGTCAGCATGCTCGGTGCATGACGCTTGGATGGATCGTGGGCATCCGGAATCTTGCCAGCGCCAGCGCCGTTCTTCGGCGTCCACTGATGCGCACCTGCCGGGCTCTTGGTCAGTTCCCATTCGAAGCCAAAGAGGTTTTCGAGGTACTCGTTGCTCCATTTGGTCGGCGTCGAAGTCCAGGTCACTTCCAGGCCGCTGGTGATGGTGTCGCCACCCTTGCCGCTGCCGAATTTGTTTCTCCAGCCAAAACCCTGCTCTTCAAGGCCGGCTGCTTCAGGCTCTGGACCAACGTTGTCGGCAGGGCCGGCACCGTGGGTCTTGCCGAACGCGTGACCACCGGCGATCAGCGCCACGGTCTCTTCGTCATTCATCGCCATACGACCGAAGGTTTCGCGGATATCCCTTGCCGAAGCAACCGGGTCCGGCACACCTTCAGGGCCTTCAGGGTTCACGTAGATCAAGCCCATCTGCACGGCGGCAAGCGGGTTTTCCAGATTGCGTTCGCCACTGGCGGTACGGCTTTCTTCGTTGGCGTGATTTTCCGGCTCGGCCACCAGCGTGCCGTCGCCCGGTTGCTGCATTTTCTTCTGCGCGCCGTAGCGTTCTTCACCACCCAGCCAGGTGGTCTCGGAACCCCAGTACACGTCTTCTTCCGGTTCCCAGACATCCGCGCGCCCCCCGGAGAAACCGAAGGTCTTGAAGCCCATGGATTCGAGCGCGACGTTACCGGTCAGCACGATCAGGTCAGCCCAGGAGATCTTGCGGCCGTACTTCTGCTTGATCGGCCAGATCAGGCGGCGCGCCTTGTCCAGGCTGACGTTGTCAGGCCAACTGTTGAGCGGCGCAAAACGTTGCTGACCAGCACCTGCACCGCCACGACCATCGCCTGTGCGGTAGGTACCGGCGCTGTGCCAGGCCATACGAATGAACAGTGGGCCGTAGTGGCCGAAGTCTGCCGGCCACCAGTCCTGAGACTGAGTCATGACGTTGCGCAGGTCCTGTTTGACCGCTTCGATGTCAAGGCTCTTGAATTCCTTGGCATAGTCGAAACTCTCGCCCATCGGGTCAGAGAGCGAGGAATGCTGATGCAGGATCTTCAGATTCAGCTGCTTGGGCCACCAGTCACGGTTGGTGGTGCCGCCGCCGGCAGCGTGGTTGAAGGGGCATTTCGATTCAGTTGACATGCTTGATACACCTTTTTGTCATTTGCATCCGGCCATCCAGTCCACTCGTGGGACCTCAGACAGTGATGACGGAACTCAACAGCACTGGGTTCATGCCGGCTGCTCGGTCAACGATCAGGCCAGCTCTACAGATACGCAGCACAGCGATCATCAGATTGCTGCGAGCCGAGCCCACAGCGTGCGTCGCAAACTTGAGCTCATTGTTATCTCCTTATCAGGGTGAAACCGCACGACTCTCGCCGATGCTTATGCAGATTAGCCTTCTTCACGAAGATTTCTAATAGAAAGAACATTACGGGGCGATAGGCAGACTCTGGCAGCGCTGTCATCAAGGCATCAAGCGGCTCTGCTAACCTGTGCAGCCCATGAGACGGCAGGCCGCTTAGCCCATGATCACGATTCGCAGCATGACCCTGGACGATTACGACGCGGTCATCGAACTGATGCGCACCACACCGGGCATTTCCCTGCGCGACGCCGATTCACGCGAAGCCACCGCACGCTACCTTGAACGCAACCCCGGCATGAGTTTCGTCGCCGAGGCGGACGGCGCCTTGTGCGGCTGCGTGATGTGCGGGCATGACGGACGCCGCGGTTATCTGCAGCATTTGATTGTGCTGCCCGAGTATCGCGGGCGCGGTATTGCCCATGAGTTGGTCGAACGCTGCCTCGAGTGTCTGGACGCGCTGGGTATTTACAAGTGTCATCTGGACGTCATGAAGAGCAATGAAGCGGCCGGGCGTTATTGGCACCGGCAGGGGTGGACGTTGCGGGAGGATATCGATCGGTATTCGAACGTGCGGCGGGGCGGCAATGTTTGAAGGGGCAGACGGGCGCTACGCGTGCGTAGGCGCATCAACTGATTGCGTCGCTTGATTCTGCTTCGTCGTACTTGCAGCGCTCGACGAAACTATCCTGCCCTCAAAGGAAATACATTTTCTGCCACTGCGCTTGGCGTGATACAGGTTCTCATCGGCCTCTTTCAACAGGTCGTTGACCGTTTCAACCCGCGATAAACTTGCAACGCCGCCACTGAATGAATAGGGCACTTGAGCCGTTTCATCTTTTTGCGCGAGCATCAATAACTCTTCCAGTGCGTGTACAGCGTCTCGGGCGTTCGCCGCCGATAAGATTACGCCAAACTCTTCGCCGCCCAGACGCCCGAAAGCGATCCGCCCCTTTGTGCCCTTGAGGAGTGTCGCAAAACCAACAAGGACGTGGTCACCCACGTCGTGACCATGGGTGTCGTTGATACTTTTAAAGTGATCCAGATCAAGCATGGCAAACCACAACGACGATTTCTCAGTGGACGTCAGTGCTGTATTCAGACTGGCAACCAGCGCACGGCGATTGGGGGCGTGCGTCAGGGTGTCGGTTTCGGACAGTTCCTGATAGCGGTCCCTGGCTGCCATGGTCTGCATGATCAGGCTCAGGAAGGTCGCATTCAGGCAGCCGCCCAGCAAGGTCGAGCTGATCAGGAGCACATAAAACAGAGGTGCATGATTGACGCCGACGGCCGTAAGGTCCATTTGCCACATGATCAACCAGATCAACGCCGCCGCGGCGACGTAATCAATAAACTTGACGAAGAATACGCTCATGCCCGTGATGAGCAGGGAGGTGACAACCAGGCCCCACATCGACGCTTCCACGCCCATGCGTTCGATCTGTTCCCTGAACAGAAAGGTCAGGGATGCCATGTAAATGATGCCGAACAGACGCCACGCCAGCATGCTCCTGCTATTGGACGTGACAATGATCGACAGCGTCGCCCCCGCCAGCGCGCAGCAGATGAATATATCCAGTGATCGATCAATGGACGGGTTCAGGCACCAGCTGATAACCCAACTGAAAAGACCGATCAATTGAGACAGCTTCAGGGGGACGAAAATAGAGTTTTTCAGGTTTCTTCGTTGCGGCATGTGCTGTTTTCCATACTTATGCCGGTCGAAGCGTTATCGACGGCACACGCCTTGGTCGAGAGGGGTGATGATATATGGCCACTATACTTTATTGTCAGATGAGCGGAATGGCCGCTGGTCTTACGGTGGCGGGGGGCAGGCTTGGGAGGATGAAGAGCAGGGCAGCGGCCGGACTGATCTACAGTTGCTTGCGCAGCCAGACGTAGCCCGATGGTCAGATGTAGACAGCATGGGCGCTTCCGCCCTGGTCCATGAATGCGGGCAATACGAAGATTGCCTCCACCTCCCTGCTCTTGAGATGGATCAGCCCTGTTGTCACTGTAATTCCATCGACGCGGGCCAGGTAAATAATCTTGTTCCACCCAGGATCTGTATTTATCCGGGGTTCACAGCGTTACGAAATGCTCAGCCAGTCCGATACGTTTTGCAACGCAAAGGGACAGGAGACGTTGAATAAAATCCCATGGAGACGTGAGGCGCTTGAAACCTTAAACGTAAAGTGAGTTATTTAGAAAACAGAACACTGGAATAAGCGCGACGTCATCAACTATATCGATCTATAAAACCTGCTCGCCTAAAGCATTCTCGCCTAAAAGACGAGCGCCCGCTTTTAACCGGTCATCATGAGTTTGATGGGTTCATGTTGCTAAAGATTAGTTCATGGCTACGCTCAATTATCATGAACAACACTTGAGCGCCAGGCTCCTCACTCCGAGAGGTGGCAATGTATTTCCGACTGTAATTGTGACAGTGCTTTCATAGCCCCAAACACAGCCATGTGTGCGAATTTAATTATAAGGATATTTCCATGGGTCTTAATAGATTGTCCAGAATAAAACGCTTGTCAGCGCGTGCGGGGCTGGATTCACTGGCTGCGCAGGCGTTGACCTCCGTCGCAGCCTTCCGTCAGAAGCTATCGACTCGCGAGTTATTATCCAGTGAGGTCGACGAACTGTACGAGGCTGCCCGAGAGGAGCGGGATGCGGCGCTCATTTACGAGAAATGCTTGCTGGCTCGATCCTCTCCATTGCTGAAAAACGCAGTGCGTTTAGGCATCAACCCTCCGGGCGCATCGTTACGTGATTATGAAGAGCAGTTTGGTAATCGCGCCAGCGTCTATACTTCACCAGGCTCTGTATCATCGATGTTCTCACCCGCGGCCTACTTGACGGCTCTCTACCGCAATGCTCGCGGCTTGTACCCGGAAGAGTCGCCTTATCACATTGATAAGCGCCGGCCCGACCTAAAGGGGTTATTACTCAGCCAGAGCAATATGAGCAAGGAGGTTTCTGCACTCTCGCTCTCCAACGAGGTGTTAATGACCTTGGCTGGCGAATCGCGGAAGCTGGAGGGAGGCGAAGAGGATCAGGATTCGATATTGGAATGGCTGTCTACGTATCGACTCAGTGGCTCGACACCGTATCACCACCCCCATGCACGTCTGCGTCAGAGTCGTATACAGAAGGACCCTAAGTTTAAACAGTTAGCGGCCAACCCTCGGGTAACGGGGTTGTTTTCCGGGGCTACTATGGCGGGAATGGCCTTTGATATGCCTCCTGAGTTGTACACTATTTTGACCGAGGAGGTCACTTCGGAAAACGCAGCAGAGCTATACGCTAAAAACTTTGGAGACTTACCTCAAGAGTACCTGCTGAATCCGCAGGGTTTGCGTCGTTATTACGGACTCAGTGACGAAGAGGTGACGCTGTTTACAACCATTGACTGGGAGGGTGAGCAAGACGGAGGCGGAGAAGGCGAATACGTCGATAATGTGCTCACGACTATGATTGATGGCGCGGTCTACCGTTTACAGTGCGGTCAGCATTATACATTAGACTTTGCTTGGTTGTTCCCTAAAGGATCGGGCGTCTATGAATTCAGATTCAGTTACAATAATGTTCATCCGGAATTTAGCGCGTTTCGGGTACGCTTAAATAACGGGGACACTCTATTTGATGATCCTGACTGGACCCCGCCGGATGTGGGAACCACGTGTGCCGTTCAGATAGCGTCGGGCGTTCCAGAGGGTAGCTTTACGCTTTATTTGGAAAGGTATCGCGAAGACGGCTTATTTATTCGTGCTCCTGTTGCGTACGAGGTAAGTATTAGTCGCTCGGCGGTAGCTTACTTGCTTAAGTTTAATAAGGCGATACGCCTGTGGCGTGCCACAGGGATGCATCCTAGAGCGTTGGAAACTATTGTCAATAGCGTTAATCCTAATAATATTACCGATGAGACATTGCAGCTTCTGTTTCAGGTTCAGCGCTGCGTACAGCGTTATGGCGTTGAGCCTGAAGAAGCGTTGGTGCTCTGCGGAGGATTGTTGTCTCAATCGGGTTATGACGACAATAAAAGCCTGTTCGATCAAGTATTTAATAGTCCGCCGCTCAATGGCGAGTCATTCGCGCCGTCGACGACCCAGATAAACCTGCTGCCGGATAACGCGGCCGACCACTCTTTTGAAAAAGCTGTTTTGAAACGCGCGTTTAACGTTGATGATGTGGGTCTTTTTACGTTACTAAGTATATTCGACAATAGCGTATCTACAGGTGCCTTTACCCTTAACCTGAAAAATCTTTCAGCGATGTACGCCTTGAGTCGTTGGGCCCGACTGCATGGGCTTAGTGTGGCGGAGCTAAGGCAACTACTAAAAGCTGCTGACTTGCCCAGGCTCACCTCCGAGCTAGAGAATACTCAGCTATGGTCAGGTTGGCTGCAAAAGGTCGACAGCCTGACGCAGTGGCTTAACGCCCGAAAACTGACCGTTGCCTCCGTTGAGCTGCTAACGCGCCCCACATTTATGCAGGTGGCCAGCACCGAAATTTCGGCGCTACTGGACGAAGTCAAGCGAGTGATAGACGCTAACGGTGACGCCGATACGTTGGCTAAACGTATCTCTCTTCTTGCACCCGTTTTGGTTTCGTCTTTAGCGCTACCGTCCGCCGCAGTGGCTGAGTCGGTTCTGGCCTGGGCCAATGGCCTCCAGCCCGCTGAGTGGACCGTGGATCAATTCTGGGACGGGGCGGCGACCAACGATGTGAAGGCCGTTGCCTTTTGCTACGGCCTGGCGCAATTGGCGCTGATTTATCACGCCACAGGTATCAACCCCCAAGCCTTTTCATTGTTTGTAGCCAGTCCTGCTCGGCTCTTGGGTCCTGTGCCAGAGACCGTGGTGTTGCCGCGTGCTTTGGCAACGGTACAAGCGCTGTGCAACTTTAGTGCCTGGCTAAAAAGCCTGGGTGATGGTGCGTCTACCTTACTGGCAGCCTTTGTGGCGGACACCCTCACCCCGGCCGATCTTGCCATTGCGCTGAATGACGATGCGGCAAGGTTCGAGCAGGCTACTGAGCAAGCATTTGCCCAGGCTCAAGCCGCTTCAGACACACAGCTGAGTGCGTGGTCGGAGATCGACGCTGTGTTGCAGTGGGCGGCATTGAGCGCCGCCTTTGGTGTGACACCCGTGAATATCGGGGAGCTTCTTGCGCTGGACTATGCAGCAGATAATCAGCCGGCATGGGACGACTGGGTGCGCGTTGCAGATGCGTTCTCAGCCGGACTATCGCAAAACGAGACGAAAGGCATGGAGGCGGCTTTGGCCTCCGGACTCAGCGCCGCCCTGTGCGGTTATTTGCTCAAGTCCGGGATGACTGCCCAGTTGGCAAATAGCTCCCGCGAAGGGCTTTATCAATATCTGTTTTTGGACAACCTTAACGGGCCGCAGGTCATGACCTCTCGAGTGGCTGAAGCCATTGTGAGCTTGCAGACATTTATACAACGGACCTTAAGTGCGCCCGAGTCACAAGGTTTCGTGGATAAGGCGACAGTGACGGGTCAATTCTTTACCGACTGGGAACGCTATAACCAGCGCTACAGCACCTGGGCAGGCGCGGCGAAGTTAGTCTACTACCCGGAGAACTACGTTGATCCCACGGTGCGTCTGGGCCAAAGCGGCATGATGAATACGATGCTGCAAACGTTGGGGCAGGCGCAACTCAATACCGATACGGTCGGGGACGCATTCAACACCTACCTCAACAGTTTTGAGGAGGTGGCCAATCTCAGGGTGATCAGTGGCTATCACGACAACCTGGATGTTCACGAGGGAAAGACCTACTTCATTGGTACTAACCAGAGCGAGGTGCGTGAATTCTACTGGCGCAGCGCGGACGAAGGCCGGCGCGGTGAAGACGGTCAGTTAGCGGCGAACGCCTGGACAGACTGGCGCAAGATAGAGTGTGCCGCACAGCCGTGGGGAGACTGTATCCGGCCAGTGATTTTCAAATCGCGCCTTTATCTTTGCTGGTTAGAGCGAAAAAACGTGACACCGCCTGATGCGCAAGGTATGCCGGGCACTACGAAAGTGTTTGATTACGCCATCAATATTTCCTACCTGCGTTACGACGGCAACTGGACGTCACCGAAAATCATTGATGTGACTGACAAAATAAAGTCATTTGCAGGGGCCGTTGAGTCAGGCACTGAGCCGGTCATTGAGCCGCCAGGTCTGTATTGCACTAGTTATGACACTGAAACAACTATGGCGGTGCTGCTCTATAAAAAAGGGGAGAGTTATACATCAGATGAGCCGGCTGAAAGTGACATGCATTTAGTCTATGTTTATGAAGACATGACGTCGGATCAGAGGGAAGACTCCGCTCCCACTTTTCTTGCATCCATGAAGTACGAGCTTGATACCGCTAAAGAAAATATTATAAATAATAAATATGCTCACGGGTTGAGTGTGTTGCGGGAAGTGCCTGCCACGGCATATATGCCAAATTATATTTTCTCATATTGGTCTGGAAGTTATACGGTCGACTCAAATGGGTCAGAACCTAATGCGCTACTTTCCATAGCTAAGCAGGTGAGAATTACAACGCGGGCTCCTGATGCGGTGAAAACGATATCTAAAATTGACAGCAGCTTTGCTGAATTATCTATCTTCAGGCAATTACATACTGACGACGACAAGGTATGGTTAGTCAGGTATCATAATAAAATAGTTTTGCTTTTTAGGTATTCCTTTTCGAGCATAAAGCCTATTTCTGTTACTGTGAATTATTATGGTATTGGTGCTCGGGTCCTAGAGGGTGGTAGCGTCTTTTTAGCTGAATATTATGTAGTGGTTTACGATGATCCGCTTCCTGATGCGATAATTATTCTGGGCGATCTTGGTTATTCTGTGAAGATGGATTTTTCATATTTTTCTTATGGTTTTTATGCTCAGCCTGAGTGGATGGTTAATGTTCTTTTCCCTCTTTTACCTGATCGCGTTAAACTCAATGTTTATGACGGCAAGAAAAATCAGACTTTTTTGGCCATGGATTATGTGGATCCTCTTCCTCCATTTAATAGTGGAGAAGATGGGATGGTTTACAATTTTAACGTTAGTAATGTTGAGGTTAGTAAAGACTGGGGTGTCCTTCCCTCTTATGATTTGGCTTTCAGTTTGACCGTCAGAGATGGTGATCATATGGATTGGCTTGTTACCCTGACTCGCAATGCTTCTGATGCAACAAACATCATCAAAATAAAAAACACCCATGAAAAAGCTCAATATATGGAGGTCGACGCCTATCGCACACGTCTCAATACACTGTTTGCCCGCCAGTTGGTGGAGCGGGCTGCTTCAGGTATTGACACTATTCTTAGCTACGAGACGCAAGAGATTCAGGAGCCTCAGCTGGGCGAGGGGTTTTTTGTGACGCTTAATTTGCCCGTCTATGACCAGGCGCAACACGGCGATGAGAAATGGGTAAGGATTTATTATCAATCATTTGCTGAGGTTGATGATAATTATCTCGCGTGGTCGGGGAATCTCAGTGATCAGGCTATAACGCCAGTGGAGCTGTTTGTTCCTTATCCTGGCGGCGGCTGGTTTTTAGAACAAGAGATTCACCTGCGGATACAGTATCAAGGTGCAGACTTCAATAACGCGAATAACCAAAGTGTTTGGATTGGTTACTTACCTGACAGTCGACCTGTCGATATCGTGAGACCCGGGCATGCGGGGGCTCTTGCTCCGTATATAGTCCACAGCGTTACGGGGCGTGATAATAGCACCGTACCGATGGACTTCTCAGGCGCCAACGCCCTGTACTTCTGGGAGCTGTTCTACTACACCCCAATGATGTCGGCGCAACGCTTCCTGCAAGAACAACAGTTCACGCTGGCTGATCAATGGCTACGTTATGTATGGAGCCCATCGGGTTATGTTGTGCGCGGTCAGCATGTCGACCGTAACTGGAACGTGCGCCCACTCCAAGAGGACACCCGTTGGAACGACGCCCCGCTCAAAGCCGTAGATCCTGATGCCGTGGCGCAAAATGACCCTATGCACTACAAGGTCGCTACCTTCATGCGGGCATTGGACTTGCTTATTGCTCGAGGCGACTCTGCCTATCGTAAGCTTGAGCGAGATACCCTCACCGAGGCGAAAGTCTGGTACAGCCAGGCTCTGAACCTGCTGGGTGAGCAGCCCTACATCCGCGCTAATGCGCAGTGGACTGAGCCATCGCTAGGCGATGCATCCTCTCAGGCGTTGGCTGAGCAACACGTGACCGTATTGAGCTTACTGCGCGAGGGGAGAGCCGAAACCCTTAAGGCTATGGCATCTACAAACACGGCCGCGGCGAGTGCAATGTTCCTGCCGGAAGTCAACGATGTCATGCAGGGCTACTGGTTAACGTTGCGCCAACGCATGTACAACTTACGGCATAACTTAACGCTGGACGGCCAACCGTTACTGTTGCCGCTGTTTGCCAAGCCGGCCGATCCAAAGGCTTTGCTCAACGCTGCCGTGGCCGCAGAAAATAGTGGCGGGTCAGAGCTCCCCGTCACCTCTCTCCCTCTTTGGCGGTTTGATCCGATGCTGGAAAGTGCTCGCGGGCTGGTATTTCAACTTATTCAGTTTGGTAATGCGGTGCAGGGTGTGCTCGAGCGCCAAGATGCAGAATCACTGAATGCCTTATTACAAAATCAGGGCACTGAGTTGATGGTCAGCAGTATCCGCGTACAAGAAGGCACGCTCAGAGAGCTCGAGGCTGAAAAAGCGGTCCTTTCTAAAGCCAAAGACAGTGCACAGAAGCGATTCGACAGTTATTTCCGCATGCATGATGAAAACATTAATGCTCGCGAACGTTTGTCCATGGAGATGCAAGTAGCTTCACAATCGGTTGCGGCTGGAGCAAAGGTTGCGCATATGACCGCAGCTGCTGCAGGCCTTGCGCCAAATATCTTCGGGCTCGCCAATGGCGGTATGAAGTATGAAGGTGTAGGCAATGCGGTCGGCATTGGTATTACGATGGCGTCCGATGTGTTGATGATAACGAGTTTACGCATCGCTCAGGAAGAGATGTACCGTCGCCGGCGTGAGGAGTGGGAGATCCAGCGCAACAATGCAGAAGGTGATATCCATCAGATTGAGGCCCAGCTGGCGGCTCTGGATGTACGCATAGAGTCCGCTGAACTGCAGAAAACTCACCTTGAGATGCAGCAAGGACAAGCACAGGCGCAGTTGGACTTTCTGCAGACCAAGTTTAGTAATAGCGCTCTATACAGCTGGCTGCGTGGTCGTTTGGCAACCATTTACTTCCAGTTTTACGACCTGGCTGTGTCTCGGTGCCTGATGGCCGAAAAAGCGTGGCACTGGGAGAGTGGTAAGAGCGATACCTACATTCGCAGTGGTGGATGGCAGGGTACCTGGGCCGGACTTACCTGTGGCGAGGGACTTATGCTCAATCTGGCGCAGTTGGAAACCGCACGGATGAAGTGGTCTAAACGTGCTCTTGAAGTCACACGCACTGTTTCGCTGGCTGATTTTTATCGCAGCACATTGGCAGAAACCGATCAGTTTGAGCTGTCAGCTGCGGTGTCGGCGTTGCTGAACGGTGAGACGCCTCCAGAGGGCAGCGCCGAGCGTGTCAGGCTGGACGAAAGCGGCGCGTTAACGGCTTCAATTACACTGGCGGATCTGAATATAGTTGATGACTACCCCAGCGGGCTGGGAGATCAACGCCGAATCAAGCAGGTCAGCGTATCACTGCCCGCCTTGTTAGGACCTTATCAGGATGTTCACGCGGTACTCAATTATACCGGTGTTGTGAACGAGTTACCGCCGGGCTGCGACAACATGGCAATCTCGCGAGGCGTGAATGACAGCGGTCAGTTTCAGCCCGACTTTAATGACCCGCGTTGGTTACCGTTTGAAGGTGCAGATATCACGGAGGGCAGCATGATAATCAGCTTCCCGCAGGCCGAAACGAAACAGAAGGCGCTGCTGGAAAGCCTGACCGATATCATTTTGCATATCAACTACACGATCCGCTCTCTATAGTCTTCCTGGCTGGACCCGCCTGCAAAGGGGGCGGGTCTTTTGGAGAGTCATGTGAGTGATCCGGTGTTAGTGGCATCGCTGCCCCCCCCCCCAGTGCTTCTTAGGTCATCATTCGCGGTGCTAGCCGCCTGGCCGTGCGTTTCCAAAAGCTCGCATCAGGTGCTTTGGAATACCATTTGGAGCGCGAATATCAATAGCACTCCAAAAGCGTCGAAACCTCTGTATTTTCTGAATCACAGACACAAAAAAGACGCCCTGGGGCGCCTTCATTTGCAATTTGGTGGAGCCGGGGGGATTTGAACCCCCGTCCGCCAGTACTCCGCTGTCGGTACTACATGCTTAGCCGTGTCTATTAAGTTAACCCTCAGCGACCCGACGGGCAGGGTGCTTTGGGCGAGTTGTGTAAGTTTTAGTCGCTTCGTCCACAACGTACTAGGCGACGATCCTGTTCTATATGACAATCATTTCGGGTTTACAGGCATCCCCTGATGATTGCTGGAGCCGAAGCTACCAGAAGGAAGGCTAGCACCGCTTACGCGGCGAGAGCGTATTCCCCGTAGGTTTCGTCATTGGCAACTATAGAAAGTTGCAACAGTGGATTTACGAGTTCTGTTACCAACTCGGCATGCACCTAAAGTTTCATCACCGGCGTCGAATCCAAATCGGCCCCGAGACTGCTTTCGCAATCGCTGGGGCGCAGTGTACGCCAATTGGCGTGGCACGTCGACCCGTCTGCTGCAATCGTTCAGGCCAGCCTGGGTGGCTGGCCTGCTCGGAGGTTTACTTGGTGCCTTCGCTGCCCGAGCCGGTATTTTTCAGGGAAGTGATGGTCTTGGTGGTGATCTCAACGCATTTTTTCTCGTCGTTCTGCGCTTGGGCCGCTTTGGCGTTCTTCACAGTGGTCTCGAGCATGGTCTTGTTTTCCGGACTCAAGTTGGTGCTGGACGAGGTGTTGGCGTTTTCGATGGTCTTGATGTTTGCGGCGCACAAATCATCGGCGGCAAAAACCGGCGAAGCCAACAGGGCGGCGCTGAGGAACAATCCAGTGAGGGCGGTACGCTTCATGTGTCTCTCCTTGTAACCTGTGGACTCGGTATGGCCGGTGTTTGAGGCCGTCGCCCGAGGGGTTTGAAAGCCCGTTTAATAGTTGGGCCTAAAGGATTGACTGTGGTGTAACGCAGGCGTTCTATTTTATTTTCGGAATACTGCGAAATAGCCACATTGCGCATTCAAGCACCAAAATGAGGCGATCTTCGCTTGGAGGTATCGAACGGGTTGAGGCTGGGAGTGGGGCGGGGTATGGGAGTAAAGGGGTCGATATGAAGTGCCAAATATCCGCGTCAGGACATTTGGCACACGCCAGCGCCAGAAGCTAGTCGTCCTTGCCCTTGGAGCGCACGGCACGCTGCAGCTCACGGTCCGAATCGCGTTCGCGTTCGGTGTGACGCTTGTCGTATTCCTTCTTGCCTTTACCCAGCGCAATTTCGCACTTGACCAGGTGCTCCTTCCAGTAAACGGAAAGGGCGACGCAGGCATAGCCTTTCTGCTGAACCGAGCTGGTGAGCTTTTCGAGCTCGCGCTTGTTCAGCAGCAGTTTGCGGGTGCGTGTCGGGTCAGCGATGACGTGTGTGCTGGCAGTCTTGAGAGGCGTGATGTGGCAACCCATCAGCCAGGCCTCGCCATCCTTGAGCAGCACATAACTGTCGACCAGCTGTACCTTGGTGGCACGCAGGCTTTTTACTTCCCAGCCAGACAGGACCAGACCGGCCTCGAACTTGTGTTCGATGAAGTAATCGTGACGCGCTTTCTTATTTTGCGCGATGGTCCCTGTAGGGTGTTTCTTGAGCTTAGCCATAGGGGGCGCATTATAGGCAGTTGCATCAATGTCGGCTACGGGAAAGCGCGTGCTTGAGCACAAAGGTTGAATCCCGGACAATGCGCGATCTTTTTTGGCTGGGCGTTTCGATAATGTCGACGGACAAGGTTTCGGTCCACGGTAGCTGGGCAAGTCGCTGGGTGTTCATCCTGGCTGCCACCGGCTCTGCTGTGGGGCTGGGCAGTATCTGGAAATTTCCGTACATGGTCGGTGCCTATGGCGGCGGTGCATTTGTACTGGTTTTTCTGGCGTGCATCGCGCTGATCGGTATTCCGGTGATGATCGCCGAGACGCTGATTGGCCGTCGTTCCCGGCTCAGTCCTGCGAATGCGCTCAAGACGCTGGCACAGGAAGCGGGGCATTCGCCGCGCTGGTCCTGGGGCGCGTTCGCCGGGATGATCACGGCGCTGCTGATTCTCTCCTTTTATAGTGTGGTGGGCGGCTGGTCGCTGGATTACATCATCGACATGGGGCGCGGCGACTTTCAGGGTGTGTCGCCGGATCAGGTCGGTGCGTATTTCGGTGCGGTGATTGCCGACCCATGGCGTCTGATTCTGTGGCACACCATTTTCATGCTGCTGTCGGCGGTGGTGATCGGCAAGGGGGTCGAGGCCGGGCTGGAGAAAAGCCTGCGCATCATGATGCCGATGCTGTTCCTGCTGATGCTCGCGCTGTTGGGCTATAGCCTGACTACCGGGCATTTCATGGAAGGCGTGCATTTCATGTTCGACTTCAATCCCGAAAAGGTGCTGGATGGCTTGCTGCCCGCGATGGGCCATGCGTTCTTTTCCCTGAGCGTTGGTGTCGGCTCGATCATGGTCTACGGCGCGTATATGACCAAAGGCGCGTCGATCAGCAGCACCGTCGTCGGCATCGCGTTGCTCGATACCTTCGTTTCGCTGTTGGCCGGCCTTGCGCTGTTCCCGATCGTGTTCGCCGCAGGCCTGAACCCCAGCGAGGGGCCGGGCCTGATGTTCGTCACGCTGCCTTATGCATTCGGCAACGTCGCGTTCGGCCAGTTGATGGGCATCGTGTTCTTCGTGTTGGTGGCCGTTGCAGCCTGGAGTTCGGCGATTTCGTTGCTTGAGCCGATGGTTGCCTACCTGGTCGAGCGCACCCGTATTCGCCGCGCCTGGGTGACGTTCTGGCTGGCCTTTACCTGCTGGTTTGTGGGCTTGGGCACGGTGTTCTCGTTCAATATCTGGCAAAAAGCCAAGTTTTTCGTGAACGATGGAGGCGCATTCCACCTCTATCAATGGGGCGCATCGACTGGCCTGGACTTCTTCGGAGTCATTGATTTCTTCACTTCGCGGATCATGTTGCCGCTGGGTGGGTTGTGTTTTGTAGTATTCGCTGGTTGGGTGATGGGCCGTGAGACGGTGCGCGACGAATTGTCGATTCGCAGTCCGCTGCTCTTCAACCTGACGTACTTTTTGATGCGCTACGTGGCGCCGCTCGGCATTCTTGTGGTGTTTGCCGCTCAGCTCTGGAAATGACGCTCACATGACTACGCATATACAACGCTCTGCTTTACTGCCGTACCCGGCCGGGTTCCTTTATGATCTGGTCAATGATGTGGCTCGTTATCCCGAGTTCTTGCCGTGGTGCTCGTCCGCTACCGTGGTTGAAGCCAGTGAGGCGCAGATGCGCGCCAGCCTGGAGATCGCCAAGGGTGGTCTGAGCCAGAAGTTCATGACGCGCAACACGCTGGTTCCCGGCGAGTCGATCGTGATGGACCTGGTCGAAGGGCCGTTCGAACAGTTTCACGGTGTCTGGACGTTCAAGCCGTTGGGCGAGAAAGCCTGCAAGATCAGTCTGGATCTGTCCTTCGATTATGCCGGCACTATCGTTCGCGCCACGCTGGGGCCGCTGTTCAATCAGGCAGCCAACACGCTGGTGGATGCGTTCTGCCAGCGAGCGAAAGAGCTGCATGGCTGACGCATCGATTCAGATAGAGGTGGTTTACGCTTCAGTGCAGCGCCAGGTATTGAAGACGGTCGATGTCCCGGCCGGCTCTTCGGTACGTCAGGCGCTGGCACTCAGCGGTATGGACAAGGAGTTTCCCGAGCTGGATCTGAGCCTGTGCGCCGTCGGTATCTTCGGCAAGGTGGTGGCTGATCCTGCTGCGCGGGTGCTGGAGGCGGGTGAGCGGATAGAGATTTATCGTCCGCTGGTGGCCGACCCGATGGAGATCAGGCGTCTGCGCGCGGCCAAGGCGCGTGAGAAAAGAACGCCTACAGGATGAATTCGGGCTGAACGCTGGCTGAATGGAAGACACAAAAAAGCCCGGCATGCCGGGCTTTTTCTTGGGCGCTTTGGACTACCGGGTGTTGGTGTCCAGCGGCTCTTGGGTCGGTACCGGTACGGTCTCGACGCTGTCCACGTCCTTCTGGATTGTATCCAGCAACGAACCTGGCTTGGCCGGTTCTTCAGGCTGCTGCACTGGCTGGTTCTCTGCCGGGACAGTGGTGTCGCTGTCCTTGCCGAGAATGGCTTCATCGCGGCTGACGCCGGGCATGAAGTCGCCAGACAGGCTCACGAGCTGGTCATTGCCGTTGAATATAAGGCTGACACGCTCCTGCTGGCGTTCACCGCCACCTGGCTGCAGGCTGTACAGGTAATCCCACCGATCGGAGTGGAAAGTGTCGGTCAGCAGGGGGTTGCCCATGATAAACCGTACTTGCCGCCGGGTCATTCCGGGGCGTAACTGGTCTATCATGTCCTGCGTGACGACATTACCCTGCTGGATGTCGATTTTGTAAACCCCGGGGAATGAACAACCGGCGAGTGCGAGCAGTCCCACGAAGGTGAAACTGGTTAGCAAGAGCTTGGTGTTTTGCATCGGTGGGCGACTTCCACTATCTTGGCTGGGACAACGTAAACTCCGATCATACCTGCATTAAGAGAAGCTGCGAAGCAGCGTCTGCGAGAAAGCTGACCATGGTTGAAAATAACGAACTACGTAAAGTAGGACTCAAGGTAACCTTACCGCGGGTCAAAATACTGCAAATGCTCGATTCTGCAGAGCAACGCCACATGAGTGCCGAGGATGTTTACAAGGCTCTCATGGAGGCTAGCGAGGACGTCGGTCTGGCCACGGTTTACCGTGTTCTGACTCAGTTCGAGTCCGCTGGACTGGTGGTGCGCCACAATTTCGACGGCGGTCATGCTGTGTTCGAGCTGGCTGATGGCGGCCACCACGACCACATGGTCAACGTGGAATCGGGTGAGGTGATCGAATTCTTCGACGAAGAAATCGAGAAGCTTCAGAAAGCCATCGTCGAGAGACACGGCTTTGACCTGGTGGACCACAATCTGGTGCTCTACGTCCGCAACAAGAAGGCGTAATCAGCAACAGGGGCGACCGCGGTCGCCTTTGTGCTTTCTATCGCTCAGCTTTTAGCCGTAACGACCATCTTTTTGGCGTGCGCCAAAGATTCCTTGGTCAAGTCGATGCCGCCCAGCATGCGGGCGACTTCCTCTATACGTTCAGTCTTGCTGAGCTTGGACACGGCTGTGCGCGTTGCGTCGTTGTCCCGCACCTTGTGCACGAAAAGGTGCTGATGGCCCTGCGCTGCGACCTGCGGCAGGTGAGTGACGGTCATGACCTGGCCGCGCTCGCCCAGGCGACGCAGCAATTGCCCTACGATCTCGGCGGTCGGTCCGCCAATCCCCACATCCACTTCGTCGAATACCAGCGTCGGCACCCGCGAGGTTTGCGCAGTGATGACCTGAATGGCCAGGCTGATGCGCGACAGCTCGCCACCCGACGCGACTTTCGCCAGTGCTTTGAGTGGTTGGCCGGGGTTGGCGCTGACCAGTAGCTCTACCTGTTCCAGGCCGTGAGGCGAGGGTTCTACGCTGGCGTTGGCTTTGAGGTCGATCTGGAAACGGCCGCCGGGCATGCCCAGACGATGAATTTCCTGTTCTACGGCGCTGGCCAGTTTCGTCGCCGAATTGTGACGCAGGTCGCTCAGCTCGCGGGCTTTATCCTGATAGTGCCGCGCGAATGCCTGCACTTCATGCTGCAGCCGTTCGATGGATTCGTCGTTGGCATTCAGCGTTTCTATTTCATCCAGCAGCTTTTGTTGCAGTGTCGCCACTTCGCCTGGCTGGATGCGGTGCTTGCGCGCCAGCGTATAGATAGCATCGAGTCGTTCTTCAAGCTGTTGCAAGCGGGCAGGGTCGGCATCGAAGTGATCCAGAAAGCGATTCAGCTCGCCTACCGCTTCTTCTACCTGTATCTGCGCGCTGGACAGCAGCCCAGTGGCCTCGCTCAGGGCGGACGGGGAATGGTCGACGCTGCCAAGACGATGCAGGCTGGCGGTCAGGGCATTGAGCACATTGCCGGAATCGCTTTCGCTGCACTGCTCGACCACTTGTCGGCAAATGCTCAGCAGGCTTTCGGCGTTGGTCAGATCCTTGTGTTCCTGTTCGAGCTGTTCGAGCTCGTTTTCGCCCAGGCTCAGGCTTTCCAGTTCTTCGAGCTGATAGCTCAGCAACTGATGACGTGCGCGTTGTTCGTCACCCGAGTTGGAGAGGCGCTCGAGCTCCTGCCGCGTCTGCCGCCAGCGCTGTGCGGCGAGATGGACCTGACGGGCCAGATCGGTCGCGCCCGCGTATTCGTCGAGCAGGCGTCGGTGGGTGTCGGTCTTGAGCAGCGACTGGTGCTCATGCTGGCTGTGAATATCGATGAGCAGTTCGCCCAGTGCCTTCAGGTCGCCCTGAGGGCAAGGTGAGCCATTGATATAGGAGCGTGACCGACCTTCGGCCGTGATGACCCGGCGCAGGATGCAGGGGCCGTCGTTGTCCAGGTCGCGCTCTTTGAGCCAGGTCTGTGCCTCGGGAATATCGCCCAGATCGAACGTGGCCAGGATGTCGGCCTTGTCGGCGCCTGGCCGGACCACGCCGCTGTCGGCACGGTCGCCCAGGGTAAGGCCCAGGGCGTCGAGCATGATCGACTTGCCAGCGCCGGTTTCGCCGGTGATGACGCTCATGCCTCGATCCAGTTCAAGGTCAAGGTGTTCGACAATGGCGTAGTTGTGTACGGAAAGGTGCACCAGCATTGAGCGGCTCCCGGGCTGTTTGTCTGGTTATTTATACAGTGTTTTATTTGTGGCTGACAATGCCCTTGCTTAGCTCGATTTGATCGGTCTGAAGTGGTTTTTAGTCCCTATTGTGTCAATGCGCCATTTTTTGTAGGGCCGGAATCCGGATTATTTGTCAGGGAATGCGTATCTCGATCACACGAAACCCTTGAAGCCGGAAAATCCGATCCCATATAGGTGGGCAGAAGCGCGAATCGGGATCGCGGACGTTTTTAGAGGAGAAGATGTATGGCTGACGAACAGAATCTGGATGCGCAGGCTCAGGATCAGGCTGCCGAGGCGGGCACGGGTGATGAACTGACAACCCGCGTGCAGGTGCTCGAAGAGCAGCTGGCTGCTGCGCAGGACCAATCCCTTCGCGTGGCTGCGGATCTGCAGAATGTCCGCCGCCGTGCCGAACAGGATGTTGAAAAGGCGCACAAGTTTGCGCTGGAAAAATTTGCCGGTGATCTGTTGCCGATCATCGACAGTCTGGAGCGGGGCCTTGATCTGTCCAGTCCGGACGATGAAAGCATTCGCCCGATGCGTGAAGGCATCGAGCTGACCTTGAAGATGTTCCAGGACACCCTCAAGCGTTATCAGCTGGAAGCCATCGATCCGCACGGCCAACCGTTCAGTGCCGACCAGCACCAGGCGATGGCCATGCAGGAAAGTGCCGACGTTGAGCCCAACACGGTGCTCAAGGTATTTCAGAAGGGTTATCAGCTCAATGGTCGCCTGTTGCGCCCGGCCATGGTCGTGGTCAGCAAGGCACCATCGCCTGCAACGCCGTCAATCAACGAGCAGGCTTGAAATCAGCTGTAAGGCCCCCATTTAAAGGTCAAGCGTTTAAGAGCTACCGCACGGTGTAAACGCACTGGCGGCAACCAAATCCAAGTTTTGCAAGTTTCGGGAGAGTCAAAGATGGGCAGAATTATCGGTATCGACCTGGGGACTACCAACTCCTGCGTCTCCATTCTGGAAAACGGTAACGTCAAGGTTATCGAGAACGCCGAAGGTACTCGTACTACGCCTTCGATCATCGCTTATGCGAACGATAACGAGATTCTGGTCGGTCAGTCCGCCAAGCGTCAGGCGGTCACCAACCCGCACAACACGCTGTACGCGGTGAAGCGTCTGATCGGTCGCAAGTTCGAAGAAGATGTCGTTCAGAAAGACATCCAGATGGTCCCTTACAAGATCGTCAAGGCTGACAACGGTGACGCCTGGGTTGAAGTGAATGGCCAGAAAATGGCGCCTCCTCAGATTTCCGCTGAAATCCTGAAGAAAATGAAAAAGACTGCCGAAGACTACCTCGGCGAAGCGGTTACCGAGGCGGTCATCACCGTTCCGGCCTACTTCAACGACAGTCAGCGTCAGGCTACCAAAGACGCTGGCCGTATTGCCGGTCTGGACGTCAAGCGCATCATCAACGAACCTACCGCAGCCGCGCTGGCTTACGGTATGGACAAGGCCAAGGGCGACCACACTGTCATCGTTTATGACCTGGGTGGCGGTACCTTTGACGTCTCGGTCATCGAGATCGCTGAAGTCGATGGCGAGCACCAGTTCGAAGTGTTGGCCACCAACGGCGACACGTTCCTGGGTGGTGAAGACTTCGACATTCGTCTGATCGACTACTTCGTCGACGAATTCAAGAAAGAAAGCGGAATGAGCCTCAAGGGTGACCCGCTGGCCATGCAGCGCCTGAAAGAGGCTGCCGAAAAAGCCAAGATCGAGCTGTCTTCCAGCACCCAGACCGAAGTCAACCTGCCGTACATCACTGCAGACGCAACCGGTCCTAAGCACCTGGTAGTCAAGATCTCCCGCTCCAAGCTGGAATCGCTGGTTGAAGACCTGGTTCAGCGCACTATCGAGCCTTGCCGCATGGCGTTGAAAGACGCGGGTATCGATATCAGCAAGATCAACGACGTGATTCTGGTCGGCGGTCAGACGCGTATGCCGCTGGTTCAGAAGCTGGTGACCGAGTTCTTCGGCAAAGAAGCACGTAAAGACGTCAACCCTGACGAAGCCGTTGCCATGGGTGCTGCCATTCAGGGCGCAGTCCTGGCCGGTGATGTCAAAGACGTTCTGCTGCTGGACGTCAGCCCGCTGACTCTGGGTATCGAAACCATGGGCGGCGTGATGACTGCGCTGATCGAGAAAAACACCACGATTCCTACCAAGAAATCCCAGGTGTTCTCGACGGCCGATGACAACCAGAACGCGGTAACCATCCACGTCCTGCAGGGTGAGCGTAAGCAAGCCGGTCAGAACAAGTCGCTGGGCAAGTTCGACCTGGCCGAGATTCCACCTGCTCCACGTGGCGTGCCACAGATCGAAGTGACCTTCGACATCGACGCAAACGGCATCCTGCACGTTGGCGCGAAAGACAAGGCCACCGGCAAGCAGCAGTCCATCGTGATCAAGGCCAACTCCGGTCTGTCCGAGGAAGAAATTCAGCAGATGGTTCGCGATGCTGAAGTCAACTCCGAAGAAGATCGCAAGTTCGAAGAGCTGGCCTCTGCCCGTAACCAGGGTGATGCGCTGGTCCACTCGACTCGCAAGATGATCGCTGACGCAGGCGACAAGGTCACCGCTGAAGAGAAGACTGCGGTAGAAGCTGCACTGGTTGCTCTGGAAGCCGCTATCAAAGGCGACGACAAGGCTGCCATTGAAGCCAAGGTCGAAGAGCTGTCGAAGGTTTCCGCGCCAATCGCTCAGAAGATGTACGCCGAGCAGGCTGAAAACCCGGACGCTGCGGCCAAGCCAGCTGAAGAAACTGCCAAGGCTGACGATGTCGTCGACGCCGAGTTTGAAGAAGTAAAAGACCACAAGTAAGCGCAGGCTCACTTGAAAGCCGGTTGACCTCTTTCGAGCGCTGACTGGTAGGATGTCGCCGCGCGGGAGCTTGCTCCCGCGTTGGCGTGTCTGGAACAAGCAAAAATTTCGGCGTGTGGAGTTGCTCCGCACGCCACGTGGCAAGATCGCGACGCTCCTGCGTGGCGAATCATTCTGCCGCTTTCTCGGCCGGATGCATCTGGCTGCTGAACGAAGACCAGGATCGTTGAATCGACGTGAGTTGGGTCCGGGCCTGTATGGGGCTCAACGAGTTTGGTGCGGCTCAGGAGAGCCTTCGCCGAACGTCCTCAAGAGTGCGGAAGAATTATGGCAAAGCGTGATTATTACGAAGTGTTGGGAGTGGAGCGAGGCTCCAGCGAGGCGGATCTGAAGAAGGCTTATCGCCGTCTGGCGATGAAGCATCACCCTGACCGCAACCCTGATGACAAAGCATCGGAAGAGCTGTTCAAAGAGGCCAACGAAGCCTACGAAGTGCTTTCCGACGCCAGCAAGCGCGCGGCCTACGATCAGTATGGCCATGCCGGTGTCGACCCGAGCATGGGTGGCGGCGGTGGTTTTGGTGGTGGTGCCGGTGGCGCCAACTTCTCCGATATCTTCGGCGATGTGTTCAGCGACTTCTTTGGTGGCGGCCGTGCCGGTGGCGGCGGTGGTCGTGGCGGCGCTCAGCGTGGCAGCGACCTGCGCTATACGCTGGAGCTGAATCTGGAGGAGGCGGTTCGCGGTACTAACGTGAATATCCGCGTTCCGACGCTGGTCAACTGCAAGCCGTGCGACGGCAGCGGTGCCAAGAAAGGTTCTTCGCCGGTCACATGCCCTACGTGCGGTGGCATTGGTCAGGTGCGCATGCAGCAGGGTTTCTTCTCTGTGCAGCAAACCTGTCCGCGCTGCCATGGCCACGGCAAGATCATTTCCGATCCGTGCGATTCCTGCCATGGCGAAGGCCGCGTCGAAGAGTCCAAGACGCTTTCCGTCAAAGTGCCGCCAGGTGTCGATACCGGTGACCGCATTCGCCTGTCTGGCGAAGGCGAGGCAGGTACCCAGGGTGGCCCGACAGGCGACCTGTATGTCGTGATCAATGTGCGCGAACACGCGATCTTCCAGCGTGACGGCAAGCACCTGTTCTGCGAAGTGCCTATCAGCTTTACCGATGCAGCGCTGGGCGGCGAGCTTGAAGTGCCGACACTCGACGGTCGCGTCAAACTGAAAATCCCCGAAGGTACCCAGACCGGCAAGCAGTTCCGCTTGCGTGGCAAGGGCGTCGCTCCAGTGCGTGGCGGTGGTGCCGGTGACTTGATGTGCCGTGTTGCAGTCGAAACCCCGGTCAACCTGAGCAAGCGCCAGCGCGAGCTGCTTGAAGAGTTCCGCACCTCGCTTGAAAACGACGAATCCCACTCTCCGAAAGCCAGTGGCTGGTTTGAGGGTGTGAAGCGTTTCTTCGGCGATCTGTAAGGCTATCAACGGGAGCAGGGCATGCGACGTATTGCTGTAGTAGGCGCCGCCGGGCGTATGGGCAAGACCTTGATCGAGGCGGTTCAGCAGGCGCCGGGCGCCGGTTTGACCGCCGCTATCGATCGTCCTGACAGCACGCTGGTGGGCGCTGATGCGGGCGAACTGGCTGCGCTGGGTCGTATCGGTGTGCCGCTGTCAGGTGATCTGGCAAAGGTGGCGGACGAGTTCGACGTTCTGATCGACTTTACTCATCCTTCGGTGACGCTGAAAAATCTGGCGTTCTGTCGCAAGGCAGGCAAGGCGATGATTATCGGTACGACAGGCTTCAGTGCGGAAGAGAAGCTGCGTCTGGAAGAGGCGGGCAAAGACATTCCGATCGTCTTTGCTGCCAATTTCAGCGTTGGTGTGAATCTGTGTCTGAAGCTGCTCGACACCGCTGCGCGCGTTCTGGGTGATGAGGTCGATATCGAAATCACCGAGGCGCACCATCGGCACAAGGTCGATGCGCCGTCCGGCACCGCCTTGCGTATGGGTGAAGTGGTGGCCAACGCGCTGGGTCGCGATCTGGAAAAAGTCGCGGTCTACGGTCGTGAAGGCCAGACCGGCGCGCGTGATCGTCAGACCATCGGGTTTGCGACCATTCGTGCCGGTGACGTGGTGGGCGACCACACCGTGCTGTTCGCAGCGGACGGTGAGCGGGTCGAGATCACGCACAAGGCGTCCAGTCGCATGACCTTCGCCAAGGGTGCCGTTCGGGCTGCAATGTGGCTCGACGGCAAGGCGCCAGGGCTTTACGACATGCAGGATGTGTTGGGTCTGCATTGATTTCATACAGGGTCATTCGTGGCCCTGTCGCATTTTCCCGCATTTCAGGCTCATTGGTGGTAGACCAAAATGGGCCTTTTCTGTAAGCTACAACTTTAGTGTGTCCACTAAAAGCGCGCAGATGATTCCATAAGAAAGCGGGGTGACGTAAACACGTCATTCCGCTTTTTTGCAGCCTGCGATCGCCCTTTCAGGTTTTATTTACGGGAGGTCTTCTTGACTAAGCCAGCCATACTCGCCCTTGCTGATGGCAGCATTTTTCGCGGCGAAGCCATTGGAGCCGACGGTCAGACCGTTGGTGAGGTGGTGTTCAACACCGCAATGACAGGCTATCAGGAAATTCTTACCGATCCTTCCTACGCCCAGCAGATCGTTACCCTGACTTACCCGCATATCGGCAACACCGGCACCACTCCTGAAGACGCAGAGTCTGATCGCGTCTGGTCCGCCGGCCTGGTCATTCGCGACCTGCCTCTGGTAGCCAGCAACTGGCGTAACAAGCTGTCCCTCGGTGATTACCTGAAAGCCAATAACGTCGTTGCCATCGCTGGCATCGACACGCGCCGCCTGACCCGCATCCTGCGTGAGAAAGGCGCCCAGAACGGCTGCATCCTGGCCGGCGACAACATCACCGAAGAGGCGGCCATCGCCGCTGCCCGCAGCTTCCCGGGCCTCAAGGGCATGGACCTGGCCAAGGAAGTCTGCACCAAGGACACCTACGAGTGGCGTTCCAGCGTCTGGGATCTGAAAACCGACAGCCACCCTGAAATCGCCGCCTCCGAGCTGCCTTATCACGTGGTCGCCTACGATTATGGCGTCAAGGTCAACATCCTGCGCATGCTGGTCGAGCGCGGTTGCCGCGTAACCGTGGTGCCAGCGCAAATGCCTGCCAGTGAAGTGCTCGCCTACAAGCCGGACGGCGTTTTCCTGTCCAACGGCCCTGGTGACCCGGAGCCGTGCGACTACGCCATCAAGGCGATCAGGGAAGTGCTGGAAACCGACATTCCGGTGTTCGGCATCTGCCTCGGCCATCAGCTTCTGGCGCTGGCCGCGGGCGCCAAGACCGTGAAGATGGGCCACGGCCACCACGGTGCCAACCACCCGGTCCAGGATCTGGACACCGGTGTGGTCATGATCACCAGCCAGAACCACGGTTTTGCGGTGGATGAGGCAACCCTGCCGAGCAACGTTCGCGCCATTCACAAGTCGCTGTTCGACGGCACCCTGCAGGGTATCGAACTGACCGACAAGAGCGCATTCAGCTTCCAGGGTCACCCTGAAGCGAGCCCGGGCCCGAACGACGTCGCGCCTTTGTTCGATCGCTTTATCGAAGCCATGGCCAAGCGCCGCTGACCGGTTGCCTTGAGACTGTAATACGCAGGTGCCCAGGGCGGCCCCGGACTCAGTGTCCGGTCGCTGCCGCCCAGGCCACCTCAGACAAATGTTCAAGACGGCTTGCCGACTGACCTGCGGATTTGAGTGACAACCCATGCCAAAACGTACAGATATAAAAAGCATCCTGATTCTCGGCGCCGGCCCCATCGTGATCGGCCAGGCCTGTGAATTCGACTACTCCGGCGCCCAGGCCTGCAAGGCTCTGCGTGAGGAGGGTTACCGCGTCATCCTGGTGAACTCCAACCCGGCCACCATCATGACCGACCCGGCCATGGCCGACGCCACCTACATCGAGCCGATCAAGTGGCAGACCGTTGCCAAGATCATCGAAAAAGAACGTCCGGATGCACTGCTGCCAACCATGGGCGGCCAGACCGCTCTGAACTGCGCACTGGATCTGGAGCGCGAAGGCGTTCTGGAGAAGTTCGGTGTCGAAATGATCGGCGCCAACGCCGACACCATCGACAAGGCTGAAGACCGTTCGCGCTTCGACAAGGCGATGAAGTCCATCGGCCTGGCGTGCCCGCGCTCCGGCATCGCGCACAGCATGGAAGAAGCCAACGCGGTGCTTGAAAAGCTCGGCTTCCCTTGCATCATCCGTCCGTCGTTCACCATGGGTGGCACCGGCGGCGGTATCGCTTACAACCGTGAAGAGTTCGAAGAAATCTGCGCCCGTGGTCTGGACCTGTCGCCAACCAAGGAACTGCTGATCGACGAATCGCTGATCGGCTGGAAAGAGTACGAAATGGAAGTTGTCCGCGACAAAAAGGACAACTGCATCATCGTCTGCTCGATCGAAAACTTCGACCCGATGGGTGTGCACACCGGTGACTCGATCACCGTGGCGCCGGCACAGACCCTGACCGACAAGGAATACCAGATCCTGCGTAATGCCTCGCTGGCAGTGCTGCGCGAGATCGGCGTTGAAACCGGTGGTTCCAACGTTCAGTTCGGCATCTGCCCGAACACCGGCCGCATGGTCGTCATCGAGATGAACCCGCGTGTATCGCGTTCCTCTGCACTGGCTTCCAAGGCGACCGGCTTCCCGATCGCTCGCGTTGCCGCCAAGCTGGCCGTGGGCTACACCCTTGACGAGCTGTCGAACGAAATCACTGGCGGCAAGACCCCGGCATCGTTCGAACCGTCGATCGACTACGTCGTCACCAAGCTGCCGCGCTTTGCCTTCGAGAAATTCGCCAAGGCCGATGCGCGTCTGACCACTCAGATGAAGTCGGTCGGTGAAGTCATGGCCATCGGCCGTACCTTCCAGGAATCCCTGCAGAAAGCCCTGCGCGGCCTGGAAGTCGGCGTGTGCGGTCTTGATCCGAAGCTGGACCTGAGCCATCCGGAAAGCATGAGCACGCTCAAGCGCGAGCTGACCGTGCCGGGCGCCGAGCGTATCTGGTACGTCGCCGACGCCTTCCGCGCCGGCATGACGGTCGAAGAAATCTTCGCCATGAACATGATCGACCCTTGGTTCCTGGTGCAGATCGAAGACCTGATCAAGGACGAAGAGAAGATCAAGACCTTGGGTCTGTCGGCAATCGACCGTGACGTGATGTTCCGTCTCAAGCGCAAAGGCTTCTCCGACGCGCGTCTGGCCAAGCTGCTGGGCGTTACCGAGAAGAACCTGCGGACGCATCGTCACAAGTTGGAAGTGTTCCCGGTCTACAAGCGCGTCGACACCTGCGCAGCCGAGTTCGCAACCGACACCGCGTACCTGTACTCGACCTACGAGGAAGAGTGCGAAGCCAACCCGTCGACGCGTGACAAGATCATGATCCTGGGTGGCGGCCCGAACCGCATCGGCCAGGGTATCGAGTTCGATTACTGCTGCGTGCACGCCGCGCTGGCACTGCGTGAAGACGGTTACGAGACCATCATGGTCAACTGCAACCCGGAAACCGTCTCCACCGACTACGACACCTCGGACCGTCTGTACTTCGAGCCTGTCACCCTGGAAGACGTGCTGGAAATCGTCCGTGTCGAGAAGCCGAAAGGTGTGATCGTCCAGTACGGTGGCCAGACGCCTCTGAAACTGGCCCGTGCTCTTGAAGCCGCCGGCGTGCCGATCATCGGCACCAGCCCTGATGCCATCGACCGTGCCGAAGACCGCGAGCGCTTCCAGCACATGGTCGAGCGTCTGAACCTGCGTCAGCCGCCAAACGCCACTGTGCGCAGCGAAGACGAAGCGATTCGTGCCGCAGCGAAGATCGGTTATCCACTGGTGGTGCGTCCGTCCTATGTACTGGGTGGCCGTGCGATGGAAATCGTTTACCAGGAAGACGAACTCAAGCGTTACCTGCGCGAAGCCGTTCAGGTGTCCAACGACAGCCCGGTGCTGCTGGACCACTTCCTGAACTGCGCAATCGAGATGGACGTCGATGCGGTCTGCGACGGTACTGACGTGGTGATCGGCGCGATCATGCAGCACATCGAGCAGGCCGGCGTTCACTCTGGTGACTCCGCGTGCTCGCTGCCGCCTTACTCGCTGCCGGCTCACATCCAGGACGAGATGCGCGAGCAGGTCAAGAAGATGGCGCTGGAACTGGGCGTTGTCGGCCTGATGAACGTGCAGCTGGCGCTTCAGGGCGAAGACATCTACGTCATTGAAGTCAACCCGCGCGCATCGCGTACCGTGCCGTTCGTTTCCAAGTGCATCGGTGTTTCCCTGGCGATGATCGCTGCCCGCGTGATGGCAGGCAAAACCCTGAAAGAGCTGAACTTCACCAAGGAAATCATCCCGAACTTCTACAGCGTGAAAGAGGCAGTGTTCCCGTTTGCCAAGTTCCCTGGCGTTGACCCGATCCTCGGCCCGGAAATGAAATCGACCGGTGAAGTGATGGGTGTGGGTGATACCTTTGGCGAAGCGTTTGCCAAGGCCCAGATGGGCGCGAGCGAAGTGCTGCCGACTGGCGGTACCGCGTTCATCAGCGTACGTGACGATGACAAGCCTCTGGTTGAAGCGGTCGCTCGTGACCTTATCAATCTTGGTTTCGAGATCGTTGCCACCGCAGGCACCGCCAAGCTGATCGAAGCGGCAGGCCTGAAAGTGCGTCGCGTCAACAAGGTGACCGAAGGCCGTCCGCATGTGGTCGACATGATCAAGAACGACGAAGTCACTCTGATCATCAACACCACCGAAGGTCGCCAGTCGATCGCGGATTCCTACTCCATCCGTCGCAACGCCCTGCAGCACAAGATTTACTGCACCACTACCATTGCAGCAGGCGAAGCGATCTGTGAAGCGCTCAAGTTCGGTCCGGAGAAGACCGTACGTCGCTTGCAGGATCTCCATGCAGGATTGAAGGCATGATCAAATACCCAATGACCGTCCAGGGCGCTCGCGCCCTGGAAGAAGAGCTGACCCACCTGACCAAGGTGATTCGTCCCAAGTTGAGCCAGGACATCGGTACTGCGCGCGAGCTGGGCGACCTCAAGGAAAACGCCGAATACCATGCTGCCCGCGAGCAGCAGGGGATGGTCGAGGCGCGTATTCGTGACATCGAAGGCCGCATGCAGAACGCTGTGATCATCGACGTCACGACTATTCCGCACACCGGCAAGGTGATCTTCGGCACGACAGTTGAAATCGCCAACGTCGAGACTGACGAAAGCGTGGTGTATCAGATCGTGGGTGAGGACGAAGCGGATATCAAGAAAGGCAAGATTTCAGTGGGCTCGCCCATTGCCCGTGCCTTGATTGCCAAGGAAGAGGGTGATGTCGTTGTCGTGAAAACGCCGAGTGGCGTGATCGAGTACGAAATCATCGAAGTGCGTCATATCTGATGCTGGCGCCCGTGTTTACGGGCGCTTTCAGCGGCAAAAAAGAGTCAGGGCACGCTTTTGGCGGCCCTGACTTCTGTTTTTATCCGTGCGCGCGGTGGACGTTGGACAGTTGCTTGTTTACCTTTGGGTTCTTGCGATAGATCAACGCCATTTTGCCGATGACCTGAACCAGGTCGGCAGAACCGGCCTTGCACAGTTCTGCGATGGCACCGAGACGGCTTTCGCGGTCGAGGATGTTGAGCTTGATCTTGATCAGCTCATGATCGCTCAGTGCGCGTTCAAGCTCTGCAAGTACACCTTCAGTCAAGCCATTGTCAGCCACGATCAATACCGGTTTCAGATGGTGGCCAATGGATTTGTATTGTTTCTTCTGCTCTGGAGTGAGCGGCATAATCTGACCTCTGCGTCTGATCTTTTAAAAGCGGCGGCCAGTTTACCCGAGCGAGTCCGGGACCGCCCAGTTAATCACGACTCGTTTATTTTTGAGGTGCCCCGTGGCCCGTTCCAAGACAAGCCATAACTGGCTCAAAGAACACTTCGACGACAAGTACGTCAAAATGGCGCAGAAGGACGGTTACCGTTCGCGTGCCAGTTACAAGCTGCTCGAGATCCAGGAAAAGGACAAGCTCATCCGTCCGGGCATGACCGTTATCGACCTCGGCGCAGCACCGGGAGGCTGGTCGCAGGTGACCAGTCGTCTGATCGGCGGTCAAGGTCGTCTGATCGCTTCCGACATCCTTGAAATGGACAGCATCCCCGATGTGACCTTCATTCAGGGGGATTTTACCGAGGATGCGATTCTTGAGCAGATCCTCGAGGCAGTGGGTAATACGCAGGTAGACCTTGTGATTTCCGATATGGCCCCCAATATGAGTGGATTGAGCGCTGTAGATATGCCGCGTGCAATGTTTCTCTGCGAATTGGCGCTCGATCTTGCCGGTCGGGTACTGCGTCCCGGTGGCGATTTTCTGATCAAGGTCTTCCAGGGTGAAGGCTTCGATGTCTACCACAAGGATATCCGCAAGCTGTTCGACAAGGTGCAGATGCGCAAGCCGTCGTCGTCCCGCGACAGGTCACGCGAGCAATACCTGCTGGCTCGCGGCTTTCGCGGCATTGATGGCGCGGCCAGCATCGAACGTTTTTGACAAGGCGCGATAGCTTTTTTCAAATGGCGTTACCGATGCAGCATGACTGAACATTATGTTGTCAAAGTTTCACAAAGGGTTACAGACGGTGTCTGCCGTATCTGTAGGTTCTGTAGTAAGTTAGGCCGGTGAATATCATGCGAGGCACGCTTGCTGCGTGGAGCTTGCTTCAGAGGGTAGCTAATTGAACGATATGGCAAAGAATTTGATCCTGTGGTTGATCATCGCGGCTGTCCTTGTGACGGTGATGAACAACTTCTCCAGCCCGAACGAGCCGCAGAACCTCAACTATTCCGAGTTCATCCAGCAGGTCAAGGATGGCAAGGTCGAGAAGGTTTCTGTTGACGGCTACGTCATTACGGGCAAGCGCAGCGATGGCGACACCTTCAAGACCATCCGCCCGAACATCCCGGACAATGGCCTGATCGGTGATCTGGTCAGCAATAACGTCGTGATCGAAGGCAAGCAGCCTGAGCAGCAGAGCATCTGGACCCAGTTGCTGGTGGCCAGCTTCCCGATACTGGTGATCATCGCGGTGTTCATGTTCTTCATGCGCCAGATGCAGGGCGGGGCGGGCGGCAAGGGCGGCCCGATGAGCTTCGGCAAGAGCAAGGCGCGTCTGTTGTCAGAAGATCAGGTCAAGACGACCCTGGCTGACGTTGCCGGTTGCGACGAAGCCAAGGAAGAAGTTGGCGAGCTGGTCGAATTTCTCCGCGATCCGGGCAAGTTCCAGCGTCTGGGCGGTCGAATCCCGCGCGGCGTGCTGATGGTCGGCCCTCCGGGTACCGGTAAGACGCTGATCGCCAAGGCCATTGCCGGCGAAGCGAAGGTCCCGTTCTTCACGATTTCCGGTTCCGACTTTGTCGAAATGTTCGTGGGTGTTGGTGCCAGCCGCGTTCGCGACATGTTCGAGCAAGCCAAGAAACACGCGCCATGCATCATCTTCATCGACGAAATCGACGCAGTCGGTCGCCATCGTGGCGCCGGCATGGGTGGTGGTCATGACGAGCGTGAGCAGACTCTCAACCAGTTGCTGGTCGAGATGGACGGTTTTGAAATGAATGATGGCATCATCGTCATTGCCGCAACCAACCGCCCTGACGTACTGGATCCGGCGCTGCTGCGTCCAGGTCGTTTCGACCGCCAGGTAGTTGTAGGTCTGCCGGACATTCGTGGCCGCGAGCAGATCCTCAAGGTTCACATGCGCAAAGTGCCAATGGGCGAAGACGTCAACCCGGGCGTTATCGCTCGCGGTACGCCGGGCTTCTCCGGTGCGGATCTGGCCAACCTGGTCAACGAAGCCTCGCTGTTCGCTGCTCGCTCCGGCAAGCGCGTTGTAGAGATGAAAGAGTTCGAACTGGCCAAGGACAAGATCATGATGGGCGCCGAGCGCAAATCGATGGTCATGTCCGATAAGGAAAAGCGCAACACGGCTTACCACGAGGCGGGTCACGCTATCGTTGGTCGTCTGGTGCCAGAGCATGACCCGGTCTACAAGGTCTCCATCATCCCGCGCGGTCGTGCGCTGGGTGTGACGATGTTCCTGCCGGAAGAAGATCGTTACAGCCTGTCCAAGCGTGCGTTGATCAGCCAGATCTGCTCGCTGTACGGTGGTCGTATTGCCGAAGAAATGACCCTGGGCTTCGATGGCGTCACAACCGGTGCCTCCAATGACATCATGCGTGCCAGCCAGATCGCCCGGAATATGGTCACCAAGTGGGGTCTGTCTGAAAAGCTCGGCCCGCTGATGTACTCGGAAGATGAAGATGCAGGTTACCTGGGTCGCGGCGGCAGCCAGAACTCCAGTGTTTCCGGCGATACTGCCAAGCTTATCGACTCCGAAGTGCGCAGCATCATCGACCACTGCTATGGCACCGCCAAGCAGTTGTTGACGGACAATCGCGACAAGCTGGAAGCGATGGCCGACGCGCTGATGAAGTATGAAACCATTGATGCCGACCAGATCGACGACATCATGACCGGTCGTACTCCGCGTGAGCCGCGTGACTGGGGTGGAGGTTCGGGTACCAACGGTACTCCGATCACGCCTGACCCTCGTCCGGAAACTCCGATTGGCGGCCCTGCTGCCGAGCACTAAGGTCTGACATGACATCTGCGCTGTACCCAACCCGGTTGCCTTGCGGCAACCGGGTTCTTGATTTGGCCCATACGCACGTGATGGGCATCCTCAATGCAACCCCGGACTCATTTTCCGATGGCGGCCGCTACAGCCAGCTCGATGCGGCGCTGCGTCACGCCGAGGCAATGGTGCAGGCTGGCGCGACGCTTATCGATATCGGTGGCGAGTCAACGCGTCCAGGCGCGCGTCCTGTCTCTGCGTCGGAAGAGGTCGAGCGTGTGGCCCCGCTGGTCGAGGTCATCGCGCGCGAGCTGGATGTGATCATCTCGGTCGATACCTCCACGCCTGAGGTCATGCTGGCGACGGCTGGCCTGGGTGCCGGGCTCATCAACGACGTTCGCTCGCTGCAGCGCCCAGGCGCGCTTGAGGCGGCCGCAAGCACCGGTTTGCCGGTCTGTCTCATGCATATGCTGGGCGAGCCCGGAACCATGCAGAATGACCCGCACTACGATAACCTGGTGGGTGAGGTCTGTGCCTTCCTGGCTGAGCGCATGAAGCAGTGCGTCGCTGCAGGCATCGGTCAGCAGCAGATCATTCTCGATCCGGGCTTTGGCTTTGCCAAGACACTGGAGCACAATCTGAGCCTGTTCAAGCATATGGAAGCGCTGCATGCGCTCGGCCGGCCTTTGCTGGTGGGTGTTTCGCGCAAGAGCATGATCGGTGCTGTGCTGGGGCGTCCCGTCGACCAGCGTCTGTCCGGCGGGCTCGCCCTGGCGGTTCTGGCGATGGCCAAAGGGGCAAGAATTCTACGTGTGCATGATGTCGCCGAAACGGCTGACGTGGTGCGCATGATCGCAGCTGTCGAAGCAGCTGAATAACAACAGTGGGGCATCCATGACTACCAGAAAATATTTCGGAACCGACGGCATTCGCGGTCGTGTAGGGCAATTCCCGATCACTCCCGAGTTCATGCTGAAACTGGGTTGGGCCGCCGGCATGGCTTTCCGCAAGATGGGCGCCTGCCGGATTCTCGTCGGCAAGGACACGCGCATCTCCGGCTACATGTTCGAGTCAGCCCTCGAGGCCGGCCTCTCCGCTGCGGGCGCTGACGTTCTCTTGCTGGGTCCGATGCCGACACCGGCCATCGCCTATCTGACACGTACCTTCCATGCCGAGGCTGGCATCGTCATCAGCGCCTCGCATAACCCGCACTACGACAATGGCATCAAGTTCTTCTCCGGTCAGGGCACCAAGCTGCCTGACGAGATCGAAATGATGATCGAAGAGCTGCTCGACGCACCGATGACCGTGGCTGAGTCCGAGAACCTCGGCAAGGTCTCGCGGATCAACGATGCGGCCGGGCGTTACATCGAATTCTGCAAAAGCAGCGTGCCTACCAGCACCGACTTCGCCGGCCTCAAGGTCGTCATCGACTGCGCTCACGGTGCGACCTACAAGGTGGCGCCCAACGTATTTCGTGAGCTGGGCGCGCAGGTCGTGGTGCTTTCCGCGCAACCTGACGGGCTCAACATCAACAAGGACTGTGGCTCCACGCACATGGAAGCCCTGCAGGCGGCCGTGCTTGCCGAGCATGCGGACATGGGCATCGGTTTCGACGGTGACGGCGACCGTGTGTTGATGGTCGATCACACCGGGACCATCGTCGATGGCGACGAATTGCTTTACATCATCGCCCGCGACTTGCATGAGCGTGGCCGCTTGCAGGGCGGCGTCGTCGGCACACTTATGAGCAACCTGGGGCTTGAACTGGCCCTGGCCGAGCAGGGCATTCCTTTTGTTCGGGCCAATGTCGGCGACCGCTACGTGATCGCCGAGCTGCTCGAGCGCAACTGGCAGATCGGCGGCGAAAACTCCGGTCATATCGTCTGTTTCCAGCACGCTACCACCGGTGACGCGATTATCGCCTCATTGCAGGTGATACTGGCTCTGCGTCGCAGCGGTGTAAGCCTGGCCGAGGCGCGTCTGAAATTGCGCAAATGTCCGCAGATCCTGATCAACGTGCGCTTCGCCGGGTCGGGTGTAGACCCGGTTTCGCATCCATCGGTCCAGGAGGCCTGCGCCCGCGTCACCGAGCAGATGGCCGGGCGTGGCAGGGTGCTGCTGCGCAAATCGGGTACCGAGCCGTTGGTGCGCGTTATGGTCGAAGGCGAGGACGAAACGCAGGTCAGGGCGTACGCCGAAGAACTCGCAAAACTGGTTACTGAAGTTTGCGCCTGATTTCGGCTTGCCAGTGTCTGAACTGTTGGGTAACATCTGCGCCCACTTTGACCCACGAGGTGTAGCATGCGTCGCCCAATGGTAGCTGGTAACTGGAAAATGCACGGTACCCGCGCCAGCGTCGCTGAGCTGATCGAGGGGTTGTGCAAGCAGTCGTTGCCAGGCAGCGTCGATATCGCCGTGATGCCTCCCAGTCTGTTTACCTGTCAGGTGGTCGAAGGGCTCAAGGCAACGTCGATCATCGTTGGTGCGCAGGATGCAGCCATTCAGGCTGAGCAGGGCGCGCTGACGGGTGAAGTTGCATCGAGCCAGCTGGCTGATGCAGGTTGCAAGCTGGTACTTGTCGGGCACTCCGAGCGTCGTCAGTTGATTGGCGAACAGGATGATGTTCTGAACAAGAAGTTTGCGGCGATCCAGGCGAAAGGTCTGACACCTGTGCTTTGCGTAGGTGAAACCCTGGAAGAGCGCAAGGCAGGGCAAACGCTTGAAGTGGTAGGGCGTCAGCTGGACAGTGTCATCGCCGAGTTTGGCGTCAATGCACTGGTCAACGCCGTCATTGCCTACGAGCCGGTCTGGGCCATTGGCACCGGATTGACTGCTTCGCCTCAGGAAGCGCAGGAAGTGCACGCAGCCATCCGTGCGCAACTGGCAAAAGAGAATGCCGAAGTCGCACAAGGCGTGCGACTTCTCTATGGCGGCAGCGTGAAGGCGGCCAATGCGGTCGAGCTCTTCAGCATGCCGGATATCGATGGGGGGCTCATTGGTGGAGCTTCCCTGAATGCAGATGAGTTCGGTGCGATCTGTCGCGCCGCGGGAAACTGAAAAAATGCTGGAAACAGTCGTAATCGTTTTTCACCTGTTGGGCGCTCTGGGCGTTGTCGCTCTGGTATTGCTGCAGCAGGGTAAAGGTGCCGACGCAGGCGCGTCGTTCGGAGCAGGTGCATCAAATACTGTCTTCGGAGGTCAAGGAACCTCTACCTTTCTCAGTAAGTTTACTGCTATACTTGCGGCATGTTTTTTCATAACCAGCTTGGGGTTAGGTTACTTTGCTAAAGAGAAAGCTCAACAGCTGACTCAAGTAGGTTTACCAGACCCTGCAGTACTAGAAGTGAAGCAAAAGCCGGCAGCAGATGATGTACCGGTTCTCGAAGGGCAAAAGCCAGCCGCTGTTCCAGCTGACGTACCTCAAGCCCCAGAGAAGAAGTAATACAGAATTCGGCGATGTTCGTGAGGTCGCCAAAAAGAGTTGTAATGCCGAGGTGGTGGAATTGGTAGACACGCAACCTTGAGGTGGTTGTGCCCATAGGGTGTAGGGGTTCGAGTCCCCTTCTCGGTACCAATTAACAGGAGAGCCCGCACTAGCGGGCTTTCTTGTAGGTGGATGTTGGATTGACCCAGCAATGGATCGGTCGTATACTTCCGCCCCAGCTTTGTCGCGGGGTGGAGCAGTTTGGTAGCTCGTCGGGCTCATAACCCGAAGGTCGTTGGTTCAAATCCAGCCCCCGCAACCAGTTTTAGCGGAGCCCCTTTTAAGGGGCTTTTTGTTAGCTGGACAGTACATGACGTCGATGTTCAGCGGCGTTTTCAGGGATGGGCTTTTGCCCATTTTTTTATTTCTAAAGCATGCACGAGGGGGTTCAGGTGTCGAGCAAGCTAGAACAGTTGCAGGACTTGTTGGCCCCAGTGGTCGTGGCCCTTGGCTACCAATGCTGGGGAATCGATTTCAGTTCCCAGGGCAAGCATTCGGTGCTGCGCATTTATATCGACAAGGAAGGGGGCGTTCTGGTCGACGACTGTGCAATCGTCAGTCGCCAGATCAGCGGTGTGTTGGACGTAGAAGATCCAATCAGCACCGAGTACACCCTCGAAGTATCTTCTCCTGGCATGGAGCGCCCGCTGTTCACTATTGAGCAGTTTGCTTCGTACGCCGGGGAACAAGTGAAAATAAAGCTGCGTTCACCTTTCGAAGGTCGACGCAACTTTCAAGGCCTTCTCCGCGGGGTGGAGGAGCAGGATGTCGTGGTGCAGGTTGAAGACCATGAGTTCCTGTTGCCGATCGACATGATCGACAAGGCCAACATTATTCCCACGTTTGACTGAGACGTGCCGGTTACTGCGGATCCCGCGGATCCAATGGCTTGCGAAAGGCGAGGCGTACGATGAGCAAAGAAGTACTGCTGGTTGTTGAGTCGGTGTCCAATGAAAAGGGCGTTCCGGCAAGTGTCATTTTTGAAGCGCTGGAGCTGGCTCTGGCCACTGCTACCAAGAAACGTTTTGAAGATGAAGTAGAACTGCGTGTAGAGATCAATCGCCAGACAGGCAACTACGAGACTTTCCGTCGCTGGACAGTTGTCGAAGACGAAGATCTGGACGATCCTGCTTACGAATTGGCGGTGGATCAGGCCCAGGCGAAAAAGCCGGGTGCTGTTGCCGGCGACCTGATCGAAGAAAAAATCGATTCCATCGAATTCGGTCGTATCGCTGCGCAAACCGCCAAGCAAGTCATTGTGCAGAAAGTTCGCGAAGCCGAGCGTGCTCAGGTAGTCGACGCCTACCGCGAGCGTCTGGGTGAAATCATTTCTGGTACTGTTAAAAAGGTTACACGTGACAATGTCATCGTTGACCTGGGTAACAATGCCGAAGCCTTGCTGGCTCGTGAAGACATCATTTCCCGGGAAACTTTCCGGGTCGGTGTTCGCGTCCGTGCTCTGCTGAAGGAAATTCGCACCGAAAACCGTGGCCCTCAGCTGATCCTGTCGCGTACTGCGCCAGAGATGCTGATCGAGCTTTTCCGCATTGAAGTGCCGGAAATTGCCGAAGGTCTCATCGAGGTGATGGCTGCCTCCCGTGACCCGGGTTCTCGTGCGAAAATCGCTGTTCGCTCCAAGGATAAACGAATCGACCCGCAAGGTGCCTGTATCGGCATGCGCGGTTCGCGAGTTCAGGCTGTTTCCGGCGAGCTGGGTGGCGAGCGTGTGGATATCGTTCTTTGGGACGATAACCCGGCGCAGTTCGTGATCAATGCAATGTCCCCTGCAGAAGTAGCGGCAATCATCGTAGATGAAGACGCGCATGCAATGGATATCGCAGTGGGAGCGGACAACCTGGCCCAGGCTATTGGTCGTGGCGGTCAGAACGTGCGTCTGGCCAGTCAACTGACTGGCTGGACCCTGAACGTAATGACCGAATCGGACATCCAGGCCAAGCAGCAAGCTGAAACCGGTGACATCCTGCGCAATTTCATCGAAGAACTCGAAGTCGATGAAGAATTGGCACAGGTGCTGGTTGATGAAGGCTTCACCAGCCTGGAAGAGATTGCCTACGTACCGTTGGAAGAAATGCTCAACATCGACGGCTTTGACGAAGACATCGTCAACGAGCTTCGCGCTCGTGCCAAGGATCGTTTGTTGACTAAAGCCATCGCTACAGAGGAAAAGCTGGCAGACGCCCATCCGGCCGAAGACCTGCTCTCGCTTGAGGGTATGGACAAGGATTTGGCGATGGAACTGGCGGTGCGCGGCGTAATTACCCGCGAAGACCTGGCCGAGCAGTCTATAGATGACCTGCTCGACATCGACGGCATTGACGATGATCGTGCCGGCAAGTTGATCATGGCCGCCCGAGCCCACTGGTTCGAGTAATTGGGCGCGGCCTGAGGAGAGAAGTGCATGACGCAAGTCACGGTGAAAGAACTGGCCAAAGTGGTCGACACACCGGTAGAGCGCCTGTTACAGCAGATGCGTGAGGCAGGTCTGCCGCACACCGCCGCCGAGCAAGTTGTGACCGATAACGAAAAACAAGCCTTGTTGACGCACCTGAAAAGCGGTCACAAGGCCAAGGTGGAAGAGCCTCGCAAGATTACCTTGCAGCGCAAAACCACCAGCACCCTGCGCGTTGCTGGCAGCAAGAGCATCAGCGTTGAAGTGCGCAAGAAGAAAGTCTTTGTGCAGCGTAGCCCGGAAGAGATCGAAGCCGAGCGCAAGCGCGAGATGGACGAACGCCGTGCGGTAGAAAATGCCGCTCGTCAAAAGGCTGAAGAAGAAGCCAAGCGTCGCGCTGAAGAAGATGCGCGCAATCAGCCTGCTGCAAGCCAGCCAGCTTCGGCTGCTGCCGAGCCTGTTGCTGCCGCCGAGCCTGTGCGTGAAGCATCGCCAGCCGCTGCTCCGGCACCGGCCAGCGCAGCGCCTTCTGCCGATGCTCGCAAGCGTGACGAACAACGTCGCCCTGACAAGCCTCGTGCTGACGACCGCAACGCCCGTGGCGGCGACGGCGAGCGTAAAAACGCTCCGCATCGCGCTTCGGTCAAGGAGAAGGCTCCGGCCCCTCGCGTTGCTCCTCGCACTACCGACGAAGAAAGCGACAGCTTCCGTCGTGGTGGTCGTGGCAAGGGCAAGCTGAAGAAGCGCAATGCGCATGGTTTCCAGAGCCCTACCGGCCCGGTCATCCGTGACGTTGCCATTGGCGAGACCATCACTGTCGGCGAATTGTCGGCACAGATGTCGGTCAAGGCTGCTGAAGTCATCAAGTTCATGTTCAAGATGGGCACCCCGGTGACCATCAACCAGGTACTGGATCAGGAAACTGCCCAGTTGATCGCCGAAGAGCTGGGCCACAAGGTCACGCTGGTCAGCGACAACGCCCTGGAAGATTCCCTGGCCGAATCGCTGAAGTTCGAAGGTGAGTCGTTCTCCCGTGCACCGGTTGTGACCGTAATGGGCCACGTCGACCACGGTAAGACCTCGCTGCTCGACTACATTCGTCGTGCCAAGGTTGCAGCTGGCGAAGCCGGCGGCATCACCCAGCACATCGGTGCCTACCACGTTGAAACCGAACGCGGCATGGTCACGTTCCTCGACACCCCTGGTCACGCCGCGTTTACCGCCATGCGTGCCCGCGGTGCCAAGGCAACGGATATCGTGATTCTGGTTGTTGCAGCTGACGACGGCGTGATGCCTCAGACCATCGAAGCTGTTCAGCATGCTGTTGCGGCTGGCGTTCCGCTGGTTGTTGCGGTGAACAAGATCGACAAGCCTGGTGCTGACCTCGATCGTATCCGCAGCGAGCTGTCGGTCCATGGCGTGACGTCCGAAGAGTGGGGCGGTGATACGCCTTTCGTTTCGGTCTCCGCGAAGATGGGTACTGGCGTCGACGAATTGCTGGAAGCTGTTCTGCTGCAGGCCGAAGTCCTGGAACTCAAGGCAACCCCGTCGGCCCCTGGTCGTGGTGTTGTTGTCGAGTCCCGTCTGGACAAGGGCCGTGGTCCGGTCGCTACTGTTCTGGTTCAGGACGGTACGCTGCGTCAGGGCGACATGGTTCTGGTCGGTTCGAACTTCGGCCGCATCCGCGCCATGCTCGACGAGAACGGCAAGCCGGTCAAAGAAGCAGGTCCTTCCATCCCTGTCGAGATCCTCGGCCTGGACGGTACACCGGACGCTGGCGACGAGATGAGCGTGCTGTCGGACGAGAAGAAAGCCCGTGAAGTGGCTCTGTTCCGTCAAGGCAAGTTCCGCGAAGTCAAACTGGCCCGTGCTCACGCTGGCAAGCTGGAAAACATCTTCGAGAACATGGGTCAGGCAGAGAAGAAGACGCTCAACATCGTCCTCAAATCTGACGTACGCGGCTCCCTCGAAGCGTTGAACGGCGCCTTGAACGGCCTGGGTAACGACGAAGTGCAAGTGCGCGTGGTCGGTGGCGGTGTCGGTGGTATCACCGAGAGCGACGCCAACCTGGCACTGGCCTCCAACGCTGTACTGTTCGGCTTCAACGTGCGTGCCGATGCTGGCGCGCGCAAGATCGTCGAGCAGGAAGGTCTGGACATGCGTTACTACAACGTGATCTACGACATCATCGAAGACGTCAAGAAAGCCCTTACCGGCATGCTTGGCAGCGACGTCCGGGAGAATATCCTGGGTATCGCCGAAGTCCGCGATGTGTTCCGTTCGCCGAAATTCGGCGCGATCGCAGGGTGTATGGTTCTGGAAGGCACTGTCTACCGTAACCGTCCGATTCGTGTTCTGCGCGAAGACATCGTTATCTTTGAAGGCGAGCTGGAATCCCTGCGCCGCTTCAAGGACGACGCTGCCGAAGTACGTGCAGGCATGGAATGCGGTATCGGCGTCAAGAGCTACAACGACGTCAAGGTCGGTGACAAGATCGAAGTCTTCGAGAAGGTCCAAGTGGCTCGCAGCCTCTAAATCGCGAGCTTCAGGAGTCATGGTGGGAGCCTCGCATGCAAATGCCCTGCTTTCCCCATGGGCTCTAAACGCAACGCCCGGTCTGGCAATTGTCAGGCCGGGCGTTTGCCGCTTTCAGACTGTCAGGGTTTGGTCCCGGATCAGTAACAGGTAACAAGCATGGCAAAAGAATACAGCCGTACCCAACGTATCGGCGATCAGATGCAGCGCGAACTGGCGCAGCTGATCCGTCGCGAAATCAAGGACCCACGTGTGGGTCTGGTCACCATCACCGCCGTAGACGTCAGCCGTGACGTGGGTCATGCGAAGATTTTCATGACCGTCATGGGCCAGGACAGCGCGGAAGAAATCGCGCAGACCATCAAGGTGCTCAACGCTGCCGCAGGTTTCCTGCGTATGCAGCTGGCCCGCGAAATGAAGCTGCGCAGCGTGCCTCAACTGCATTTCCACTATGACGAAAGCGTCGTACGTGGCGCGCATCTCTCGGCACTGATCGAGCGTGCCGTGGCAGAAGACGGTCAGCATCAGGAAGGCCCTGCATCGGCGGATGCAAAGCCTGAAAGTACTGAGGAATAAAGAGTGGCTCAGGTCAAGCGTATACGCCGCAATGTCAGCGGGATCATCCTGCTCGACAAGCCACTGGGTTTCACTTCCAACGCCGCTCTGCAAAAGGTTCGCTGGCTGCTCAATGCCGAGAAAGCCGGGCATACCGGCAGCCTTGATCCTCTGGCAACGGGCGTTCTGCCGTTGTGCTTTGGTGAAGCGACCAAGTTCTCTCAGTACCTGCTCGATTCAGACAAGTCCTACGAGACCCTGGCGCAACTGGGTAAGACCACTACCACTGCCGACTCTGAAGGCGAGGTTTTGCTCACGCGTCCGGTGACCGTTGGTCGCGACGATATCGAAGCGGCTCTGCCGCATTTTCGCGGACAAATCAGCCAGATACCTCCCATGTACTCGGCCCTCAAGCGTGATGGCCAGCCACTTTACAAGCTGGCACGTGCAGGGGAAGTAGTGGAGCGCGAGCCCCGTTCTGTTACTATTGCGCGCCTGGAATTACTTGCTTGCGAAGGCGACACGGCACGTCTGTCCGTCGATTGCAGCAAAGGCACCTATATCCGCACGCTGGTCGAGGATATCGGTGAGAAGCTTGGTTGTGGTGCTTACGTCGCAGAGCTGCGTCGTACCCAGGCCGGGCCTTTCACGCTGGCTCAGACAGTGACGCTGGAAGAGCTCGAGCAGGTGCATGCCGACGGCGGCAATGAAGCGGTTGACCGTTTCCTGATGCCATCGGACAGCGGTCTGCTGGACTGGCCGCTGTTGAAGTTTTCGGAACACAGTTCGTTTTACTGGTTGCATGGTCAGCCAGTACGCGCGCCGGACGCACCGAAATTCGGTATGGTTCGCGTGCAGGATCACGAAGGTCGCTTCATCGGTATCGGTGAAGTCGCCGAAGACGGGCGCATTGCGCCGCGTCGCTTGATTCGGTCAGAGTGACCGAAACCAGTCCAGCCGTCGGCTTGCCGGCGAGTGGGGTGGAACGAGGATGGCTGTCAACAGGCACGGTCATACCTCATTTTTTAATACGAGGATCTGTCCTCGGCCTGTTGGAAACGTTTCTCCGGAAACGCTTCCTTGCACAAAAGGATTGCCCACATGGCACTCAGCGTTGAAGAAAAAGCTCAGATCGTAACCGACTACCAGCAAGCTGTTGGTGATACTGGTTCGCCAGAAGTGCAAGTTGCACTGCTGACCGCCAACATCAACAAACTGCAAGGCCACTTCAAGGCCAACGGTAAGGACCACCACTCGCGTCGTGGTCTGATCCGTATGGTAAACCAGCGTCGCAAGCTGCTGGATTACCTGAAAGGTAAGGACGTTAGCCGTTACAGCGCCCTGATCGGTCGTCTGGGTCTGCGTCGCTAATAACGACGTTGCTAGAGGTTGGTTGTCTGTCATGATCCGTCGGGTTTGCCCGGTGGTTCTGGCAGGCTCCCAGCCTCAAGTTTTATCTGGGCTGTGGAAGGGGCCGATTCCCCACGCTGCCCAAGAATTCGCAAGAAACCAGTTCCCCAAGAGCCACAAAGAAAGGTAGGAAACCGTGAACCCGGTAATCAAAAAGTTTCAGTTCGGTCAATCGACCGTAACCCTCGAGACAGGCCGTATCGCCCGTCAAGCCTCTGGTGCAGTATTGGTCACCGTTGACGACGACGTCAGCGTACTCGTGACTGTGGTCGGCGCCAAACAGGCTGACGCTGGCAAAGGCTTCTTCCCTCTGTCCGTGCACTATCAGGAAAAAACCTACGCTGCCGGCAAGATTCCTGGTGGTTTCTTCAAGCGTGAAGGCCGTCCTTCCGAGAAAGAAACCCTGACTTCGCGCCTGATCGACCGTCCGATCCGCCCGTTGTTTCCAGAAGGCTTCATGAACGAAGTGCAGGTCGTCTGCACCGTCGTCTCCACCAGCAAGAAAATCGATCCGGACATCGCTGCGATGATCGGTACTTCGGCTGCCCTGGCCATCTCCGGTATCCCGTTTGACGGTCCGGTCGGTGCTGCCCGCGTTGCTTTCCACGAAAGCACCGGCTACCTGTTGAACCCGACTTACGAGCAGCTGCAGGCTTCGAGCCTGGACATGGTCGTTGCCGGTACTTCCGAAGCCGTTCTGATGGTCGAGTCGGAAGCCAAAGAGCTGACCGAAGACCAGATGCTGGGCGCCGTGCTGTTCGCGCATGACGAGTTCCAGGTCGTGATCAACGCCATCAAGGAACTGGCTGCCGAAGCCGCCAAGCCCACCTGGGCCTGGCAGCCGAAGCCTGAGGCGACTGAACTGCTGGGCGCTATCCGCTCCGAGTTCGGCGAAGCGATCTCCCAGGCTTACACCATCACCGTCAAAGCCGACCGTTATGCGCGTCTGGGCGAGCTGAAAGATCAGATCGTTGCCAAACTGGCCGTGGAAGAAGGCAGCCCGTCTGCCAGCGAAGTCAAAGCCGCTTTCGGCGAAATCGAATACCGCACCGTTCGCGAAAACATCGTTAACGGCAAGCCGCGTATCGATGGCCGTGACACGCGCACCGTTCGTCCTCTGAACATCGAAGTCGGCGTTCTGCCGAAGACTCACGGTTCGGCACTGTTCACCCGTGGCGAAACTCAGGCGCTGGTTGTTGCCACGCTGGGTACTGCACGTGACGCGCAGCTGCTCGATACCCTCGAAGGCGAGAAAAAAGACCCCTTCATGCTGCACTACAACTTCCCTCCGTTCTCGGTGGGCGAGTGTGGTCGCATGGGCGGCGCAGGTCGTCGTGAAATCGGTCACGGCCGTCTGGCTCGTCGCAGTGTCCAGGCCATGCTGCCAGGCGCTGACGTGTTCCCGTACACCATCCGTGTCGTGTCGGAAATCACCGAGTCCAACGGCTCCAGCTCCATGGCTTCGGTCTGCGGTGCTTCCCTGGCTCTGATGGACGCTGGTGTGCCGATGAAGGCGCCGGTTGCCGGTATCGCCATGGGCCTGGTCAAGGAAGGCGAGAAGTTCGCGATTCTGACCGACATCCTGGGTGACGAAGACCACCTGGGCGACATGGACTTCAAGGTAGCCGGTACCTCCAAAGGTGTTACCGCGCTGCAGATGGACATCAAGATCAAAGGCATCACCGAAGAAATCATGGAGATCGCCCTGGGCCAGGCCCTGGAAGCTCGCCTGAACATCCTCGGCCAGATGAACCAGATCATCGGTCAGTCGCGTAACGAACTGTCGGCCAACGCTCCGACCATGATCGCGATGAAGATCGACACCGACAAGATCCGTGACGTGATCGGCAAGGGTGGCGCAACCATCCGTGCCATCTGCGAAGAGACCAAGGCTTCGATCGACATCGAAGACGACGGCTCGATCAAGATCTTCGGCGAGTCCAAGGAAGCGGCTGAGGCAGCACGTCAGCGCGTTCTGGGTATCACCGCAGAAGCGGAAATCGGCAAGATCTACGTCGGCAAGGTTGAGCGCATCGTCGATTTCGGCGCATTCGTCAACATCCTGCCGGGCAAGGACGGTCTGGTTCACATCTCGATGCTGAGCGATGCTCGCGTAGAGAAAGTGACCGACATCCTCAAAGAAGGTCAGGAAGTCGAAGTACTGGTACTGGACGTGGATAACCGCGGCCGTATCAAGCTGTCGATCAAGGACGTAGCCGCAGCGAAAGCGTCGGGCGTCTGATTGATCTGAGCGGCATGTGAAAAAGGACTCTTCGGAGTCCTTTTTTTATGAGCGCAATTAGAGGCTTACACATGGAGCATGCAAACTGCTCGGTGCAAACATGCATCTTGCAAGCCCGGGTTTGCACGAACGGGCAATCTGCACGACTCAGCGAAATAGTGAAAAACATAAGCAATTGATTTTAAAGGTTATTTTGACTGTCTCATTTTTGGCACACCGCTTGCGATATACCTGTTAACCCTGCCACCACATGCTGGTGCAGATTTTGAGAAAAACAGGAGTTATCGTATGAAGAAGTTCGCTATTGCCGCTGCTACCGCTACTGCCCTGACTCTGACCATGGCCAACGCTGCTTTCGCACAGACCTCGGCTCAAGCGCCAATGGTTCTGGCAGCTAACACCACCACTCAAGAAGTCAAAGAAGATACTTCTGACACCTGGATCACCACCAAAGTCAAAGCTGATCTGGTAACCGAGAAAGGCATCCCTGGCACCGACATCAAGGTTGAGACCAACAAAGGCGTGGTTTCCCTGTCCTCCATGGTAAAAGTGACCGAAGCTCAGAAAACTACTGCCGTCGCTATCACCAAGAAAATCAAAGGTGTTAAAGACGTATCGGCTGCTGGCCTGAAAACCGAGTAATCGAATACTGCTCATGAACAGCCGCAGTCATTGATTGATGGAAGGTTCATGCGAGGCTACAAGGATGTAGCCATTAAAGGCCCCGACTGAAGAGTCGGGGCCTTTTCTATGGGCGCTACGAAACAGATGAAGGGAAGCAGGGGGGATCAGTTGCGGCGTTTGCTCTCGATGCCCACCAGGCGCCCGCCTTCGAAGCGCAGGTACTGATACATGCCGTTATCAGGACCGTATATCCACTCCTCGATCCTCACGGCTTCGGACCTTCGATAATTGCTATTGAAGGTTTCCTGAGTGCCGAGCACTTCCTGGCTGACCGGTTCGCCGCACTTCTGCTGGACTTCGAACGCCCGGTCACCGGTGCTGACCAGCTGGCTGCCGCAACGCAGGGTCGAGGTGGCATACGCTGATACGACAACTGACCCGGCCATGGCGGCGAGTGCCAGGTTGATCAGCCGTTTGATTCGGGTGTGTGCCAATGGCTTCATTCGCTGTCGAGGTGGAGGGGGCTGATGACTTTACCATCCGGTTGGGCCTGACCCAGTTGCGCGTCGACGAAGTACACGCGAGCATCTTCGAGCTTGCCCTTGTCCACCAGGTAATCCTTGATGCTGCTGGCTCTGCTCTGGCCCAGTTCGCGCAGCAGCACCTCATTGCTGCTCCAGAACTTGAGCACCGCGGCACGCATCTGGGCGGCACGTTGCTCCTTGCCCAGACTGGCCCATTCAGCGGGCGGTTGCTGTTTCAGGCGTGTCCTGTAGATACCTTCAAGCATAGGCGCCTTTTCCTCTTCCGGGACCTCTATCAAGCCGGCCCTGGCTGGAACCTTGTCGCCGCGTCGCTGGAGGATCTTGTAATACGTGTACTGGTATTCGCGTTCCAGCCTTTGCTGGGCGATCAATGGACCGTCACTGCTGGCGGCGCTGGTGCCTTCGATCTCCAGTTTCAGGTCCGGACGCTCCTTGAGCGCTACCGAGAGCTTGTCCAGGGCCTTTTGCGCCTCTGCCGACAAGTCACTGGCGCCTGGCGCGAAACTTACGCTGCCGAGGTCCTCGGAGCTTCCACCGGCAACCAGCCCGCCGAGCATCTTGAACGGGGCCTGCGCGGCACGCAGTACCAGGTTGCGCAGGGTCTGCCAGACGATCGGCATGACGCTGAACTGCGGGTTGTTCAGGTCGCCTTCGATGGGCAGCTCAAGGGAAATACGGCCCTTGGTATCCTTGAGCAGCGCGACCGCCAGACGAATAGGCAGGTCCAGCGCATCCGGGCTGTCGACCCGTTCACCCAGTTGCAACTGCTCCACCAGCACCTTGTTCTGGGCCTTGAGCTGGCCCTTGGTGATCAGGTAGTGCAGGTCAAGATTGAGCCTGCCCTTGCGGATCCGGAAACCTGCGAACTTGCCGGAGTAGGGGGTCAGGTTGGTCAGCTCGACACGCTTGAAGCTGGTGGTGATATCCAGGCTGGCCATCGGGTCGAACGGGTTGAGGCTGCCCTTGATTGTCACCGGCGCATAGCGGTCGACCTTGCCCTCGATATTCACGGGCGCCGGTGTAGGCTTGCGGTTGTCGATGGTGCCGATACGCCCATTGAGTTGCTGCACGGCGGTGGCGAAGTTGGGGGTCAGGGTCATGTCGGCAAAGTTTGCCGAGCCATTGTTGATATTCACTTCACCCACGTAGATCGCCAGCGGGTTTTCCTTCTTGCCTGCGGCTTGGGTTTTGGCTGCCTTTGGCTGGGCGGCGGTCTTGCCAGTAGCTGCGTCGGCTGGCTGCGGGATCAACAGATCGTCGATGTTAGTGGTGCGGTCCTCATTGATCATGAAGCGCGCGTAAGGCTGATCCATGTTCACTTTGGCAATCGACAGGCCCTTGCCATGCTGGTAGTCCAGCCCCTCCAGCGCCAATTGCTGCCACTTCAGGAAGTCGCGCTGTTTGAGCGTATCCAGCGTGTGCAGCTGATTGACCTGTGCTTTACCAGTGACGCTGAACGCCAGTGGCTCGGTGCTTTTCAGGTCGACCGCCAGATCGCTGCCGAGCATGCCGCTGCGCAGCTCCAGACGAATGAACGGGCTGATGTAGGCCTGGGCGAGACGCAGGTCGATGTCGCGGGTGGTTACGTTGAGTCGTGCGCTGACCGGGTTGAGGTTCACGTCACCGGCGGCAGTGAGATTGCCCTGTTTGCCCAGCCCGGTATCCAGCTTGAGCGTGAAGGGCGCCTTGTTCAGGCTGTCGAAATTCTGGATGTCCAGATTCAGCGGACCAACGTCCAGCGCGACCGGCTCTTGAGGCACGCGATCTGCCAGATGGACCATGTAGTTGCGTAACTGCACATCCCGCAGCAGGACCTGCCAGGGTTTGCTCTGCGCCACGGGTTGAGCGCTGGCCTTGGCTGCGGCCTCGGTGGCGGGGGCCGGCTCGGCGGCTTTTTCGTCCACGGCTGGGGTGTGCGCTGCTGCGGGCTTGCCCGCTTGGCTGGCGAACAGTTTTTGCCAGTCCAGTTGCCCGTCGGCTTCGCGCGCGGCCCAGGTTTCCAGCTTCTGGCTGCGGACCTTGCCTACGGTAACCAGCTGCTTTGCCAGGTCGACCGATGTTTCGCTGACGTCCAGGCGTTGCAGGCGTACCAGCGGGCGACCGTCGGGAGCGTTGAGCGCGAATGGCGCGACACTGGCCGACACGTTGGTCAGCTTCAGCTCGGTTTCCTTGGACAGATTCAGTGTGTAGGCCGTGCTGAAATTGAGCACGCCGTCCTCGAGCGCCAGCGGCAAGGCATCACGCACATAAGGCCACCACAGCTTCATCTTGCTGTCGGTGACTTTCAGCGTGCCCTCGGAGGCGATCGGGATCAGGCTGATGCGGCCGACCCAGTCGATCTGCCCACCGTCCGGACCCGCTGCGACCAGGGTCATGTCGGCATTGTCTTCAGGCAGAGTGCTGAGGTTCTTGAGCTCGAAATCCAGCGCGTCGTAGAGAAACTCGATGGGTTGGCTGGGGCGCAGGTCCTGGAAGTGAACGTAGCCTCCCGCCAGTTTGATTTCGTCGATACGCAGCGGGAATGGCTTAGTGGCGGGTTCGTCCTTTGCCGGTTCGCTGGCGGGCAGCTTGAACAGTTGTGCCAGATTGAGCTTGCCCTGTTTGTCGAACAGCAGCTCGGTGCGCGGTTTGATCAGCTCGACGCGTTGCAGATGCAGAGCCCGCGTCCACAGGCTGTTGATTTGCAGATTGGCATAAAGCTTTTCAAACGCCACCTGCTCCTTCCCCGGCGTGCCGATGTTCAGGCCCCAGAGTGTCAGCTCCAGGGTGAAGGGGTTGAATTCCAGGCGTTCGAGCTTTGCCGGCACTGTGGCGTAATTGGCCAGTTGCTGGTTCGCGATCCGCAGAGCGACGCCGGGAAGAATGAAAAATCCCAGCAAACTGTAGAGCGCGATCACAGCCAGCAGGGAGCCAAGTGTGCGTTTCAATCCTCTGGACATGGGCAGCGGCGTCTCTCTCTTTTGGAAGCCCTTGGAGTATGGCATGCCTGTTCGGTTCCGAAGGCACTGCCATCGCGGCTTGTAGGAACTTTCCGGTTGTACTTTACGATATCAAGCGCCGGATCAGAGTTGCAGAATCAGCGTTTTCAGCGGCGGTTGATTATCCTGAGACGGGAAGTCTGCGGCGGGGCGCATCTCCTGGCAGTCGCGTACCGGACGCCCAGCCTTGGTGGCGCAGCGCAGTACCTGCTCACGCCAGTCCTGCATGCTGACTTTCGCCAGATTGTTGCAGCAGATCAGCACACCATCGTCCGCCGTGGTCAACAGCGCAGGTTTGAGCAGGCTTTGATAGTCGCGCAGCAAATCAACGGTGCCGAATGCGCTCTTGGCCCAGGCCGGTGGGTCGAGCAGGACCAGATCATATTGGCGCTGTTGCAGTTTCACGTAGCTGGGCAATTGCTGGCTGCGGCGCGCGGCAATGGGCAGCCCGGCCAACTGGCGGATCGCCGGAAAATAATCCGACTGGATGAATTGCATGGGCGGCAGTTGCGGATTGAGCGCACCATTCTCGCGACCCACCGCCAGATTGCCCTCGGCGAAGTCCAGATTGCACACTTCACTCGCGCCACCGGCCGCAGCGCTCAGACCGACGCCGCAGGTGTAGGCGAACAGGTTCAGCACGCTTTTGCCGGCGCTGTGCTGCTTGACCCAGCCGCGGGTGTTGCGCAGGTCGAGAAACAACAGCGGGTCCTGGCCTGCATGCCGACCGCGGACCCGGTAATTGAGCCCCCATTCGTGGCCGACATGATCGGCCAGCGCTGCTTCTTCAGCCTTGTACACGGTGTCATGGCGATCCACGCGCGAATTGCCTTGCGAGCGATCGTTATAGACCAGCAGGGTGTCCAGGCCCAGGCGCGTGTTGACCTGTCCATGCAATGCCAGCAGGACGTCGCGATCCAGGCGGGAGTGAAAGCTTTGCACCAGCAATTGCGGGCCGTAGCGGTCGATGGTCAGCCCGCTGGCACCTTCCTGGCTGCCGTGAAACAGTCGATAGCAGTCCGTGCCCTGTCCATGCAGTTCGTCGAGCAACGCCTGGCGATTGTCGAGGGCGACGCTGAGCGCCTGATTCAAGGAAGACATGCTGAGCGCCTCGGGCTGGAATAAGGCGCGGGAGTTTACCAGTTACCGGGCGCCGGGGGTTTTTGGCGTCTGTCATGCGCTTGATCTTCTGCGTTGTCATACAGCGCCAATATTCCCCTGCTACGGTGCTTTTTTGCCTGTCAGCGAGGGGATAACCGTGAGCCAGTTCGATCTCAAGCGTCGCCGTGTCATCCAGGCCGTCGGAACGGTAGGTGCCGGTCTGCTGTTACCGGGTGTTGCGCCGGCGGTTATCGCCTCGGTGCAGGATCGTCCGAAGATGATGGATGGCGTGCAGTCCGGCGATGTGTTCGGCGACAAGGCAATCGTCTGGAGCCGTAGCGACCGGCCTTCGCGCATGGTCGTCGAGTGGGACACACGCAGCATGTTCACCCAGCCACGCCGCGTGGTGTCGGCGCTGGCCGATCAGCGTACCGACTTTACCGCGCGGGTCGAGTTGAGCGGGCTACCGGTCGATCAGGCGATTTTCTACCGGGTGTCTTTCGAGGATGCGCAGAGCGGTGTCGCCGGTGAGCCGTGGTTCGGTCATTTGCGCAGCACACCGCAGCAGCGCCGCGACATCCGTTTCGTCTGGAGCGGCGACACGGTAGGGCAGGGCTTTGGCATCAACCCCGATATTGGCGGCATGCGTATCTACGAAGCCATGCGTTTGCGCTTGCCGGACTTTTTTATCCACAGCGGTGACACCATCTACGCCGACAGCCCGGTGCCGGAGCAGCTCACCACGGAGGGCGGGCGCGTCTGGCGCAATATCACCACCGAGGCGAAAAGCAAGGTGGCGGAGACCCTCGACGAATACCGGGGCAATTACCGCTACAACCTGATGGATGAAAACCTGCGCCGCTTCAACGCCGAAGTGCCGCAGATCTGGCAGTGGGATGATCACGAAGTGACCAACAACTGGTCGCCCAGCAAACAGCTCGATGATCGCTACAAGGTCAAGGACATCGGCCTGCTGTCCTCGCGTGCCCGCCAGGCTTATCTGGAATACGCGCCGCTGCGCTTGCAGGAAGCCGACAGCGGCGGACGCATTTATCGCAAGATCCCCTACGGTCCGATGCTCGACGTCTTCGTCCTCGACATGCGCAGCTATCGCGCCGGCAACGATGCCAATCTGGCCGAAAAGCCGGGTCCGACCACCGCATTCATGGGCCGTGAGCAACTGGACTGGCTCAAGCGCGAGCTCAATGCGTCGCGCGCGCAGTGGAAGGTCATCGCGGCGGACATGCCCATTGGCCTGGGCGTGCCGGATGGCGAGGTCAGCCCCGGCGTACAACGTTGGGAGGCCATCGCCAACGGCAATGACGGCCCGGCGTTGGGGCGTGAGCTGGAGGTCGCCGAATTGCTGGCGTACCTGCGCGCGCAGAAGATTCGCGATTGTGTCTGGCTGACGGCCGACGTGCATTACTGCGCTGCGCATCATTACCAGCCGGATCTGGCCGTGTTCCAGGACTTCGACCCGTTCTGGGAGTTCGTCGCCGGGCCATTGAATGCCGGTAGCTATGGTCCTAACGTGCTGGACAAGACCTTTGGCCCCGAGCTGGTGTTCCAGAAGGCGCCCCCTGCGCAGAACACCTCGCCATTTGCGGGTTTTCAGTTCTTTGGCGAGGTAAATATCGACGGGCAGACCGGTGAACTGACCGTGGCGCTGCGCGATCTGGACGGGGTCTCGGTCTTCGAGCGCAAGCTCCAGCCTGTGAAGGAAGTCAGCCGCATCGTCTGATGAACAACAGGCGCGGCGGGGTGATCAGGGTTTCGGAAATTCCGTGCAACATGCTTGTCCTCGGTGGCCTATCATGAGCGACCTAACGACGGGACCGGACGCGTTGCATGCTGGCTATTTTTCTCGAGACCCTGAACATCACCGCCCCGGTGTTTGCCATGCTGTTTCTGGGCGTGTTCCTCAGGCGTATCGGCGCGATCAATGATGGTTTCATCGTTGCGGCTTCCGGGCTGGTGTTCAACGTCACCATGCCTGCGCTGCTGTTTCTGGGCATTATTCACGCCGACCTGCGCACCGCCCTGCAGCCCAAGCTGCTGATTTTTTTCAGCATCGCCACGCTTCTGAGTTTTGCATTCGCCTGGTGCTGGGCGATCTGGCGCTGCCCGCACGAAGAGCGCGGGATCTACGTCCAGGGCGCGTTTCGTGGCAATAACGGGGTCATCGGTCTGGCCCTGGCGGCCAGCATGTACGGGCCTGATGGCATTTCACTGGGAGCGATTCTCGCCGCACTGGTCATCGTCTTCTACAACACGTTATCGACGGTGGTATTGGCGGTTTACAGCCCGGTGATCAAGTCCGATCCCTGGAGCATCTTCAAAAGCGTGTTGGCCAATCCGCTGATCATCAGTGTGATCATCGCCTCGCCCTTCGCTTATTTCGCCATCGGCTTGCCCAAATGGCTGGAAACCTCCGGCAGCTACCTGGCACAGATGACTTTGCCGCTGGCACTGATCTGCATCGGTGGCACGCTGTCGCTGGCGTCCTTGCGCAAGAGCGGAAAACTGGCTGTCAGTGCCAGCGTCATGAAGATGATCACGCTGCCAGTGCTGTGCACGCTGGCCGCCTGGCTGGCGGGTTTTCGCGGCGCTGAACTGGGGATTCTGTTCCTGTATTTCGGCAGCCCGACAGCGGCTGCCAGCTACATCATGGCGCGCACGGCCAACGGCAATTACGAACTGGCCGCTGCGATCATCGTCATCACCACGCTGGCGGCCGCCGTCACGACCAACGTGGGGATCTTCATCCTGCAATGGGGCGGCTGGATTTAATCCGCTTTGACGTAGCTGTCGATCACTTCCTGCGCCGCACGAAACGCGTCGATGGCTGCTGGCACGCCGGCGTACACCGCGCAGTGCAGCAGGGCTTCGCGAATCTCCTCGACCGTGCAGCCATTGTTCAGTGCGCCACGAACGTGGCCCTTCAGTTCTTGCGGGCATTTCAGGGCGGTGAGGGTGGCCAGGGTGATCAGGCTGCGGGTTTTCAATGGCAGGCCCTCGCGACTCCAGACGCTGCCCCAGGCGTGCTCGTTGACGAAATCCTGCAGCGGCTGGCTGAACTCGGTGGCATTGCCCAGCGCGCGGTCGACGTAGACATCGCCCATCACCTGGCGACGGATCTGTTCGCCGTCGCTGATCGTCTTGTCTGTCATGGCCTTGCTCCTTGTATCGATGCGGGTTGGAGGTCAGTGCTGGCGTCGCCAGGCGCGAATCGTGCCCCAGACAACCACAGCGCCCAGCACAGGTAACACCAGCGTGAGCATTTTGCTTTCAAGCCGTTCGGCCAGCGCCATACCGGTGCTGATCGACAGGATATGCAGCCCGTAGGTCAGGTACAACGACAGCAGAAACAGGCCTTCCAGACGGTCTATGCGGTATCCGGAATAAAACAGCGGCACACACAGCAGCGACACACCGAGCATGATCGGCAGGTCGAACACCAGCGCATTTGGCGAGATCGTCAGCGGCACCGGGGCGACCAGTGCGGTCAGCCCCAGCACGCCCAGCAGATTGAACAGGTTGCTGCCGATCACGTTGCCCACGGCAATATCACGCTCACCACGAAACGCTGCGATCAGCGAGGTCATCAGTGCCGGCAATGAGGTGCCAATGGCAATGATGGTCAGGCCGACGATGCGTTCGGAAAGCCCCAGGTGGATGGCAATCACCACTGACGCGTCGACCAGCAGGTGTCCGCCAGCGGTCAACAGCAGCAAGCCCGTGGCAAGCATGAGGATGCGCGTGAAGGTACGAGGTTTTTCGGTTGTCTCGGCATGTCCGTGACGCGGCGCATGACCGCCCTGGCGGATGATGACGATCAGGCAGAACAGCAATCCGGCAAGCAGCACTGCGCCGTCAAGCTTGCTGAATTCGCCGCTCCACGAGAGGCCGATAGCCAGCAGGCAGGCACCGATCATCAGCGGAATGTCGACGTGCAACACCTGACGGGCAACGCGCAACGGAATGATCAGCGCACACAGGCCCAGAATCACCAGCACATTGAAAATGTTACCGCCGATGACGCTGCCCACCGCGATGTCGGTGTTATCGGCAAACGCGGCTTGCAGGCTTACTGCCATCTGCGGCGCGCTAGTGCCCATCGCCACGACGGTCAGGCCGACGATCAGTGGCCGGACCTTGAAAATAGCCGCCAGATGCACCGCTGCGCGCACTGACAGTTCTGCCCCGATCAGCAGCAATAACAAGCCACTGAGCATCTGGATAAGCGCGGGGGCGGGCAGGGCCGATAGCTGGAGAATACGAGTGTCCTTGTCGCAGGTAATCGAGAGTCGGGGTTAATCCAGGGCCTGTACGCGGACTGGCGCTGTCCCGCTGCGCAGCATACCCAGTTGTTCGGCCGCTTCGCGAGAGACATCGATCAGACGGCCACGCGTGTGAGGGCCGCGATCATTGACGCGTACCACTACTGACCTGTCGTTGTCGAGGTTGGTCACTTTGACGCGCGTGCCGAAAGGCAGCTGTCGATGTGCAGCGGTCAGCGCATTCTGATTGAACGGTTCGCCGCTGGCAGTGCGGTTGCCATGATGGCGGGCGCCGTAATAGGCGGCGGTGCCGGTCTCGTCGTAACCATGGGGGTCGATGATGTGATTGGCGCATCCTGCCAGTAAGGTCAGCAGGCTGCAGGCAAAAATAAGGCGGCGCATGGGGTGGGTTCCTGAGTGCCGGAGTAGTTGTGGTTGACGCTCGTGCCAAGGCTCCATGCTGGCATGCATTTCGTGACGTTCCGCGTCATAACCGGTGTTGCAGCGCGTCCTCGACAGCGGACGCAGAGCGTCCGGAACTGCATTCCCACACAGAGCGCTCATCGTTATACACAAGTCATGAAGAGCCCAGAAGGCGGGGTCTTTGACCATAATCGCGATGTGAATAAGACCTCTGTGGGAGTGAGCGTGCTCACGAAGACCTTGGTCCAAACGCCCTGTCTCCAGAGGCTGTACCGGCCTATTCGCGAGCAAGCTCGCTCCCACAAGACTCGTGTATAACGCTGATCGCATAGCGTGGGAACGAGAGTGACGAGGATCAGCCCTCCAGCTTGGCCTTCAGCAGTTCGTTGACCTGCTGCGGGTTGGCCTTGCCTTTGGAGGCTTTCATCGCCTGACCGACGAAGAAGCCGAACATCTTGCCGCGCTTGGCTTCGTCCGCGGCACGATACTGTTCGACCTGTTCCGCGTTGGCTGCCAGCACCTCGTCGAGCATCGATTCGATGGCGCCGCTGTCGGTGACCTGCTTCAGGCCGCGCTTTTCGATGACTTCATCGGCGCTGCCTTCACCATTGGCCATCGCCTCGAAGACCATTTTCGCGATCTTGCCGGAAATGGTGTTGTCGGTAATGCGTTTGAGCATGCCGCCCAACTGCTCTGCACTGACCGGCGACTGGTCGATCTCCAGGCCCTGCCTGTTCAGCAGGCTGCCCAGCTCGACCATGACCCAGTTGGCTGCCAGTTTGGCGTCACCGCTGATGCCTACCACCTGTTCGAAGTAGTCAGCCTGCTCGCGGCTCGAAGCCAATACGCTGGCGTCGTAGGTCGACAGACCGAACTGGCTCTGGAAGCGTTCGCGTTTCTGCGGCGGCAGTTCCGGCAAGGTGGCGCGGGTTTCTTCGAGGAACGAGTCCTCGATGATCACCGGCAACAGATCCGGGTCGGGGAAGTAACGGTAGTCGTTGGCTTCCTCCTTGCTGCGCATGGCGCGGGTTTCGTTGGTGTTCGGGTCATACAGGCGCGTCTGCTGTATGACCTTGCCACCGTCTTCGATCAGATCGATCTGGCGCTGAATCTCGCTGTTGATCGCCTTTTCGATGAAGCGGAACGAGTTGACGTTCTTGATCTCGCAGCGCGTGCCGAACTCGACCTGGCCCTTGGGACGAATCGATACGTTGCAGTCGCAGCGCAGCGAACCTTCGGCCATGTTGCCGTCACAGATGCCCAGGTAGCGGACAATCGCGTGGATGGCCTTGACGTAAGCCACGGCTTCCTTGGCGTTGCGCATGTCCGGCTCGGAAACGATCTCCAGCAGCGGCGTGCCGGCACGGTTCAGGTCGATACCGGTCATGCCCTGGAAGTCTTCATGCAGGCTCTTGCCTGCGTCCTCTTCCAGGTGCGCACGGGTGATGCCGATGCGCTTGACGGTGCCGTCTTCAAGGGGGATGTCCAGGTGGCCCTTGCCGACAATCGGCAGCTCCATCTGGCTGATCTGATAGCCCTTGGGCAGGTCCGGGTAGAAGTAGTTCTTGCGGGCAAACACGTTGTGCTGGCCGATTTCGGCGTTGACTGCCAGGCCGAACTTGACGGCCATGCGCACGGCTTCCTTGTTCAGCACCGGCAATACGCCGGGCATGCCCAGGTCGACGAGGCTGGCCTGCGTGTTGGGCTCGGAGCCGAACGTGGTCGCGCTACCGGAAAAAATCTTTGATTGGGTCGAAAGCTGGGTATGAATCTCCAGCCCGATGACGACTTCCCATTGCATGTGTTTCTCCTCAGAAGCCTTCAGGTGCGCGAGTGTGCCAGTCGGTGACTTGCTGATACTGATGCGCCACATTCAAGAGACGGCCTTCCTGGAAATACGGAGCGAGCAGCTGCACGCCGACCGGCAGACCGTCGACGAAGCCCGCAGGCATGGACAAGCCGGGCAGGCCCGCCAGGTTGGCGGTGATGGTGTAGAAGTCTTCCAGGTATTCGGCAATCGGATCGTTGGTCTTGGCGCCGATTTTCCAGGCCGGGTTGGGCGTGGTCGGGCCGAGAATCACGTCGACATCGGCGAACGCGCTCATGAAATCGTTCTTGATCAGGCGACGGATTTTCTGCGCCTGCAGGTAATAGGCGTCGTAGTAACCCGCCGACAGCGCGTAGGCGCCGACCATGATGCGTCGCTGGACTTCCGGGCCGAAGCCTTCGGCGCGCGAGCGCTTGTACAGGTCGGTCAGGTCCTTCGGGTCTTCGCAGCGGTAGCCGAAACGCACACCGTCGAAGCGTGACAGGTTGGACGAGGCTTCAGCTGGCGCGATGACGTAGTAGGCCGGGATCGCGTGCTGCAGGTTAGGCAGGCTGACTTCCTTGACGATCGCGCCGAGCTTTTCCAGCTCCTTGACGCTTTCATGCACCAACTGCGCGATGCGTGGGTCGAGGCCTGCGCTGAAATATTCTTTCGGCACACCGATACGCAGGCCCTTGAGCGAGGTATTGAGGCTGGCGGAGTAGTCCGGAACCGGCTCGTCGATGCTGGTCGAGTCCTGCGGGTCGAAACCGGCCATGCCTTGCAGCAGCAGTGCGCAGTCTTCGGCTGTGCGTGCCATCGGGCCCGCCTGATCAAGGCTTGACGCGTAGGCAATCATGCCCCAGCGCGATACGCGGCCGTAGGTCGGCTTGAGGCCGGTGAGGTTGGTCAATGCCGCAGGCTGGCGAATCGAGCCGCCGGTGTCGGTGCCGGTCGCAGCGGGCAACAGGCGCGCAGCAACAGCGGCTGCCGAACCACCGGAAGAACCGCCAGGCACGCATTCCAGGTTCCACGGGTTTTTCACCGCGCCGTAATGGCTGGATTCGTTGGCCGAACCCATGGCGAATTCGTCCATGTTGGTCTTGCCCAGGGTCACTGTGCCGGCCGATGCCAGACGCGAAACGACCGTCGCATCGTAGGGTGCCTTGAAATTGTCGAGCATCAGCGAGCCGCAGCTGGTGCGGATGCCCTGGGTGCAGAACAGGTCCTTGTGGGCCAGCGGCGCACCGAGCAGCGGGCCGTTTTCACCGGCTGCACGGCGCGCGTCTGCCGCCTGCGCCTGGGTGATGGCCAGGTCTTCGGTGAGGCTGATGAAGCTGTTGAGCTGCGGGTCGAGCGTCGCGATGCGCGACAGCAGAACGCGAGTCAGCTCTTCGGAAGAAAACTTTTTATCGGCGAGTCCGCGAGCGATCTCGGCCAGAGTCATTTGATGCATGCAGGCGCTTTCCCTTACTCGATGACTTTCGGAACCAGATACAGCCCGTCTTGGACCGCTGGTGCGATGGCTTGGTAAGTGTCACGACGATTTCGCTCGGTGACGGCGTCTTCGCGCAGGCGCTGGGTGGCTTCCAGCGGGTGAGCCAGCGGCTCGATGCCAGTGGTGTCGACCGCTTGCATCTGATCGACCAGCCCAAGAATACTGTTAAGTGCTTCGGTGGTACGCGGGATATCGGCGTCATTGAGGCCCAGTCGGGCCAGATGAGCGATCTTTTCCACGTCGGAGCGTTCAAGCGCCATGGGGTATCTCCAGTGGAATGCTTATGGATTTGCTTTGTTGCCAATTGCGGAACACTATCGCGTTATTACTGTCTCAAGCCGCTAACGTCGAGGGTGGTGTTCGGAAAACCGCCAATTTAGCATATTGGCTCCTTGCCCAAAATCCCTGTCGTTGTTAGAGTTTGCCGCACTTTTTTTACCACGCGTTCCCTAGGGTCCCTTTCCCATGTTCAAGAAACTGCGTGGCATGTTTTCCAGTGATCTATCCATCGACCTGGGCACTGCCAACACCCTTATTTACGTGCGTGAGCGCGGTATCGTTCTGAATGAACCCTCTGTCGTTGCCATTCGTACTCACGGCAACCAGAAGAGTGTCGTGGCCGTCGGTACCGAAGCCAAGCGCATGCTGGGCCGTACTCCAGGCAACATCGCAGCCATTCGTCCAATGAAAGACGGCGTTATCGCCGACTTCAGCGTCTGCGAAAAAATGTTGCAGTACTTCATCAACAAGGTTCATGAAAACAGCTTTCTGCAGCCCAGCCCTCGTGTGCTGATCTGCGTACCGTGCAAATCCACTCAGGTTGAGCGTCGCGCGATTCGCGAGTCGGCCCTGGGTGCAGGTGCACGCGAAGTCTTCCTGATCGAAGAGCCAATGGCCGCTGCAATCGGTGCCGGCCTGCCGGTGGAAGAAGCTCGCGGTTCGATGGTTGTCGACATCGGCGGCGGCACCACCGAAATCGCCCTGATCTCCCTCAACGGTGTGGTGTATGCCGAATCCGTACGGGTCGGCGGTGACCGTTTCGACGAAGCGATCATCACCTACGTGCGCCGCAATTACGGCAGCCTGATCGGCGAATCGACTGCCGAGCGCATCAAGCAGGAAATCGGTACTGCCTATCCGGGCGGCGAAGTGCGTGAAGTCGACGTCCGTGGCCGCAACCTGGCTGAAGGCGTTCCACGTGCGTTCACCCTGAACTCCAATGAAGTGCTCGAGGCACTGCAGGAGTCGCTGGCGACCATCGTTCAGGCGGTCAAGAGCGCTCTGGAGCAATCGCCTCCTGAACTGGCCTCGGACATCGCCGAGCGGGGTCTGGTCCTGACCGGTGGTGGTGCGCTGCTGCGTGATCTGGACAAGTTGCTGGCTCAGGAAACCGGTCTGCCGGTGATCGTCGCCGAAGACCCGCTGACCTGTGTAGCGCGTGGCGGTGGCCGTGCGCTGGAAATGATGGATAAGCACACCATGGATCTGCTCTCCAGCGAATAATTCGCCGGGGTGCCTTTCACGGAGTCTTTTGTATGCAGGTGGCGGATATGCTACCTGTATGCATCAGGCTGACGCCGAAACAGGGTGCCTATCTCTCTCATTTGTCCGGGCCGGTTACATACCGCATGAATAATTGCCAATCGAAGTTTGATCCAACGATCGCATGCCCCGGAGGAGCGGCCTATTAAACCGCTTTTCTCAAAAGGCCCGTCGCTGGGTGTACGTCTGCTGGTGCTGGCCGTTCTGTCGGTTGCGTTGATGGTTGTCGACGCCCGCTTTACGATCCTCAAGCCCGTGCGCAGCCAGATGTCGATGGTGCTCATGCAGTCCTACTGGATCGTCGACCTGCCACAGCGTCTGTATCAAGGCGTCGCCAGCCAGTTCGGCAGCCGCACAGAGCTGATCGCCGAAAACGAAAAACTCAAGACCGAAGCCCTGCTCCTGCAAGGTCGCCTGCAAAAGCTGGCGGCACTGACCGAGCAGAACGTTCGGCTGCGTGAGTTGCTGAACTCCTCGGCGCTGGTCAACGAAAAGGTCGAGGTCGCCGAGCTGATCGGTATGGACCCGAACCCCTTCACACATCGCATCATCATCAACAAGGGCGAACGCGACGGCGTGGTGCTCGGCCAGCCTGTGCTCGATGCACGCGGTCTGATGGGGCAGGTGGTCGAGTTGATGCCCTATACCTCACGCGTTTTGTTGCTGACTGACACGACCCACAGCATCCCGGTGCAGGTCAACCGCAACGGCCTACGGGCCATCGCCAGCGGCACCGGTAACCCGGAACGTCTGGAGCTTCGGCATGTGGCGGACACCGCAGACATCAAGGAAGGCGACCTGCTGGTCAGTTCGGGCCTTGGGCAGCGATTCCCGGCCGGTTACCCGGTGGCAACGGTCAAGGAAGTGATTCACGACTCCGGCCAGCCGTTCGCGATCGTTCGTGCGGTGCCAACCGCCGCGTTGAATCGCAGCCGCTATCTGTTGCTGGTGTTCTCCGACGGCCGCTCGCCGGAAGAGCGCGCTGCCGATGCGGCGCAAGCACAGGAATCCCTCGACAAGGGCGTCGAGCCTTCCGTGATGGCGACACTGCCGCCGCCGACACCCGCTTTCCCGATGTGGCCGCAAGCAGTCGTTCCGGTCTTTCCGGGCAGTACGCTGACGCACAAGCCGGCGGCGCAGTCGGCAACACCTGCACCGGCGGCAACGCCCGCGACACCTGCAAGGCCTGCCGCCCGGCCTGCGGCGTCACAGCCGCCTGCCTCACGACCTTCCACTGCCCGGGAGCCTATCGATGGTTAGTCATGTTTCCGGGCGCAATGGCTGGGTGGTCTGGCTGACGTTTGCGATCGGTCTGTTGCTGAGCGTTTCGCCGCTGCCGCAATTCATGGAAATCTTCCGGCCACTGTGGCTGGCCTTGCTATTGACCTTCTGGGTTCTGGCGCTGCCGCACAAATACGGCATGACCACCGCGTGGATACTGGGCCTGATGGAGGATGTGCTGTACGGCACATTGCTCGGCCAGAATGCCCTGATCCTCAGCCTGATTACCTTTCTGGTGATGTCCCTGCAGCAGCGCCTGCGCATGTTTCCCATGTGGCAGCAGTGTCTGGTGCTATTGGTGGTATTCGGTCTGGCGCAGCTTGCGCAACTCTGGCTGAGTGCGCTGACCGGCAACCGTCAGCCTACGCTGGCGCTGGTGCTGCCCGCGTTGGTCAGCGCTCTGTTGTGGCCCTGGATCAGTTATGGCCTGCGTGGATTGCGCAAACGTTTGAAAATCAATTAAGCGCAAGGTGAACGCGACGCCCCGCTGCGTTGTTCGCGCTCACCCGCACAGACACGGAGATGTCCTTATGCCCTCGCTTTATCTGGCTTCTGGCTCGCCGCGCCGCCGCGAACTTCTGACTCAGATCGGTGTGCCCTTTACCGTACTGAGCGCTCAGATCGACGAAACTCCTTTCGACCATGAAACCCCGGCTGCCTATGTCGAGCGTCTTGCGCTGGGCAAGGCTCAGGCTGGGCTATCCGTGCTGTCAGCCGAACAACAGGCCTGCGTGATGGGCGCTGACACGGCGGTGGTGCTCGATGGACGCATTCTCGGCAAGCCGGTCGATGAAGCGGATGCGCTGGCCATGCTGATGGCCCTGTCCGGGCGCGAGCATCAAGTGCTGACGGCTGTCGCGCTCTGTGATCGGCAACGCAGCGATACCCGTATTGTTACCAGTCGTGTGCGCTTTCGCCCGATTCAAACCCATGAAGCCCAAGCCTACTGGACCAGTGGCGAGCCCGCCGACAAGGCTGGCGGCTATGCCATCCAGGGGTTGGCAGCGATTTTCGTCGAGGGTCTGCAAGGCAGCTATTCTGGGGTGGTGGGTCTGCCCCTGTGCGAAACCGCAGAACTGCTTGGCCATTTCGGCATACCCTGCTGGCAATGCCTGGAAGGTGACAAGTCATGAGTGAAGAGATTCTGATCAACATCACGCCGATGGAATCGCGCGTGGCCGTGGTGGAAAACGGGGTTCTGCAAGAAGTGCATGTCGAGCGTACCCAGCGTCGCGGCATCGTCGGCAATATCTACAAAGGCAAGGTTGTGCGGGTGCTTCCCGGCATGCAGGCGGCGTTCATCGACATCGGTCTGGATCGCGCGGCGTTCATTCATGCATCGGAAATATCCATGCGTGAAGGGCCCGCAGTCGAGAGCATTGCGTCGCTGGTGCATGATGGCCAGAGCCTTGTCGTGCAAGTCACCAAAGACCCGATCGGCAGCAAGGGCGCACGGCTGACCACGCAACTCTCCATTCCGTCGCGTTATCTGGTGTACATGCCGCGCACTGCGCATGTGGGCATCTCGCTGAAAATCGAGGACGAAGCCGAGCGCGAACGACTCAAGAAAGTGGTCAGCGATTGTGTTGCCCAGGAAGGTATCAAGGAAGCTGGAGGCTTCATTCTGCGCACCGCTGCCGAAGGCGCCGGGGCGGATGAAATCCTCATGGACATCCGCTATCTGCGCAGGCTCTGGGATCAGATCGGCGAGCAGATCAAGACGGTCAGCCCGCCCACGGTGATTTACGAAGACCTGGGCCTGGCGCTGCGCACCTTGCGCGATCTGGTCAGCCCGCGCATCGAGAAGATCCGTATCGACTCGCGGGAGACCTTTCAGAAAACCACCCAGTTCGTGGCCGAGCTGATGCCGGAAATCGCCGACAGGCTCGAGCACTATCCGGGCGAGCGGCCGATCTTCGACCTCTATGGGGTCGAGGACGAAATCCAGAAGGCCCTCGAGCGCAAGGTGCCGCTCAAGTCGGGCGGCTATCTGGTCATCGACCCGGCCGAAGCGATGAGCACCATCGACGTCAACACCGGCGCGTTCGTAGGGCATCGTAACCTCGAAGAAACCATCTTCAAGACCAACCTGGAAGCTGCCACGGCCATCGCCCGGCAGCTGCGCCTGCGCAATCTGGGCGGCATCATCATCATCGATTTCATCGACATGGAAGACGGTGAACACCAGCGTCAGGTGCTGCGCACGCTGGAGAAACAGCTGGAACGCGATCACGCCAAGACCAACATCATCGGCATCACCGAACTGGGTCTGGTGCAGATGACCCGCAAGCGCACCCGCGAAAGTCTCGAACAGGTGCTGTGCGAACCGTGTCATTGCTGCGCAGGGCGGGGCAAGCTGAAGACCCCCGAGACCATCTGCTACGAAATCTTCCGGGAAATCCTGCGCGAGGCCAGGGCCTATCAGGCAGTGGGCTATCGCGTTCTGGCCAATCAGCGCGTGGTGGATCGCCTGCTCGACGAGGAGTCCGGCAACGTGGCTGAGCTGGAGAGCTTTATTGGCCGCACTATCCGTTTTCAGGTAGAAACCATGTACTCGCAGGAACAATACGACGTGGTGCTGCTCTGAGGGTGCTGATCGTTTGAAATATATGACAAGTGCCCTAAGGGTTTCTGGCAGGTATGCCGTTTTATCGAGAATGATGCGTGGCGAATGAGCAAAACCTGTACCTGACCGCACCTGCACATCCGAGCCGGAATCCGTTCGCCGATTCTGCTCCTCGCACCCCGCAGTGGAGGACCTCCTGAGATGGGACGTCTTCCTCGCCTCGTCGCAACCCTGACCCGCTGGGGTCTGAGCCTGTGCGCACTGATTCTGGTGCTTGCGGCGCTGTACGTGAGTCTCGGCCGTCAGTTGACGCCGCTGGTTGCCGAATACCGTGTCGATGTGGAAACCCGTGCCAGCAGCGCGCTGGGCATACCGCTGAGCATCGGCAGCCTGGAAGGCAGCTGGAGCCGCTTTGCCCCGGTATTGCTGGCCCACGACGTGATGGTCGGCGAGGGTGCCAGTGCTCTGCGTCTGGATCGCGTAAGGGTGGTTCCCGACCTTTGGGAGAGCCTGCTGGCGCGTGACGTGCGCATCGCTCATCTTGAAGTGAACGGCCTGCAGTTCAGCCTCAGGCAGGACAAGGACGGCGCGTGGTCGGTTCAGGGCTTGCCGGTGCACAACGACAGCCCGTTCGATCCCGAGCAGGTGCTCAAGCAGATGCAGATGGTCGCGCATGTGTCGTTGCTCGACAGCCAGGTCACGGTGCAACCGTTTGACGCTGCGCCGCTGACTCTCACCTACGTAAACCTCAGCCTGGAGACCGGCAGCTATGCCCAGCGACTTGACGCACGCCTGACCCTGCCGGATGGTCAGCCGGTCGCGCTCAACGTGCGCTCGCGTATCCAGGCCAGTCAGTGGAAGGACGGCGAGGCCGATGTCTACGCCAGCCTGCCGCAAAGCGACTGGGCCAAGTGGCTGCCGAAAAGCCTCACGCGCGAATGGACACTGTCGAAGCTGCAGGCCGGCGGCGAGGTCTGGTTGAGTTGGGGCAAGGGCACGGTGCAAAGCGCGACCACGCGCCTCAATGCACCGCAGGTCAAAGGCGTTTACGCCGGTCGCAAACCGTCGACGATCGATAACCTTGCGCTGAACGCGTGGTTTGCACGGACTGAAACAGGTTTCGACCTGAACCTCGATTCACTGGCGATGAGCCTTGGCGACACGCGTTGGGAAAGCCGCGTGCAACTGACGCAAACCGCTGCGACGCCTGACAGCGAAGAGCTCTGGCACGTGCAGGCGGATCGTCTGGACCTGACCCCCGTCACGCCGCTGATCGACTCGCTCGCGCCGCTGCCTGACAAGGCCATGGCAGTGGTCGACGGCCTCAAGGTGACAGGCGGGCTGCATAACGTGCTGCTCGACTACCGGCCACAGGCAGTCGGCGACAAGCGCCTGAGCTTTGCCGCCAATCTGGACAAGGTGGGTTTCAACGCGTATCGCGGGGCGCCAGCGGCCGGAAATGTCAGCGGTGCCATCAGCGGTGATCTGGGGCAGGGCGAGCTGCGCCTCGACACTGACGACTTCATGCTGCACCTGGACCCGATCTTCACCAAGCCCTGGCGTTACCAGAAGGCCAATGCCCGTCTGACCTGGAAACTGGATGACCAGGCGTTCACGCTGATCGCCCCGTACATCAAGGTGCTCGGCGACGAAGGCAAGATTGCGGCGGACTTTCTGATCAAGATTCATCTCAATCATGATCAGGAAGACTACATGGACCTGCGGGTCGGCATGGTTGACGGCGACGGCCGTTACACCAGCAAGTACCTGCCGACCGCGCTCAGTCCGGAGCTTGATCACTGGTTGCGCACCGCCGTGGTCAGTGGCGCGGTCAAGCAGGGTTTCTTCCAGTATCAAGGGTCGCTGAACAAGAACTCGCCCGATACGGCGCGTGTCATCAGCCTGTTCTTCGACGTCAACAACGCAACGCTGGCGTTCCAGCCGGGCTGGCCGTCGCTGACCGGGGTGGATGGCAAGGTCTACGTCGAAAACAGCGGTGTACGTGTCAAGGCAAGCAAAGGCCAGTTGCTGGATACCAAGGTCAGCAACGTGCTGGTCAATATTCCTCATGTGCCGTCAGGTCAGGACAGTCACCTGCTGGTGGACGGTAATTTCTCCGGAAACCTGATCGACGGCCTGAAGATTCTCCAGCAGGCGCCCATCGGTACGGGCAGCACGTTTGCCGGCTGGCAGGGCGAGGGCCCGCTGGACGGCAAACTGAAGCTGGATATACCGCTGGCCAAGGGCGTCGAGCCAAAGGTCGTGGTGGACTTCAGCACCGACAATGCGCGCTTGAAACTGGCTGACCCGGTGCTGGAGCTAACCCGCCTGAAAGGCGACTTCCGTTTTGACAGCTCCAGCGGGCTGAGCGGCAAGGGCATCAAGGCCCAGGCATTCGATCGCCCTGTGACCGCAGAGATCGCCGCCGAGGGCAAGCCTGGCGACAACGTGACGCGCATTGTGGCGAACGGGCAAATCACCGTGAAGCGGCTCACCGACTGGCTGAACGTGACCCAGCCGCTGCCGGTGTCCGGTGATCTGCCGTATCAGCTGCAACTGATTTTGGACAGCAAGGACAGCCCGCTGGTAATCAACTCCACGCTCAAGGGCGTGGCGATCGATTTGCCCGCACCGTTTGGCAAGACCGCCGAGCAGGAGCGCCCCAGCGAATTCCGCATGACCCTGCAAGGCGCGGAGCGCAGGCTCGGCGCGGCCTATAACGATCAGGCCAACTTTGCGTTCGCAGCACCGAATGGCAAGTTTGCCGAAGGTCGTGGCGAGCTTTATCTGGGGCGCGGCGGGGCGATCGTGCCGGACGCCAAGGGCTTGCGGATCCGCGGCGAGTTGTCCGAACTGGACATCGCGCCCTGGCAGGAACTGGCGGCGCGGTACACCGGGAATGATCCGGGCGACAACGCAAAACAACTGCTTAACAGTGTTGATCTGCAGATCGGCAAGCTGACCGCGATGGGCACCACACTCAATGACGTGCGTGTCCAGTTGCAGCGCAACGCGGCAGCCTGGGCCCTGTCGCTGGACAGCGCACTGGCCAAGGGTACGGCAACGCTGCCCGACGCCAAGTCTGCACCGATCGGGGTCAACATGCTCTACGTTCGACTGCCTGCATCCGATCCGACAGCGACCGTGGTGGAAAACGCGCCTGATCCTCTGGCGGATATCGACCCGCACAATATCCCTGCGCTGGACGTGAAGATCTCCCAGCTGTTTCAGGGCGATCAGTTGCTCGGGGCCTGGGCATTGAAAACCCGGCCGACGCCTGCCGGCATGCGCATGTCGGACATGAGCCTGGGGCTCAAAGGTATTCTGCTGGAGGGTGACGCTACCTGGGAGGGTACGCCCGGGGCCAGCAGCAGTTCGTTCAAAGGTCGTCTGGCGGGCAAGAACCTCGCGGATGTGCTCAAGGCCTGGAACTTCGCACCCACTGTCACCAGTGAACGCTTCGAGATGAACGTGGACGGACGCTGGCCGGGTTCGCCTGCCTGGGTCGGTCTGAAGCGCTATTCCGGCAGCCTGGATGCCACGCTGAACAGAGGCCAGTTTGTCGAAGTCGAGGGTGGTGCTCAGGCGTTGCGGGTGTTCGGGCTGTTGAATTTCAACTCCATCGGCCGGCGTCTGCGCCTGGACTTCTCTGACCTGCTGGGCAAAGGCCTGAGCTACGACCGGGTCAAAGGGCTGCTGGTCGCCAGCGACGGTGTCTATGTGACGCGTAACCCGATCACCCTGACCGGGCCGTCGAGCAATCTGGAGCTCAACGGGACGCTGGACATGGTTCGCGATCGTGTCGATGCGAAGCTGCTGGTGACCTTGCCGGTGACCAATAACCTGCCTATCGCTGCACTGATTGTCGGCGCGCCCGCCATTGGCGGGGCACTGTTTCTGGTCGACAAGCTGCTGGGCGACCGGGTTGCGCGTTTCGCCAGCGTGCAATACAAGGTCGAAGGGCCCTGGAAAGAGCCGAAGATCACCTTCGACAAGCCATTTGAAAAGCCCCAATAGCGTCCCATGGAGTACAGTGGTGGCCATGTCATTCAGGAGCGGGTTGCCATGTCCTTCGCGGTGATTCAGATGGTCAGCCAAAGCGACGTCCTGGCCAATCTGGCCAGCGCTCGACGTCTGCTGGAACAGGCTGCCGAAGGTGGCGCGCGGCTGGCGGTACTGCCTGAAAACTTCGTCGCAATGGGGCGCCGCGACGTCGCCGATATCGGGCGTGCCGAGGCTCAGGGGCACGGACCGATCCTGCCATGGTTGAAACTGGCCGCTCGCGACCTCAAGTTATGGATTGTTGCCGGAACCTTGCCACTGCCGCCGGATGAGCGGCCGGATGGCAAGGTGACGGCGTGTTCGCTGTTGATCGATGAGCACGGTGAGCAGGTGGCCCGTTATGACAAACTGCATCTGTTCGATGTGGACGTCGCTGACAATCGTGGCCGCTATCGTGAATCGGATGACTATGCTCATGGGAGCAGGGTGGTGGTAGCCGATACGCCTGTGGGGCGTCTGGGGCTGACCGTCTGTTATGACCTGCGCTTTCCCGAGCTGTACACCGCGCTGCGTGAGGCCGGTGCTGAACTGATTACCGCGCCGTCAGCGTTCACTGCGGTAACGGGGGCTGCGCACTGGGACATTCTGATCCGCGCGCGTGCTATCGAAACCCAGTGTTACGTGCTGGCGGCCGCACAGGGCGGGGTCCATCCGGGGCCTCGCGAGACTTACGGACACGCGGCCATCGTTGATCCATGGGGCCGCGTACTGGCCGAGCAGGCGCAGGGTGAAGCGGTGCTGCTGGCCACACGCGACAGTGAAGAACAGGCGTCCATACGGGCGCGGATGCCGGTGTCCAGTCACCGGCGCTTTTTTTCGCAGGACGCCATGCGGCCTGCTTCGGAGTGAATATGAGTGATCTGTCCTCAGTCAGCGAACACCTTCTGGCACCCGGCGGCCTGAGCCTCGACAGCCTGCAGTCCGTGCTGGGCGATCTGGCCGGGCCAGGAAACGACGCGGCCGATCTGTATTTTCAGGGCATGATCTCCGAGTCCTGGTCGCTCGAAGACGGGATCGTCAAGGAAGGCAGTTTCAATCTCGATCAAGGCGTTGGCGTGCGTGCCCAGTCGGGCGAGAAAACCGGCTTTGCGTACAGCAACGCGATCACCCCCGAGGCCTTGCGCACCGCCGCACAGGCCGCGCGCTCTATTTCCCGCGCTGGCCAGAAGGGCCGTGTACAAGCCTTCACCTCGCAGGACGTGGCGCAGTTGTATGCCCCGGATAACCCGCTGGAAGTGCTGAGCCGCGCCGAGAAGGTCGAGTTGCTCAAGCGCATCGACGTTGCGACGCGTGCGCTGGACTCGCGTATCCAGCAGGTTTCGGTGAGCATGGCCGGTGTCTGGGAGCGCATCCTGGTGGCCGCCGCGGATGGCAGCCTGGCCGCTGATGTGCGTCCGCTGGTGCGTTTCAACGTCAGTGTCATCGTCGAGCAGAATGGCCGCCGCGAGCGGGGCGGGCACGGCGGCGGCGGGCGTACCGACTACCGTTATTTCCTGGCCGACGATCGCGCCATGGGCTACGCCCGTGAGGCCCTGCGTCAGGCACTGGTCAACCTGGAAGCGATTCCCGCACCGGCAGGCACCTTGCCGGTGGTACTCGGCTCCGGCTGGTCCGGTGTGCTGCTGCACGAAGCGGTCGGCCACGGCCTTGAGGGCGACTTCAACCGCAAGGGCAGTTCGGCCTACAGCGGGCGCATGGGCGAGATGGTTGCGTCGAAACTCTGCACCATCGTCGACGACGGCACCCTGGCGGGGCGTCGTGGCTCGCTGAGCGTCGATGACGAAGGCACACCGACCGAATGCACGACGCTGATCGAGAACGGCGTGCTCAAGGGCTACATGCAGGACAAGCTCAATGCACGCCTGATGGGCGTGGCCCGCACCGGCAACGGCCGTCGCGAGTCCTATGCCCACCTGCCGATGCCGCGCATGACCAACACCTACATGCTGGGCGGGCAGAGCGATCCGCAGGAAATCATCGCCTCAGTGAAGCGCGGCATCTACTGCGCCAACCTGGGCGGTGGCCAGGTGGATATCACCAGCGGCAAGTTCGTGTTTTCGACCAGTGAGGCTTATTTGATCGAAGACGGCAAGATCACTGCGCCGGTCAAAGGCGCGACCTTGATCGGTAACGGGCCGGAAGCCATGAGCAGGGTGTCGATGGTGGGTAACGATCTGTCGCTGGACAGCGGCGTCGGTACGTGCGGGAAAGATGGCCAGTCGCTGCCGGTCGGTGTGGGTCAGCCTACGCTGAAAATCGACGCGATTACCGTGGGTGGCACCGGTAGCTGAATGTGAGTCGGGGCCGGCTGCTTGCTGCTGCCGGCCCCGAGGGCGAAATCAACGCAGACCGCGTTGAAGTTCGTCCAGCTCACGGATGTATTTGAAGATTTTGCGGCTGGTGGCCGGCGGTTTGTTGCGTGCAACTTCGTGTTGCGCCTGACGGATCAGCGAACGCAGCTGCTGACGGTCGGCATCGGGGTATTCGACAACGAATTTCTCGAGGTCGGCGTCATCGCCCGCGATCAGGCGATCACGCCAGCGCTCCAGATTGTGGAAACGTTCATTGTATTGGCGAGTGGAGGCATCGAGTTGGTCCAGCAACACCAGAATGGCTTCCTGGTCCTGATCGCGCATCAGCTTGCCGATGAACAGAATGTGCCGCTTTCGCGCGATGTTCGCCGTGTGCTTGGGCGCTTCGGCCAGGGCCTTGCGCAAAGCGTCGGTCAGCGGCAGCTTGGCCAGCACATCGGCTTTGAGTGTTGTCAGTCGCTCGCCGAGGTCGACCAGAGCATGCAGCTCTCGTTTGACCTGGGTTTTGCTTTTCTCCCCGTCGAGGGAGTCGTCGTAAGAATCAACCATGGGGGCAGTCCGCAAAGAAACGCCGCCATGATAACCAGTCGTGGGCCGCTTGTCCGGCCCGGTCGGTATTCGGCCTGTGCTGAAAGAAGAATTTGATGGAGAAAGTCATGAGTGCAACCCAAAGCGTCGGCCCACAAGCCTTGCCCGAGCTGCAGGAACAGGTCGAGCAGATCATCGCCGAAGCCCGGCGTCAGGGCGCCAGCGCCTGCGAAGTCGCGGTGTCGGTGGATCAGGGGCTGTCGACATCGGTCCGTCAGCGTGAAGTCGAAACCGTCGAGTTCAACCGCGATCAGGGCTTTGGTATCACCCTGTATGTCGGGCAGCGCAAGGGCTCGGCCAGCACGTCGGCAACCGGCGCCGATGCGATTCGTGAAACGGTCGCCGCTGCCTTGGCGATTGCCGAACACACCTCCGAGGATGAAAGCTCCGGGCTGGCCGACGCTGCGCTGATGGCCAAAGAGGTCATGGATTTTGACCTTTATCACACCTGGGACATCACGCCCGAGCAGGCCATCGAGAAGGCGTTGCTCTGCGAAGCGGCGGCCTTCGATGCCGACAGCCGCATCAAGAACGCCGACGGCACCACGCTCAATACCCATCAGGGCTGCCGTGTATACGGCAACAGCAATGGCTTCATCGGTGGTTATGCGTCAACGCGGCACAGCCTCAGCTGTGTGATGATCGCCGAGGGCGAAGGCCAGATGCAGCGCGATTACTGGTATGACGTCAACCGCAAAGGCGATCTGCTGGCCGATGCGCAGAGCATTGGCCGCAAGGCTGCGTTGCGTGCAGCGAGCCGTCTGGGCGCGCGTCCTGTGCCGACCTGTGAAGTGCCGGTTCTGTTTGCTGCGGAGCTGGCAGGCGGCCTGTTCGGTAGCTTTCTCGGTGCGATTTCCGGCGGTACCCTGTACCGCAAGTCGTCGTTCCTCGAAGGCGCGCTGGGTCAGCGCCTGTTCCCCGAGTGGATGACCATTGATGAGCGCCCGCACCTGAAGCATGCGATGGGCAGTTCGGCGTTCGACAGTGATGGTCTGGCGACCTTCGCCAAACCGTTCGTGGCAGGTGGGGATCTGGTTTCCTACGTGCTGAGCACGTATTCCGGCCGCAAGCTGGGCATGCCGAGCACTGCCAACGCGGGCGGTGTGCACAACCTGTTCGTTACCCACGGTTCGGACGACCAAGGCGCGCTGATCCGGCGCATGGGACGCGGCTTGCTGGTGACCGAACTGATGGGCAGCGGCCTGAACATGGTCACCGGCGACTATTCGCGCGGCGCGGCAGGCTTCTGGGTAGAGAATGGCGAGATTCAGTTCCCGGTTCAGGAAGTGACCATTGCCGGCAACATGCGCGACATGTTCAAGCAGATCGTCGCCGTTGGCAGCGATCTTGAGCTGCGCAGCAACATCCGCACCGGCTCGGTACTGATCGAGCGAATGATGGTGGCGGGGAGCTGACAGATCCCCGATTCTGGCTATCGTGCCCATAAGCGCAGAGCGTCGCACGATAGTTGCAATCATCGTTCCCTACACTACAGCGTGGGAATGCAGTTCTCGACGCTTTGCGCCGTCAAGAGGACGCGGAGCGTCCGGAACGGCATGCGACGCGGAGCGCCGCACGATAGTTGCGATCATCGTTCCCTACGCTCCAGCGTGGGAATGCAGTTCTCGACGCTCTGCGTCGCAAGAGGACGCAGAGCGTCCGGAAAGGCATACGACGCGGAGCGCCGCACGATAGTTGCGGTTATCGTTCCTCACGCTCCTGGTGTGACCCCCGAAGGTTG
>NZ_WIBD01000077.1:0-269 GCF_009495975.1 Pseudomonas sp. SZ57 | reverse complement strand
TCAACAACATGAACGGGCAAACCGTTCATCTCGATCAAATTCGCAGGCCGGCGAAGGCTGTGCCTGTGCTCGTCATCGGGTTCGACGCGACAAGCGCGTTTTCCACCGACAACGTATTCAGGGAGAAGGTCGCCCCGCTCTTTGCCGAGTACGGCATCAAGAGCTATGTCACGCTCACAAACATCTTCGACATCGTATTCAGCGGCAGCGCGACGTGGGACCGGACGGTTGACCTGTACAACACTTTCCAGTGGGACGCGATCCCCCAC
>NZ_WIBD01000076.1:249-400 GCF_009495975.1 Pseudomonas sp. SZ57 | reverse complement strand
CCAAGCCGACAACAGCGCCAAGCCCTCGGGGCCGGTGGCGGCGATCTCGGCCACCAGCGGTTCTACCGTCCGGCGGGACGGCTTTTCGATCTGGTCGAGATTGTCCGCAATGACCGCGTCCAGCGCGGGGTTCGCGGCGGCAGGCAGCGAC
>NZ_WIBD01000076.1:0-151 GCF_009495975.1 Pseudomonas sp. SZ57 | reverse complement strand
GCAACGTCAGGACAAGGGCAATCAGCGGGCGGATCATGGGCGCGTTTCCGGGAAAGAGGGGGGCGGCAGGAACCGCCCCCGGCAGGATCAATAGTTCGACTGGACCTGCACGCAGGTGTTCGTTTCGGTGTTGAACATGCCGCAGTCCTTG
>NZ_WIBD01000075.1:0-224 GCF_009495975.1 Pseudomonas sp. SZ57 | reverse complement strand
GCCAGGTCTTGTGCAATGAGCGGACCGTTGCCGCCTTGGTTTCCAGCGAACCGAAAGCGTCGAGCAGTGTACGGTGAATATCGATATCGATCAGTGCGCGGTCATCGTGCTGGCCATGGATTTCGACCAGTCGCCGGCCGAGCTCCTTCAACAGCGTGACGCTTGCCGCCTGGTCGTTGATGAAGACACGGCTGCGGCCATCCGATGTCTGCACGCGGCGCAGG
>NZ_WIBD01000074.1:0-258 GCF_009495975.1 Pseudomonas sp. SZ57 | reverse complement strand
TTGGATATTCTGGTAATTTTGGAAAAGCTAACATTTATAAATGTGATTTTTTTGGCAATTCATTATCTCTACCCAGATTGTGTTTCTTGGATAATTTTTCTGTTGATGTTGATCAAGATAATGTGGGAGAAGTTAAATTATTTGGTTCGTTTAACCAAACCCCAAATTTTACTTTAGGCAATCGCAAAATTACCATAAATACATCATTTTTATTTTCTTTAGATCCGGCTGGCACATTAAATCCAGCGGTGGATCTTA
>NZ_WIBD01000073.1:0-237 GCF_009495975.1 Pseudomonas sp. SZ57 | reverse complement strand
CTCGCCCATCGACTGGTGGATCCAGTTGATCGCGTACGACGAGATCTTGACGCCGGACTTTTTGCCGGCGGGGGTGAAGTTCGGGTCGTAGTCGAGGAGCGCCCGACGTAGCCCCATCATCGCGGCCTGCACGAGGTCGGCGCGCTTGACCGTGCCCTTGGGCGAGAAGTACTTGAGTTGCGTCTTGAGGGCGAGGCGGGCGTTGGCGCGGACGGCCCGGTCGAGGGTGCGCGAGAG
>NZ_WIBD01000072.1:0-265 GCF_009495975.1 Pseudomonas sp. SZ57 | reverse complement strand
ACTTCGATAACCGTGTGCTGTCAGGTGAGCCACCGCTGCCCATTCCGCCGCTCTCCGAGATCATCGGGGACGCGGACACGGACGAACACGCGCTGTCCGCCATATCCAGCTACTACAACCGCCAGTCATTACGACTGGCGGTTTTGTTTAGAGAAGACAACGACGAACGCACGCGGGCGTTATTCGGCATGTACATCGTCCACCTTGCCGCGCCTTACAACATCGTCACGCGCGCATGGGAGGGCGAGAGCTTCCTAGCGTTCGA
>NZ_WIBD01000071.1:0-252 GCF_009495975.1 Pseudomonas sp. SZ57 | reverse complement strand
TACTGGGATAGAAGTCTTGGGTGCTGCACACGAATTACCTTTCGACATGTCGCTCGAGGGGTACAATCTAGAATTGGTTACAGAGCTCGACAATCGCGCGCTTGTTCTTCGTCATCCGAAAGTTCAAGCAGTTTTCAAAGTGCAAGAAACTATTATTGATTCATTCAGAGAATACATGAAGAAAAATAATTTCTTCGAATTTCAAGCGCCTAGTATCGTGCCTGCGACAGCCGAAGGCGGGGCAGAAGTTTT
>NZ_WIBD01000070.1:0-251 GCF_009495975.1 Pseudomonas sp. SZ57 | reverse complement strand
AGCAGAGCAGCGGAGCCCTGCTCACTTCAACGCCAATGTTGCGCGCATTGCCAGCGCCCAGCTGTAGCCCATCTACCACATGCGCCCATGCATGCCCGCGTGTGTCAATGGGCTCGCCGCTGTCGTTGACGACAATGCACTCCCAGCTATCGGTATCCTGGGCTATCAGGCTGTCAAGCGCGTCAATCAGGTATCGGCCATGTCCTGGGCCTACGGGGATAATCACCGATACGGCGGGTGCCTCATAGTGT
>NZ_WIBD01000069.1:0-230 GCF_009495975.1 Pseudomonas sp. SZ57 | reverse complement strand
AAGCTTTCCGAACATGAATCGCATAAGCGACCGTCTTCGCGAACACGTTCACACCTACCCCTCGGGCAGGAGGCGATTTTGATTCTGCCCAACGGTCGTAGGAGCGGACTTGTCCTCGTATAGGGGGCGTAGCCCTGGGAACATCCAGGGGGGATGCGACCGAATTCGCTATGGGGGGGGCGGGGGCGGGGGGGGGGGGGGGGGGGGGGGGGGGGGGGGGGGGGCGGGGG
>NZ_WIBD01000068.1:0-316 GCF_009495975.1 Pseudomonas sp. SZ57 | reverse complement strand
CCGAAAGCACCGGACGCCCGGCAGTGACGAACTCATGTTCGCGGGGGGCGCGGTCGTTGAGGTAGCCGTCCACCGGACTGCGGATCACCGAGCGATCCAGGTTCAACTGCGCGGCATCCACCGCAACCTTTGATTCGCCCAGTGCCGAAAGGGCTCGGGCTTCGCGTGACTGGCTTTCTTCCAGTTGTTCGCGGGCGACCAGATTGCCCAGGCCGCGGTTACGTTTGTTCTCACGGCGTGCCTGCTCCCAGGTTTCCTGACGTTCGGCGACCGTCGCCTGCGCCTGGCGCAGTGCCAGACGGAAGCGGTCCTGATC